>NZ_JBSIUM010000005.1:0-193744 GCF_054052285.1 Pasteurella sp. P03HT
TGTGTAAGTGTAGTGATACATTGAGCTAACCAGTACTAATTGCCCGAGAGGCTTAACTATACAACGCTCAAGTATTTTTGTGGGTGTTGGATAAACGGAATTGATACGAAGACGAAGGAAACGAAAGGACAATCAGGCAGCTTGTTTCGAATTAAAGAATGAAGAGGATAAGAGAACATCAACGGAATATCTTGGCGGCGAGAGTGCAGTGGACCCACCTAAATCCATGCCGAACTTAGAAGTGAAACGCTGTTTACGCCGATGGTAGTGTGGGGTTTCCCCATGTGAGAGTAGGGCACCGCCAGGTTTTAACTATAGTGACCTCGACTGGATGAAGTCGAGGTTTTTTTATTTTGTTGTTTTTTGATTTTTTTTATTTTTTGTTTTTTATCTTTTATCTTTTATCTTTTATCTTTTATCTTTTATCTTTTATCTTTTATCTTTTATCTTTTTATTCAATTCAATTCAATTCAATTCAATTCAATTCAATTCAATCCAATTCAATCTTAACTTAACGTATTTTCTCTTCTCTTATCTCATCTCTACTCTCTCTATCTTCTAACTGGTACTGGTTAACACCATTTTACTTGCATCTCTTATAATTGAACTCTTTCTGTTTGACTTTATTATCTAATGAGGCAAGTTATCAGAAGTGTGAACATAATACATCCGATACTCCATTTTACTGAGGTCTATTATAGTTCTGGAAGGGTATGGAGGCAATTACGCATATTTTAAGCTTAGTCTTGTCCATTGCATTAAACGAAGACTTAGTTCATTGGTTCAGATTTAGATAAGACTCATCGAATCCTGACTTAGCGTCTTATTTTTATTAGTTAGGTTTTGAACTAGTTGAATGAGTTGAGTATCTCACGAGACAACAAGAGAAAAGAGCATATAGATAGATGATGGATACATTGCATGAATGGTGATGAGCAACAGAAACAGCATTTAAAACACAGATATTGTGATCTTACAATATAAATAGTCTGAATCTCTTTAACTTGTTGTTTGGGATGATTTTGGGAGATTAAAAGGAAAAACAAATTGATTAATGAAAAAAGGAATGAAAATTGATGGGAACAATATAAGTATTAAATAGTATCTTATCAATTTTAAAATAAAAAGCCGACGCTGAGTCGGCTTTTTTATGCTATTTATCAATGGTGCCTAGGGCCGGACTCGAACCGGCACACCCGAAGGCGGTTGATTTTGAATCAACTGCGTCTACCAATTTCGCCACCCAGGCACTATTGATAAACAGCATTAAACTAATTCAGTATTATACATTTTAGCTTCTGGGTTACAAGTAAAAGTTAGTTAAAAGAATTCAATTGATTTTATTTTAATCATGATTTGTTTGAAGTCATTTTTCTGTCTTGTTTTGTTATTCAATTCTTTTTAACCAATGACGTGTTTTTTTATTTTTTTAAATAAATAATTAGACCTTGGTCACACTTCTTATAAAAATGTTTAATTTTTTTTTGAAAAAAACATCAATTGCAAATATAATTAAGAACTATTATCAATTAGAGTGCGTTTACTTGCATTTGTTAAAAACATTTTACTTAGGATAAAACGTAATGAAGTTAAAAGAACAAGTTGCTCAATATATTAAGGATAATCCGATGGCGATTACTCTAGATATGGCCTCGCATTTTGCGTTACCTGAAGGGGATATTTTATGTGCACTCCCTGAGGAGTTTGCTCGCATTTTTTCAGAGGAAAGAGCAGAAGAAATTTTAATGGCTATTAGTCAATGGGGAACATTTACTACGATTATTGAGAAAGAGGGGTCAATCTTTGAAATAAAAGATCGCTTCCCGACAGGATTGTTGGGACGAGGTTATTATAATTTGAATATGAAAGGTGAAGAGGGCGCATTACATGGGCATTTAAAACTAGACAATATTGCTAAAATTGTGTTTGTTAGCTTGCCTTTCCGTGGAAAAGAAAGCTATAACATCGCGTTTATTGCAAAGAACGGACAGACTATTTTTAAAGTTTATTTAGGGCGTGATGAAGCGCGCCAGCTATTTCCAGAACAGGTGGAAAAGTTTAAACAATTCATTTAATACAGTGTTTATTAAGCAGTTTATTTAAGGAAAAAAAATGACAACAAATCGTCAAGAAGTATTACAAAATCGTTTAGGTCCAGAAATTCAAGAATTAAAAGCACAATGCAAAACGATTATGCTAGCAACCGTGGGTAGTGATGGGAACCCAAATGTCAGCTACGCGCCTTTTGCAATCAGTAATGGAGAATATCAAGTGTTTATTTCTACTATTGCTCGCCATGCACGTAATTTGCAAGAAGTGCCAAAAGTTTCTCTTATGCTCATTGAAGACGAAAGTAAAAGTCGTCAAATTTTTGCTCGTCGTCGTCTTTCATTTGATGCAACTGCACGAATTGTTGAGAGAGAAACAGATGAGTGGAAAGAGGGGATTGCAGCACTGAAAGCAAGACAAGGTAATTTGATCGATGAATTATCGCGAATGAAGGACTTCCATTTATTTAGTTTTAAACCAACTCAAGGATTGTTTGTAAAAGGTTTTGGTCAGGCTTTCCAGGTGAGTAACGATGACTTAGTGAGCTTTGTTCATTTAGACGAAGGTCATTTGGAAGATTAAAATAATTTTAACGTTATTATTTTTTAGGGTATATCAATTTATTTCAGGAAAACATCATGGCAGTTCTAGCTCATAAAAAAATAAAACTTTCATTAATTTCTTTAGCATTATTTAGCTATTGTGGTTTTACGTTAGCGGATGAACAAGTTGAGTCATTAGACACTATTACTGTAACGTCTCAGCAAGATGAAATGAGTGTAAAAGATAAGAAAGTCGGTGAGACGATTAAAACGTCTAATTTATTAAAACGTCAGCAAGTTCAGGACAGTCGTGATTTAGTCCGCTATGAAACTGGTGTGACAGTTGTTGAAGCAGGACGTTTTGGTTCAAGTGGTTATGCGATCCGTGGTGTAGATGAAAACCGTGTTGCAATTACTGTTGATGGTTTGCACCAAGCAGAAACATTGTCTTCACAAGGTTTTAAAGAGTTATTTGAAGGTTATGGTAACTTTAATAACACAAGAAATAGTGTTGAGATTGAAACATTAAAAGTCGCTAAAATAGCAAAAGGTGCAGATTCAGTTAAAGTTGGGACTGGCTCATTAGGTGGTGCCGTATTATTTGAGACTAAAGATGCAAGAGACTTTTTAATCGAGAAAGATTGGCATTTAGGGTATAAGACAGGTTATAGCACAGTGGATAATCAGGCTTTAAATGCGGTTACTGTCGCTGGACGTTATAAGCAATTTGATATGTTATTTATGCATACAGATCGTCATGGTCATGAATTAGAGAACTATGATTATAAATATGCAGAAGATATTCAGGGCAAAGAAAGAGAAAAAACAGACCCTTATACTATTACTAAAGAGAGTACTTTAGTGAAATTCTCTTTTTCACCGACAGATAATCACCGTTTTACTGTTTCTTCTGATTTGTATCAAACTAATACGCGTGGACATGATCGCTCTTATTCATTACAACCTGCTTCTAAATATATTACTTATGATGAGAAGGAATCACGTCATGCAAATGATGAAGTAAAACGTAAAAACCTTTCATTTACTTATGAAAATTTTACTGAGACACCATTCTGGGATACGTTAAAATTAACGTACTCACAGCAAAAAATTACAACAAGAGCGAGAACAGAAGATTATTGTGATGGTAATGAAAAATGTGATTCTTACAAGAATCCATTAGGTCTTCAATTGAAAGATGGAAAAATTGTTGATCGTAATGGAGAAGCTATTACTTTACAGAAGTATGAAAATAGCCAACAAGTTATCGATGGCAAAACGGGGAAACCATTTATTGTAGAAAAAGGAACAAATAATTCAGCTTTTCTAGGCAAACAATTAGATCCTTCTCGCCTTTGGCTAGACTGTTCGATTTTTGATTGTGATGCGTTGATTACAGCTTATAAATATCGTTATTCATCAGATGAACCTAAAAAAGCTGAGATCAAATTAAATACATTTATGGATGTTAACGGCAAGAGGTTTGGTACTTATAAAGATGCAAAAAATGAACGATACCACCTCATTTTGCCTAATTCTGTAGGATATCGTCCATTTGATTATAAGAAACGTGATTTAAATACGAATACTAAACAAGTGAATTTAGATTTGACTAAAAATTTATCTTTATTTGATATCAGTAATGACATTTCTTATGGTGGTACTTATTCTAAAATACGTAAAGAAATGATCAATAGATCAGGATATGATGGTTCCCATCCGACATGGTGGGCAGAAAGAACATTAGGTCAGAATTTCTCTGGGGCATTAAGGGATTGTAAAACAGATTCATCTTTTAATGGGTTATTGTGTCCTCGACATGAGCCTGTGACATCTTTCTTGATCCCTGTGGACTCCACAACTAAATCATTGTATCTTTCGGATAACATACAACTACATGATATGTTGAATTTGGATATAGGTTATCGTTTTGATGACATTAAATATCAACCTGAATATATTCCAGGAGTCACACCTAAGATTGCTGATGATATGGTCAAAGGTCTATTTATTCCGCTGCCAGAGGGGGAAAAAGTAATAACTCCTGGGGGGCAAGTTTATACAAAGGCGTTAACTCCAGAACAAATTCGTAAAAATGCAGAGGAAAATATTGCTTATATTGCGCAAGATAAGAAATTCAAAAAACATTCTTATTCTCTTGGAGCAACTTTTGATCCACTTGATTTCTTAAGATTACAAGTTAAGTATTCGAAAGGTTTCAGAGCACCAACATCGGATGAACTTTATTTCACATTTAAACATCCTGACTTTACTATTTTACCTAATCCAGATATGAAGTCAGAAGAAGCAAAAAACCAAGAAATTGCGTTAACGCTTCATCATGATTGGGGATTTATTAGCACAAGTGTATTCCAAACTAAATACCGCAATTTCATTGATTTAGCTTATTTAGGACCAAGAAATCTATCGAATTCAGTCGGTGGACAAGCACAAGCAAGAGATTTCCAACTCTATCAGAATGTGAATGTAGATAATGCAAAAGTAAAAGGCATTGAGATTAATTCACGTTTGAACTTAGGCTATTTTGTTGGGTTGTTGGATGGCTTTAACATGAGTTATAAATTTACTTATCAAAAAGGTCGCTTAGATGGTGATCGACCAATGAATGCAATTCAACCAAAAACATCGGTTGTAGGATTGGGCTATGATCAGAAAGAACATAAATTTGGTGCAGATTTATATGTGACACACGTAAGTGCGAAGAAAGCCAAAGACACTTATAACATGTTCTATCAAGAGCAAGGTTATAAAGATAGCGCGATAAAATGGCGTAGTGATGATTATACTTTAGTCGATTTTGTGACATATATAAAACCCGTTAAAAACGTGACGTTACAGTTTGGTGTGTATAACTTAACTGATCGTAAATATTTAACATGGGAATCTGCGCGTTCAATTAAGCCATTTGGTACAAGTAACTTAATTAACCAAACGACAGGGAAAGGTATCAACCGTTTTTATTCTCCTGGTCGAAACTACAAACTCAGTGCTGAAATCACATTCTAATTTCAAACCTCAGAAAGCCTGTTTTACAGGCTTTCTTTTTGTGTGAAGTGCGGTGGATTTTACAAAGATTTTATTGCTTTTATCCTAATCAATGCTAAAATTCACATTCCTTTGTCGTAGCTGGATTAGAGATCGGCTAACGATGTATGTTTAACTTAACTTTTAGGAGTTATCAAATGTCTCTAAGTACAGAAAAAAAAGCAGCAATCGTTGCTGAGTTTGGTCGTGATGCAAAAGATACGGGTTCATCAGAAGTACAAATCGCGTTATTAACTGCACAAATCAACCATTTACAAGCTCACTTTGCTGAACATAAAAAAGATCACCACGGTCGTCGTGGTTTATTGCGTATGGTTTCTCGTCGTCGTAAACTTTTAGATTACTTAAAACGTACTAATCTTGAGCTTTACACTGCAACTATCGCTCGTTTAGGTTTACGTCGCTAATTTTTACGATATATACCAAAGAAACGCCCTCAAGATTGAGGGCGTTTTGTTATTTTAAGGGTTATGAAAAAAATGACCGCGCTGTTGTTTTTTAGCGCGGTCGTTTTTGCAACATTGATTATTTTACTTCTTTGAACATGATCTCACTTGGGATCACTGAACCTTGCCAATAAAGCTCTGAGGCAACTTTTTCGGCTAGTTGCATAAAGGATTGTGCGATTTCACTTTCTGGTGCGGCTGCAACCGTAGGGGTTCCTTTATCAAGATCTTCACGTAAACGAATATGTAGTGGTTGCTGACCGAGCACTTTCACATTGTATTTTTGCGCGATCTTTTCAGCGCCACCTGTACCAAAAATTGCTTCATGGTGACCGCAGTTGCTACAAATATGCATTGACATATTTTCGATAATACCAAGGACTGGTACAGATACACGCTCAAACATTGCTACACCTTTGATTGCGTCAAGTAGCGCAATATCTTGTGGCGTTGTGACGACAACTGCCCCTGTGACAGGAATTTGCTGTGAAAGCGTTAATTGAATATCGCCAGTGCCTGGAGGCATATCAATCACTAAATAATCTAAATCCGGCCATAAGGTTTCTTGCAATAATTGGCTTAGAGCGCTACTTGCCATTGGACCACGCCAAATCGTTGCGCTATCTGCTTCCATTAAGAAACCAATTGAGTTTGCAAATAAATTATGTGCTTGAATTGGGGTGATGTGTTTGTTATCTGGTGACGTTGGTCGTTGATCTGCAACGCCTAACATATGTGGAATTGATGGGCCATAAATATCTGCATCTAAAATCCCGACACGAGCGCCTTGTTTTTGTAGTGCAATTGCTAAGTTTACAGAAACGGTTGATTTACCAACCCCCCCTTTACCTGAAGTCACTGCAATAATATTTTTCACGCCTTTTACAGCTGGGTGGTTATTTGCACGTTTTAGTGTCGCAATCTGGTAATTTAATTGCCATTTAATTTCTTGGCTTTCGCTTGCTTTAAGCAATGATTCAGTTAAGGCTGATTTAAGTTGTTCAAATCCAGTATTCCAAGCAAATGGCATTTGGATTTCAACACGTAATGTGTTGCCGCCTTTTTCAATTTTTTTAATAGCGTTTAATGCAACTAAATCTTTTTGTAAGCTTGGATGTTGAAATTGTTCAAATATATTTTGAATCGCCTCTTTTTGACTATCATTTAAACTATCCGAAAATAAAATTCCCATCGATTTTATCCTGTTATTTTTATGGCTCATTAAAGCCTTAGTTAATCACTCAACAATATTTAACCACGAACCTCTGCAACTGTTAAGCAGAAATGTGGAAAAGTGCGGTTAAACTGGAAAAAATACCGCCGATAAGGTAACATAAACGCCAATTTTTTGATGAAAAATAGGAATAATCGATGACAAGTTCGGCACGAAATATTTTAGTGACTTGCGCCTTACCTTATGCCAATGGCGCGATTCATTTAGGACATTTACTTGAGCATATCCAAGCGGATATTTGGGTGCGTTTCCAACGTATGCGTGGGCACAATGTGCATTTTATTTGTGCTGATGATGCGCACGGTACACCAATTATGTTGAATGCAGATAAATTGGGGATCACTCCTGAAGAACTGATTGCAAAATCAAAAGCCGATCACGTTGCAGATTTTGAAGGTTTTAATATTAGTTACAATAACTATCATTCAACGCACAGCCCTGAAAATGAAGCGTTAACTGCGGAAATGTATAAAAAATTACGTGCGAATGGTTTCATTAAGAGTCGTACCATTTCACAATTATTTGATCCTGAAAAAAGGATGTTCTTACCCGATCGTTTCGTAAAAGGCACTTGCCCAAAATGTAAAGCGGAAGATCAATATGGCGATAACTGTGAAGTTTGTTCTTCAACGTATAGCCCAACAGAATTAATTAATCCACGTTCTGTGGTATCGGGGGCAACCCCCGTATTAAAAGATTCAGAGCACTTCTTCTTCGATTTACCTGCATTTGAAGGTATGTTGAAAGAGTGGATCAAGTCGGGTTCATTACAACCTGAAATTGCGAACAAAATGCAAGAATGGTTTGAATCAGGTTTACAACAATGGGATATTTCGCGCGATGCGCCTTATTTTGGTTTTAAAATTCCAGATACAGAAGACAAATATTTCTATGTTTGGTTAGATGCACCAATTGGCTATATGGCATCGTTCAAAAATCTGTGCGATAAGAGCGGTTTAAATTTTGATGATTTCTGGAAAAAAGACAGCACCGCTGAGCTTTATCACTTCATCGGTAAAGACATCGTTTATTTCCACAGCCTGTTCTGGCCAGCCATGTTAGAAGGTTGTGATTTACGCAAACCGACGAACGTATTTGCGCATGGTTATGTCACTGTAAATGGCGTGAAAATGTCAAAATCTCGCGGTACATTTATCCAAGCATCAACTTATTTACGCCACTTAGCGCCTGAATATTTACGTTATTACTATGCAGCGAAATTAAACAACCGTATTGAAGATTTAGACTTAAATCTTGATGATTTCGTACAACGTTTAAATGCAGATGTGGTGAATAAATTCGTGAACTTAGCGTCACGCAGCGCAGGTTTTATTACTAAACGTTTTGACGGTAAATTAGCGGCAGAGATCGCAGAACCTGAATTATTAGCCGAATTTGTTGAAAAATCAGCGCAAATTGCTACTTACTATGAAGAACGTGAGTTTGGTAAAGTGGTGCGTGAAGTGATGTTATTAGCGGACAAAGCAAATAAATACATCGACGATAAAGCACCTTGGGTGATTGCGAAAGAAGAAGGTCGCGATGCAGAATTACAAGCCGTTTGCTCAATGGCATTACAATTATTCCGCGTATTAGCAATCTACTTGAAACCTGTTATTCCACAAATTATTGAACGTGCGGAAGCATTTTTACAAGATGAATTACGTTGGGAAAGCTTAAATGCGCCATTATTAAATCATCAAATTTTACCCTTCAAAGCGTTGGCACAACGTTTAGATCCAAAACACATTGAGGCGATTGTGAACGAAACGAAAGAACAATTTGCAGCACAGCAAGCATTAGATCAAAAGAATTCGGCAAAAGCAGAGCCTGCAAGCCAAGTTGAACCGATTGCAGAAACGATCACGATCGATGATTTTGCGAAATTAGATTTACGTGTAGCGAAAGTGATTAAATGCGAAGCTGTACCAGAAGCAAATAAATTATTGCGTTTTGAATTAGACTTAGGCGACCACACTCGTCAAGTATTCTCGGGTATCAAAGCCGCTTACGACAAACCTGAAGAACTTGAAGGTCGTTTTGTAATTGTGATTGCAAACCTTGCGGCACGTAAAATGAAATTTGGTTTATCTGAAGGGATGATTTTAAGTGCGGGTACTGGCGGTAGCGATTTATTCTTACTTGATGTTGATGCTGGCGCAAAACCAGGTATGCAAGTGAAATAGTCGTACGCATTGCTGAAGCGTGAAGACAAAGTGCGGTAGAAATTCCAACAGTTTCGACCGCACTTTGTTTTTCATTCTCTTTTCGTGTGTAAAACCTGTTATAATTTTCCTTCATTTTATGAGTAGAGATCACCAATGAAACAACTTTTTGCTACTACAGCACGTGGGTTTGAAGAATTATTAAAAAACGAACTAACCGAATTAGGCGCAATGGCATGCCAAGTGGCGCAGGGTGGGGTACATTTTCAGGCCGATGATGAAACACAATATCGCGTTTTGCTTTGGACTCGTTTAGCATCTCGTGTGTTATTGCCGATTGTGCACACCAAAATTTACAGCGATCTTGATTTATATTCAGCTGTCGTCAGTCAACATTGGCTGGATTATTTCGATGAAAAAGCCAATTTTATGGTGGATTTTAACGGGACTAACCGAGAAATTCGCCATACTCAGTTTGGTGCAATGCGTGTTAAAGACGGGATTGTGGATTATTTTGAGCGAGCAGGGAAAGCCCGTCCGAATGTGGATAAAGATTATCCCGATATCCGTATTCATGCGTATTTAAATCGTGAAGAATTGGTGATCTCTTTAGATTTAAGCGGTGAAGCACTGCATATGCGTGGCTATCGTGAAGATACCGGCAAAGCGCCATTACGTGAAACGTTAGCCGCAGCCATTGTGTTACGTTCAGGTTGGGAAGTGGGGTCGCCACTAATTGATCCAATGTGCGGTTCAGGGACGTTGCTTATTGAAGCTGCACAAATGCAAGCAAAAATTGCACCGCAGTTATATCGCTTACATTGGGGCTTTGATTCTTGGAAAGAGCATAATCAAAGTGCTTGGGATAAAGTCAAAGGTGAAGCGGTGGCATTAGCAGAACAAGAATTCAACCGAGAACACAAAGCAAATTTTTATGGCTTTGATTTAGACCACCGAGTATTACAAAAAGCAAAACGCAATGCTCAAAATGCAGGCGTTGCCCATTTAATCCAATGGCAACAAGGTGATGTGGCGGGATTAAAAAATCCATTTGCAGAGGAAAAAGGGACGGTGATTTGTAACCCACCTTATGGTGAGCGTTTAGGCACCACCCCAGCATTAATTGCGTTATATTCTGTGTTTGGTCAGCGTTTAAAAGAGCAGTTTGCCGATTGGAATGTGTCGGTATTTAGCGCAGAACCTGCATTGTTGGACTGCTTACGTTTGCGCTCACACCGTCAATTTAAAGCGAAAAATGGTCCGCTAGAATGTGTACAAAAAAATTACCGCATTAGTGCTCGCCCTGAATCTGAATTGCAAAAAAGTGCGATAGAAAATGCGTTAGAATTTGACCGCACTTCAGCAACACTTGTGGCGGTTGATTTTGCTAACCGTCTGCAAAAAAACATCAAAAAAATCGAAAAATGGGCGAAACAACAAGGTCTGAATGCTTATCGCCTCTATGATGCCGATCTGCCAGAGTACAACTTAGCGGTGGATCGCTATGACGATCATATCGTTGTTCAAGAATATGCTGCACCGAAAAATATTGATGAAAATAAAGCACGCCAACGTTTATTAGATGCGGTAACGGCAACCTTACAAGTGACTGGCGTCGAAACGAATAAGTTGATTTTAAAAGTCCGCCAAAAACAAAAAGGCACGAATCAATATGAAAAATTAGCCAATAAAGGTGAGTATTTTTATGTCAATGAGTATGGCGCAAAATTATGGGTGAATTTAACGGATTATTTGGATACAGGTTTATTCCTCGATCACCGTTTAACCCGCAAAATGTTGGGTGAAATGGCAAAAGGGAAAGATTTCTTAAATCTGTTTGCTTACACTGGGTCGGCAACGGTACACGCTGCATTGGGCGGGGCAAAATCCACAACCACAGTGGATATGTCGAATACCTATTTAAACTGGGCAGAACAGAATTTATTGCTCAATGATTTAGAAGGCAAACAGCACAAGCTAATCCAAGCAGACTGTTTACAATGGCTTGCACGTTGTGATCGTCAATTTGATTTGATTTTCGTGGATCCTCCGACATTTTCTAACTCAAAACGTATGGAGGACAGCTGGGATGTGCAGCGTGATCACATTAAACTGATGACCAATTTAAAGCGTATTTTGCGACCAAATGGCATAATCGTCTTTTCCAATAACAAACGTGGCTTCAAAATGGATTTCGCTGGATTGACTGAATTGGGTTTAAGTGCGGTGGATATTTCAGAGAAAACACGCCCACTCGATTTTGAACGCAATAAGCATATTCATAACTGTTGGCGAGTCACTGTCTCAGAAAAATAATGCAGCCTGCTATACAAGGATGATCTGAGTAACGCCCTCTTTGTTTGATAAAGAGGGCGTTGTTATTTGTACAGGCACAGATGAGATGAAAGACTTTACTTCTTACGTTATTAAGTTGGTGATACAATAGCGCAAATTATGTTTACTCAGGTAACCTAAGATAATGAAAAATATACGATATTTTACGCAGAAATATGTGGATTGGGTGATTCGTTTAGGGCGAGTGAAATTTTCTATTCTTGGTCTGATCGTTTTAGCTATTCTGGCATTATGTACACAGGCACTGTTAAGTTTATTTATTATTGGTGAAGTGTATTGGATTGATCTGATTCGTTCGATTACTTTTGGTCTCATTTCTGCTCCTTTTGTCATTTATTTTTTTACTGTTTTGGTTGAAAAACTGGAACATTCTCGTCAAGGGCTCTCCCAATTAGTCAATAATTTACGTAATGAAGTATCAGAGCGTGTCATTGCTGAGAAAAAGTTGTCTATTGCTTTAGATAACATTGAAAAAACCAGCCGTGATAAAACGCGCTTAATGGCAACGATTAGTCATGAATTACGTACACCATTAAATGGGATCATTGGCTTGAGTCGAATTTTGTTAGACGAAGATCTGACAGAGCAGCAACGTAATTATTTAAAAACGATTAACGTGAGTGCGATTTCACTCGGGCATATTTTTAGTGACATCATTGATCTCGAAAAAATTGATGCACGGCGTATCGAATTGAATGTCAAGGAAGTGGAGTTGCATAGTTTTCTCAATGATATTAGTAATTTTGCGAGTTTATTAGCTCAGCAAAAGAAACTCGACTTTCAATTAGTCACGGACAGTCATTTACCGCATTGGTTGATGTTAGATTATGCGCGGTTGAGCCAAATTCTTTGGAATTTGATTGGTAATGCCGTGAAATTTACGCCAAAAGGGAGCGTGAGTTTACATGTCAAACGTGTTTCGGCACACCAAATCGCTTTTAGTGTAACGGATACGGGGGTGGGAATCCCTGCTGACGAATTACCTCGCGTTTTTGACATGTATTATCAAGTGCAATCAAGTGAAAATAAACCCTCTGGCAGCGGAATTGGTTTAGCGGTGTCTAAAACCATTGCTCAGTTAATGGGGGGGGATTTATGTGCAATAAGTGAGATGGGCAAAGGTTCATGTTTTACACTTATGTTGCCTGTTAAAGAAGTTGATAAGCCTATTACAACTCAAAATCCTATTCCAACCACATTGAATATTTTGTTGGTCGAAGATATTGAGGTTAATGTTGTTGTTGCTAAATCTGTCCTTGAAAAATTAGGGTATGTGGTGGATGTCGCGATGACAGGGCAACAAGCCATTGAAAAATTTGAGCAGCATGAGTATGACTTGTTGCTATTAGATATTCAATTGCCAGATATGTCAGGCTTTGATGTGGCTAAACATTTACGACATGGCTATGAAATCGGTGAGTACGATTTTTTACCTCCTTTGATTGCATTAACGGCTAATGTGATGCATAACAAAAAAGATTACCAACAAAATGGCATGGATGATGTTTTACGTAAGCCACTTTCCCTAGAGGAGTTGACAACGTGCTTGATCGACTATTTTGGTGATGAAAGTGCGGTCAATTTAGCATTAAAAAAAACAACGGAACAGACGTCCAGTCTTGCTCACTTTGATCTAAAAATGCTAAATGAGCTCGTGGAGATGTTAGGGGTTGGATTTTTACAAAATAGCCTCGCTTTATTTAAAAATACGATGCCAGACTATTTGAAGGAATTGTTAAGTGCCTTTACTGCTTATCAACAAGATCAAGAAAAGAAACCTGACGTGCTTTCCGCAGCACATAAAATCAAAGGGGCAGCAGCTTCGGTCGGTTTAAAACGTGTACAACAACTTGCTGCACAAGCCCAAGATCCTGATAATCCTCATTGGGCAATGCACATTACAGAATGGATTGCACAATTGGAACAAGTATGGTTGTCAGATGTAGAAGAATTAGCGCGTTATCTAGATAGCATAAATTCAACTGATTCGTGAGGTGTTGCGTGGCGCACGCGAGATAAAAATACCCCGCTATCATCGCGGGGTATTTTTATTGTATTCCATTACTGCTTAAATTCATCATTCAGACAAGGTTGAATATGGTTGAGCATGTCTTTCATTACACGAGGTGTCGCTGCAATAATATGTCCACAAGTTAAATATTGATGTCCACCGTAAAAATCAGACACTAACGCTCCTGCTTCGCGTACAATTAAGTCACCAGCAGCCACATCCCATGCTTTGATGTCCATTTCAAAATAGCCATCTACACGGCAGGCAGCAACATAACATAAATCTAAGGCAGCAGAACCTGTACGACGGAAATCAGCGGCTTGTTTAATCAAGTTGTTCATTATCGCAAATTGCGTCGGCATTAAACGTGCTTTTTTGAATGGGAAACCTGTTGCAAGTATTGCACCATCTAATTCACGTTTATTTTCTACTCGTAAACGCATGTCATTTAATTTTGCGCCTTCGCCACGAACAGCGGTGAAGAGTTCATTACGAATAGGATCATAGACAACGCCGACTTCAGTACGACCTTTTACACGAATTGCAATAGAAACAGAGAAATGTGGCAAACCTTTCACAAAGTTTGTTGTGCCATCTAGCGGATCAATAATCCATTGAATATCGCTCTCTTTCCCTTCTAACGCACCACTTTCTTCCGTAATGATCGTATGTTCTGGATAAGATTTTTTGATGATTTCAATAATTGCTTCTTCTGAAGCTTTATCGATATTTGTCACATAATCATTTGCGCTTTTTAATGTCGTTTGAATGTCATCACGGCGTTCATAATTTTTAGCAATTATATTGCCCGCTTTTCGTGCCGCACGAATTGCGATATTTAACATTGGATTCATTGTTTCCACCAGATTTTAAAGAACATGTAGGATTAAATATTATAAATATTTTTCAATTCAATAGCGAGAACTATTTAAATGCCGTTTGGTTCCTCCTCATCGAATAGAAAGTCGTCATACATCAGAGTGGGAAATGGGGAGTCAGTCAAAAGAGTATTAAGCGCCGATTCCTCGATTTTTTATTGAAATTTTAGTAAAAAAACGCCGAGTTCTTGACTAAAAATAATGGGTATTATGCTAAAATAGCACCTATTTGCGATAGGATAAGTTGTCTATGTTGGAAAATATTAGAATTGTTTTAGTGGAAACCTCGCATACAGGAAATATTGGCTCTGCTGCACGAGCAATGAAAACAATGGGGCTACAACATTTATATCTTGTTTCGCCTAAACAGCAGATTGATGAACAAGCATTGGCTTTGGCTGCTGGGGCCGAAGACCTAGTGAAACACGCGGTGATAACGAATTGTTTTGAGGATGCCATCGCAGATTGTGCTTTAGTGATTGGGACGAGTGCTCGCTTACGCCATCTACAACACACTTTAATTGAACCCCGTGAATGTGGAGAAAAAGCCATAAGCTGTGCGAGCGAGCAAAAAGTTGCAATTTTATTTGGACGTGAACGGATCGGGCTGACAAATGAAGAGTTGTTAAAATGCCGTTATCATCTGACTATTCCTGCCAATCCAGAGTATTCTTCATTGAATTTGGCAATGGCTGTGCAACTCATTTGTTATGAATTACGTATGGCTTATTTAGCCCAACAAGAGAAGCCATTACCACTTGCAACAATAGAAAATATCTATCCAAAACATACTGAAATAGAGTATTTTTTTACACAAACCGAGCAACTGTATACCAAACTAGGTTTCATTCAAAATCAAGCAGTTATGTTGAAACTCCGCCGTTTATATCAACGTGCAGCAATTGAAAAAAATGAACTGAATATTTTACAAGGTATGCTTAGTGCGGTTGAAAAACGTTTGAAATAGGATTTTCGAATAGTTGACTAATTTAGTCTGATATGTAAATATTCAAAAGTTATTTATTACATTGAAGGAAGATAAGATGAAATTAACATCTAAAGGACGCTATGCCGTAACTGCGATTCTTGATATTGCATTACATTCAAACAGAGGCCCTGTTAGTTTATCTGATATTTCTGAAAGACAGCATATTTCGCTTTCATATTTAGAGCAGTTATTTGCTAAATTGCGTCGACATGGACTGGTTAAAAGTGTCCGTGGACCAGGTGGGGGATATCAATTAGGCTTATCAGCAGATAAAATTTCAGTTGGCATGGTGATTAACGCAGTTAATGAAAATATTGATGTAACACGTTGTCTAGGGCGTGGTGATTGTCAAGATGGGGCAGAATGTTTGACGCATTCACTCTGGATGGGATTAAGCCAGCGTATTGAAGATTTCCTAAATGAGATTAGCCTTGCGGAGCTTGTTGAACAAAATCGCCAAAAATGTGCATCAATTGAATTTCATGGGGATTTTGATAATTTAATTATTTTAGATAACTAAGCTTGCATAAAGTGCGGTTAGAAAATGAACTTTTTAGGAGTGAGAGAAGAAATGAAATTACCTATTTACCTTGATTATGCAGCGACTTGTCCTGTGGATGAGCGTGTTGCAAAAAAAATGATGGAATACTTAACGGTTGACGGCACCTTTGGTAATCCAGCCTCACGTTCGCATAAATTTGGTTGGCAGGCAGAAGAAGCGGTTGATGTTGCGCGTAATCATATTGCTGATTTAATTGGTGCAGATTCTCGCGAAATTGTCTTCACCTCTGGTGCAACAGAATCGGATAATTTGGCTATTAAAGGCGCAGCACATTTTTATCAAACAAAAGGTAAGCATATCATCACTTGCAAAACAGAACACAAAGCCGTTTTAGATACCTGTCGTCAACTTGAACGAGAAGGCTTTGAAGTAACCTATTTAAACCCTAAATCAGATGGATTAATTGATTTAGAGGAATTAAAACATGCCATGCGTGATGACACGATTTTAGTATCAATTATGCATGTGAATAACGAAATTGGTGTAATCCAAGATATTGCGACAATTGGTGAATTATGTCGTGCACGCAAAATTTTATTTCATGTTGATGCGACGCAAAGTGTTGGGAAATTACCGATTAATTTGGCTGAACTCAAAGTGGACTTAATGTCGATGTCAAGTCACAAGCTTTACGGACCGAAAGGGATCGGAGCATTGTATGTGAGTCGTAAACCACGTGTACGTTTAGAAGCCATTATTCATGGTGGGGGACACGAACGTGGTATGCGTTCAGGTACGTTACCTGTTCACCAAATTGTCGGTATGGGCGAAGCGTATCGTATTTGTAAGGAAGAAATGGCGACAGAAATGCCTCGTCTAAAAGCATTACGTGATCGTTTATATCATGGTTTAAAAGACATTGAAGAAACCTATGTTAATGGTTCAATGGAACATCGCTTAGACAGTAACTTAAACATCAGTTTCAATTATGTTGAAGGTGAATCATTAATGATGGCATTACGTGATATTGCCGTCTCTTCAGGATCCGCTTGTACTTCTGCGAGTTTAGAGCCTTCGTATGTATTACGTGCGTTAGGGTTAAATGATGAACTCGCGCACAGCTCTATTCGTTTCACATTAGGGCGTTATACGACAGAAGAAGAAATTGATTACACAATCAATCTAGTGAAAAATGCAGTTGAGAAATTGCGTGAACTGTCTCCACTTTGGGATATGTACAAAGAAGGCGTCGATTTAAGCACGATTGAATGGACACACCACTAACTTGAGAAGAGGAAAGGAGTATTGGCGATATTGCCTTACTCTATAGCGTATTGAAATCAAAAGTGCGGTCGTTTTTTAACAACTTTTAGAGCGTCAGTTCCGCACTTTCGTTAAATTGGAAAGGAACATAAAATGGCATACAGCGATAAAGTAATTGATCACTATGAAAATCCTCGTAATGTGGGATCTTTAGATAAAAAAGACAGCAATGTTGGAACAGGCATGGTGGGGGCGCCAGCTTGTGGTGATGTCATGCAGCTTCAAATTAAAGTGAATGATGATGGCATCATTGAAGATGCAAAATTTAAAACGTATGGTTGTGGTTCAGCGATCGCATCAAGTTCGTTAATTACGGAATGGGTAAAAGGTAAATCGTTAGATGAAGCGCAAGCGATTAAAAATAGCCAAATTGCTGAAGAGTTAGAATTGCCACCTGTAAAAGTACACTGCTCAATTCTCGCTGAAGATGCGATTAAAGCCGCGATTGCAGATTATAAAGCCAAAAAAGAAGCAAAATAATCACAAACTAAATGGGGCAAGATTGCCCCTTTAGTCTGAAAGAATAAGAGGTAAATTTAATGAGTATTTCTCTTACTGAAACTGCAGCAGATCGAGTAAAAACGTTCTTGACAAATCGGGGCAAGGGGATTGGTTTACGCTTAGGGATTAAAACATCAGGTTGCTCAGGATTGGCTTATGTACTTGAATTCGTTGATGAACTACATGAAGATGATCACGTATTTGAACAACATGGTGTAAAAATTATTGTGGATGCAAAGAGCCTTGTCTACTTAGATGGAACAGAGCTGGATTTTGCAAAAGAAGGATTAAATGAAGGCTTTAAATTTAATAACCCGAATGTTAAAGAGCAATGTGGTTGTGGTGAAAGTTTTCATGTTTGATGAGTTGTTATTACGTTGAGCTAAAAATGAATCCATTTGAAATTTTTGATTTACCTGTTGAGTTCCATATTGATCAGACCGCACTATCAAGCCGTTATCTTGCCTTGCAAAAGTCACTCCATCCCGATAATTTCACTACGCATTCTGCGCAAGAGCAGCGTTTAGCAATGCAAAAATCGGCAGAAGTGAATGATGCATTACAGATCCTCAACGATCCTATATTGCGTGCTGACTGCATTATTCGTCTTCATACCAAAGACCCCTCAGCTAATGATGAAGAGCGTCATCATGATATGGCTTTTTTACTGCAGCAAATGCAATGGCGTGAAGCATTAGAAGAAATTGAAGCACAACGTGACAATGATCGGCTCACTGATTTCTCGACAGACATTACACAGGCTCAACGAGCTATTTTAACTCAATTAGCTGATGCACTTTCTACTCAGCAATGGCAACAGGCAAAGGCACTCAATGACAAGCTGCGTTTTATCAAAAAATTAGTGGCAGAAGTGGAGCGAGTAGAAGAAAAGCTCTTCGATTTTTAAAAAGGATTATGTCAACAAACCTGCTATAATAAGCACCAGTATTAAAACAAGAGATAAACAATGGCATTACTTCAAATTGCAGAACCCGGTCAAAGCGCCGCGCCTCATCAGCATAAATTAGCGGTAGGAATTGATTTAGGGACAACAAATTCATTAATTGCGACAGTACGTAGTGGGAAAGTTGATATTTTATTAGATGAGCAAGCACGTCCATTGCTCCCGTCAATTGTACATTTTCAATCAGATAACGTATTAGTGGGCTATGAGGCGGGAGAGGTTGCGAGTCAAGATCCTAAGAATACAGTTGTGTCGGTCAAGCGTTTGATCGGACGGAGTTTACAGGATGTGCAACAACGTTATCCTAATTTGCCTTATCAATTTGAAGCAAGTGAAAATGGTTTACCCTTGTTGAACACAGCAAAAGGGTTATTGAGTCCAGTTGAAATCTCTGCTGAAATTTTAAAAAAATTAGCCGCACTTGCAGAACAGCGCTTGGCTGGGCAACTTGCTGGGGCTGTGATTACGGTTCCTGCATATTTTGATGATGCACAACGCCAAAGCACAAAAGATGCCGCCAAATTAGCGGGTATTCACGTATTACGTTTATTAAATGAGCCAACTGCAGCCGCCATTGCTTACGGGCTTGATAGTGGCCAAGAAGGCGTCATTGCGGTTTATGATTTAGGTGGTGGGACATTTGATATTTCTATTTTACGTTTATCAAAAGGTGTCTTTGAAGTTTTAGCTACTGGCGGTGATACCGCACTTGGTGGTGATGATTTTGACCATCAATTAATGGATTGGATCGTTACACAATCGGGAATTGTGCCACAAAATGCACAGCAACAACGTCAATTAACAGAATTAGCGACAAAAATTAAAATCGCATTGACGAATAGCATAGAAACTGAAATTTGTTATCAAGGTTGGTCTGGCAAAATTAGTCGCGAAGAATTTAATCAATTAATTCAGGGCTTAGTAAAACGTTCATTATTGGCTTGTCGTCGTGCGTTAAAAGATGCGAATGTGAGCGTAGATGAAGTTTGCGAGGTCGTAATGGTCGGTGGTTCGACTCGCGTGCCATTTGTGCGTGAGCAAGTGGCTGAGTTCTTTAAAAAAGAACCATTAACCTCTATCGATCCAGATAAAGTTGTCGCGCTAGGCGCAGGGATTCAAGCAGATATTTTAGTGGGTAACAAACCAGATTCTGAAATGTTATTGCTTGATGTAATTCCACTTTCATTAGGGATCGAAACTATGGGTGGTTTAGTGGAAAAAATTATTCCACGTAATACGACAATTCCAGTGGCGCGAGCACAAGAGTTTACTACGTTCAAAGATGGACAAACCGCGATGTCAGTTCACATCGTACAAGGTGAACGTGAAATGGTTGGAGATTGCCGATCACTTGCACGTTTTACATTACGTGGCATTCCGCCAATGGCAGCAGGGGCAGCCCATATCCGTGTTACTTATCAAGTTGATGCTGATGGGTTGCTCAGTGTCACTGCCATGGAAAAATCTACAGGGGTTCAATCCTCTATTCAAGTGAAGCCATCTTATGGATTAACAGATGATGAGATTGCTGCGATGCTCAAGGCATCGATGCTCAATGCGAAAGAAGATATTCAAGTACGTTTATTAGCCGAACAACGTGTCGAAGCTGAGCGAGTGCTTGAAAGCGTGCGTGCGGCGTTGAGCTATGATCAAGAGTTATTAAATGATGAAGAATTAAGTGCGGTTAAAAATGCAATTATTTCTTTAGCACGTTTGCAAAAAGAAGGGGACACACAAGAAATTAAGCAAGGCATCAAACAGCTTGATTTAGCCACCCAAGAGTTTGCAGCGCGCAGAATGGACAAATCAATTCGTGCCGCATTAGCTGGAAAAGCAGTTGATGAGGTCATTAGTCAGAAATAATGTGAAAAGAGATAGGATAATAACACATGCCAAAAGTTGTTTTTTTACCCCATGATGATCTGTGCCCTGAAGGGTTAGCGTTAGATGTGGCAGAAGGGGAAAACTTATTAGATGTTGCATTGGATGCAGGAATTGAAATTGAACATGCTTGTGATAAATCTTGTGCGTGTACAACCTGCCATGTCATTATTCGTGAAGGCTTTGATAGCTTAAATGAAAGTACTGAAGATGAAGATGATATGTTAGATAAAGCATGGGGGTTAGAAGTCGACAGCCGTTTAAGTTGTCAATGTTTGGTTGGAAAAGAAGATTTAGTTGTAGAAATTCCGAAGTACACGATTAATCATGCTCGTGAAGAATAATAAAAACGCTCAACAGTAGTTGAGCGTTTTTATTTTCCCTCATGTTTATTATAGGGTTATTTGTCTAATTGAGTTAAATAGCCTTTTCCTAATAAACGCATTTGCCACATAATACGTTGTTGTCGCCGTAATACATAAGGGCTAGGTTTATTGGCTTTGAATACAATAGGATTGGGCAGTACAGCAGCTAAGAGCGCAGATTCAGATTGGGTCAACTGTTTCGCAGATTTTTTAAAATAATGTTGGCTTGCCGCTTCTACACCAAAAATACCTGGTCCAAATTCGGCAATATTGAGATAGACCTCCAAGATACGCTTTTTAGACCACAGTGTTTCTAATAACAGCGTGATAGGTACTTCAATCCCTTTGCGTAACCAACTTTGTCCATGCCATAAATAAACATTTTTGGCTGTTTGTTGGCTAATCGTGGATCCGCCCCGTATGGTTTTGGCGGATTTGTTATGCTGTAATGCACTTTTGATTGCGTGCCAATCAAAACCAAAGTGATCAGGGAAACGCTGGTCTTCGCTTGCTAAAACGGCGAGCTGCATAGACCACGCAATCTCTTCAATATTTGTCCATTGGTAGTGTGTTTCATAATGAATATCGCCTTGCAGTACATGACCAATTTTCTTTTGTACCATGTAGGATGACATCGGGAGCGGCACAAACCGAAATAAGAGAACGCTCACGATGAACGTTAGCAGGAGAAACACGAGGCTACGAACTACGATTCGCTTAGCTTGATGCCAACAAGAGAGAAAAGGAAAACCTCGTTTAGTAGTGTGTTTTCGCTTGCTCATCTAACTGTTCTTTGATCCATGACATAAATTCAGGTGGCATTGTTTTAATCATATTGGAGCCACGCGTAATTGTGGCAGCGCTCGTATTGAGATTTTGTTGTATTTCTCGTTGCGGAATGGTTTTATCTAAAAGTTGCGCCACAATTTGTAAACGTAATCCGATTGAATCACGTTCATCTGGTGTCAATAATAACGTTAATATATCTTGTTCTTTTCCTTGCTCAAAAGCAGTACGTAACATGTCTACAAATGCTTGCCACTGTGCCAGATCGCGACTTACATACATAATTTTATCCTCCTAGTTAAACTGTCGCACTAGTATAAGCGATTATATTCGTCTTGGCTAAATGTTTGCTGGGGTCTATTCTGTAAAATTTGATAATACAGATCGTATGTTAAGACATTTTGTACATAGCCACGCGTTTCATAAAACGGAATAGAGGCAATAAATTCTGCCATAGTCAGTTTGCCATTTGCATTCATCAACCAATGGTCAACTCGACTGGCGCCAGCATTGTAAGCCGCTGCGATTAGAATACGATTATTGCCATATTTATCATACAATTCTTGTAAGTGATAAGTCCCTAACATGATGTTATCAAAGGGATCAAACAGCTGGCTTTCATGCGTATAGGGTAATTCGGCTTGTTGCGCGGTTTGTTTAGCGGTGCTTGGTAATAATTGCATTAAACCACGAGCATTAGCATGAGAGGACACATTGTGCTTCCACGCACTTTCTTGACGAGCGATTGCCATCGCAAAAGTGCGGTCAATATTCTTGTTATTTAGGTGTAAATCAAACCATGGCATGTAAGCATTGGGTAAACGTAAGGCAATATAGCCCCATGCCTTTGCTTGAATAGTGGCTTCAACAGCCAGATCAAACCACGCTTGTTGTGTAGCATAACTTGCAAGTGCTAATTTTTGTTCAAAATCACTTTGATCAAGTAATGTTTTCCATTCTTGATTCATATTGTTCTCGTCATTCATCTCACGTAGTTCATGAATTCGAGCAAATTGAGCCGCATAAATAACAGTTATTGACTCGGCTTTATTGGGCGAAAATGTCAACATGTCGGGTTGATAAGGAATGCCCAGTTCCGTACTGGCTAACATTGGATAAAAGCCGCGTTGTTTCGCTAACCTTGCTAGCATAGATTGGGCTTGATTTTTGGTTTCGGCATGTTGTGCGAGAGTATAAGCCTGCCAATAACGCCATTCATCTTTATTTTTTGCGTTATCAGACAATAAGTTCAGCCATGGCGTTAATTCCGTTTTCTCGCGGAGTGCAGTTCGAAGTCGACGCTCAGTTAGTGCATCGTCTTTTAATGCGACAAGTGTAGTATCACGCCATTGTTGTAGACTGTTGTCGTCATTATCAAATAAGTGACTAATGAGTATTTTTTTCCATTGTTTTGTTTCTTCTGCGGATAGCTTGAGTGCTTGGCTCCAAGCTTCATAAGTCGCAAAGGGATCAGATTGATTGACAAATGTGTTTTCTTTAAGATTTTTAATCAATAGCGGGAAATGCTGTAGGACGACTCGCTTTGCCAATGTATCGGTGGGGGCAATTTGAGGTGGATAAAAGATTGAATGAGGTTGTTGTAATTGCAATGGTGCATTGATTAGCTGAGAAAGACCCGCTACCCATTGTTTGACTTCTGTTTTTTTGGCTTGTTGTTGTAAATAACTCAATAAGCCTTGGTTTTTTTGTTCAAATGCTAAAACGGCTCGTGCTTTTATTAATTCGTCTGTCAGCTGACCCATTTCAATCCATTGTGCTAAAAGGGGATCGCATTGTTTTGGTAAGCTTTCACCAGTAAGCCACAGTTGTTCTACCTGTGTATACCACATAGGATGAGTAGTAACGCTCAACGTGGGTTGGCTATTGTGCTCGGCTTGTAAAATAATGCAGCGAGACATGCGGTCGGATGGCAAGCTCGCTTGATTTTCGATAATAGATGACCAGTTTTGTTGCGTTTGTGCTTGTTGTAGCCATACTTTTTTCAAGTCTATAGCAAAAGGTAAGTCAGGATACTGTTGCTGATAATCCTCGATCATGTCCAAACGTAATGCGGTTTTATTGGCTTTCAAATAAGAGTATTGTGCATAGGGATAAAGTGGGTAGTTTTGGAGCTCGACTAATAAAGGTTGCACAATTTGTAATGTTGCCTGACTTTGTGAACGGGTTAATAATTGCTGAATTTTGCGATAGATCTGGCGTGATGTTTGTTGAGTTGTCGGTTCTGATGTAAGTTGGGCGAGATTGCTTGGCACAACAGGTTTTTCTGCGGGCGAAACAGTTTGATTCTCGGCGAAAAGAAAACCCGAAATACAGTAAAGTAAGCCACTGAGTGTAAAAAAAGAGAATAATTTCATGATGAACTCTAAAAATGCGAGAGAAGACGAATTTGATACAAATTAGACCGCACTTTTGAGGAAAAGTGCTTATTGTGGTGCGACTGGCTGAATAGGAGAAAAGTGGGGGAGGCTATCCCACCCACTTGTTTCGATCTAACTATATTGAGGTTAAAAAACACGTTTAAACGGTTTGACAATGACTTCACCATAAACACCCGCTGCAACATAAGGATCCTCGCTCGCCCATTGTTTGGCCTCCTCTAAACTGGCAAACTGAGCAATGACAGTGGAACCAGTGAACCCCGCTTCACCTGGATTTTCATCATCTATTGCAGGATTAGGTCCTGCGACAAGTAAACGTTCCTCCGCCTGTAGTTGAGCTAAACGGGCTAGGTGCTTTTCTCTCACGGCTAAACGTTGTGTGAGAGTATTAGGATTATCTTGAGCAAAAATAACATAGTACATTCTCTCGGCTCTCCTTATGGGGTAACTTGAGATAAGGCGTATTCTAATTCTGGGTTATTTTCTCTGGGGACTGGACGAGGACGTCCTTCTTTATCAACTGCAACAAAGGTAAAGACAGCCTCTGTTACACAATAACGTTCACCGATTGGCTCACTCGCCACTTTTTTCACCCAAACTTCCATTTTAATTTTAATCGATGAGCGTCCAACACTTAGGCATTTTCCATAGCAGCACACGACATCTCCTACTGCAATTGGACGGATAAATGTCATACTATCGACAGCGATGGTAACAACACGACCATGTGCGATTTCTTTTGCTAAAATGGCTCCCCCCATATCCATTTGTGACATAATCCAGCCACCAAAAATATCGCCATTCGCATTCGTGTCAGATGGCATCGCAAGAGTACGTAGTAAAAGTGTGCCTCTTGAATCTGTATTTTTTAAAGAATCGATTAGGGTTGTCATACTTATTCCTTGTTATTCATATTGTTTTTTGGAAGATAACGATAAATGTATACGCCCGTAAGTACCGTTGCAACGAGAGTCATACCAAGAATACCGAATGTTTTAAAATCTACCCACGCATCATCGGATAAATAGTGGCTAATATAGGTGTTGATTAACATACATAAAAGAAAGAAACATGCCCAGCCAAGATTCAATGTATTCCATGCGTTTTCAGGTAAGACTACATTTTGATCTTTACTCAGCATGAGTTTAATTAAGTTCTTTTTAAACACATATTGGCTAACCAGTAACACTAATGCGAAGATGGCATATACAATTGTGACTTTCCATTTTAAGTATTCAAGCTGATTAAAATAAGCGGTTAAGGCACCAAAGAATACTACGGCGATCCCCATGATAATCTGTTGTTTTTCGACTTTACCGTATTTTAGTTTGAGAATAATCAATTGAATCACTGTGGCGACCATTAACGTTAATGCGGCTTCGCGAATGCCAACTAATTTATAGACAGCAAAAAATAAGATCAGTGGAATAAATTCGAGGAGTTGTTTCATTGTTAATTACGCCTTTTGCATGAAAATAGTATAAAAACGATAAGTGAAAACCAGTGAGAACACGATTAAAAATGCAGTAATTAATTCAATCACCAGTTCTAATACAAGATTAATGCCTAATGCAGAAAGATGCCGCATAAGTAAAGGTAAAAGAAAGTGCAGGATTAAGCAGTATAAGAATAACGGCGCAACCCGTTTTGTACTTGCTCGCCACGTTATTTGGAAGGCTTGACCAATCGTTGTGTTGGCAATTAAGTAATGTACAGAGGCTAAACAAAAACGAATAAATAAGTAAACGCCGAGCGCCAGTGACAATAGGGAAAAAATCGAGGATTGCTGTTTCGTAATAACTAAAGAGAAGAAAATTTCAGAAACACCAATAATGATCGGGAGTAATAAAATAATATTAATCAGCAACACACCAACAACTCGTTTCATCGCATGACTTAAATTATATGCTAAAGAAAATGTCCCCTTTTGGCTGATGTTATGAATCGAAACAAGACACCAGCTTGATAATAACACGTAAAGAAATTGATAAATCAGGATAGAGATTGCGGTACTTGGTGTTGCGGCACTAATTCCTAAAACTTGGCTCAATTCTTCGTTACCTTGTGGGATAGGGTCCGTAGCAGCAGTGGCTTCCAGTAAGATACTGATTACGACATTGCTAATGAAAAAAGCAGAGAGGAAGGTCAGCGTAATTTGGCGCTGGTTCTGGATAAAATTCCAGCTATCTTGAAAAATTTTAGTAAAATTTATAGGCATGAATACATACTCAAGTTGAAAATCAAATCATTTGAGCATTATACAGGTTTTTATCGCAAAATTAATCTTCTTCTACGGTTTGGTTCTTGCATGATGGCATCAGCAAGAACCTATGATAAGAAAGATTGCGCAACGAGTTTATTTTTACATCGTTATGCGGGTAGTCGCGTATGAACAATGCGTATTGTATGCTCTGAATGGTATTAAGAGGCTAAATCTAACATCTCTTGTGCATTGGCTAATGCGTTCTCCGTAATTTCACTCCCCCCCAATAGTCTTGCTAAAGCATTAACGCGTTGTTGTGGTGAAAGTGCGGTCATTTTTGTTTCAGTTTGCCCCTCAATCACTTGTTTTTCTACGTTGAAATGATGGTGTCCTTGGCAAGCTACTTGTGGTAAATGTGTGACACAAATGACTTGGCAACGTTGACCTAATTGACGCAATAATTTCCCAACAACACTCGCTGTGGCACCGCTAATACCCACATCAACTTCATCAAAAATTAATGTTGGAATGGCTGATTTATCAGAGGTTAACACTTGCAGTGCTAAGGCAATACGAGAAAGTTCTCCACCTGAGGCGATTTTTGCTAGCGGTTGTGCAACTTGTCCGAGATTACTACGTAATGTAAACACAACCTGATCCGCACCGTGACGAGTCATGGCGTTATCGTCCTTCGTGAGTGAAATAAAAAATTCACCGTTTTCCATAGCAAGTTGTTTGATAGATTGTGTCACCTGTTGAGCCAATTGTTCGGCACCATGTTGACGGCTTTGGTGTAATGTGAAAGCCGTGCGACGCATTTTTTCATAAGCTTGTTTTTCTTGTTCAATCAGCGCGTGCTCACTGTCAGAAAAATCAATTAATTGTGCGAGTTCTTGTTTTAAGGTGCGGTGCAATTCCGTCAAGTTTTCAGGCTTTACTTGGTGTTTTCGTGCTAATTGTATTGCTTGTCCCATTCGCTGTTCAATGTCATGCAGCAATGCAGGATCTTGTTCAATATCGTTAGCAAGATGTTGGATTTCATGAGTGGCTTCTTGTACTTGAATTAATGATTCTTGAAGTAAGTTGGCCGCATTACGATAACGGGGATCTAATTCACACAGTTCATCCAAATATTGTGTAGCACGATAGAGTAGCGTATCAATATTGACTGTTTCGTTTTCACTGACTAACTGTAAAGCTGACTGTGACAGTGTGGTTAACTGTTCGCTGCTTGAGAGTCTTTTGTGCTCTTCTTCGAGTGTAGCGAATTCAGTTGGGCGTAAATTAAATTCATCCAATTCGGCTACTTGATATTGTAATAATTGCTGCTTGGCTGCATTTTCCACGACTTGCTGCTGAAATGTTTGTGCTTGATGCTGTAACATTTTCCAAGTTTGATAATCTTGATTCATTTGGTTGAGTAAAGTGGAATGACCACAGAAATGATCAAGTAATTGTAATTGGTAGTCTGTTTTTAGTAATAATTGTGAAGCATGTTGCCCATTAATATGGATTAAATATTGACCGATTTCTTTCAGTTGCGCCGCTGATACAGGAATACTATTAATGAATGCTTTTGAACGTCCATCTTGATTGATGATACGGCGTAAAATACATTCATGTGGGTTATCTATGTCTTGCAATTCTTGCGTGTGTAGCCACTCAAATGCAGGATTATTTTTCTCGATCGAAAAAGTTGCACAAATATCGACACGTTCTTGCCCTTCACGTAGCATGCTTATTTCTGTACGTTGACCTAAACACAATCCTAACGCATCGATAGCGATCGATTTCCCTGCACCAGTTTCACCTGTGATCACAGACATGCCTTGTGCTAACTCAAGGTTAAGGTGACGAACAATCGCAAAATTATTGATAGTAAGTTGAATAAGCATAGCAAAACCCTCTCCACTGTATATTTATCAGTTTATAACTGTTTTTATATACAGTAAAGTGGTTTTTTTATCATAGATGTGAATATTTTTTAGACTAAGTTGCGTAGCCAACCTAATTTAGAACTTAACACTTTATAATAATTATAATTTTTTAAATGTAACAATCTCAGTTTATGCTGGCTTTTTTGAATGTGTACGATATCATCGGGGGAAAATTCGAGTGCGATTTGACTATCACAACCTACCTCTAATTGTGCGGTATTATATTCGGCAAAGCGAATCGAGATTTTACTGTCTCCATCAATGACTAAAGGGCGTGATGATAACGTATGCGGGAACATTGGCACTAAGGCAATGGCATTCAGTTGTGGAGTTAAAATAGGACCGCCTGCTGAAAGTGAATACGCGGTTGATCCCGTCGGTGTGGAAATAATTAATCCATCAGAACGTTGTGAAAAGGCAAATTTATCATTGATATAGACGTGAAAATCAATCATATGGGCAATTTTAGCTGGGTGGATCACGGCCTCATTGACCGCATTGCCGCTTGCAATAATTTTCCCTTCACGCTCTACGCTGGCTTCTAAGATAAAACGTTCTTCAACAAAAAACTCACCCTCTTCTAAGCAGGCTTGCAGTTGAGCATAGGCATTTTTGGGATCAATATCGGTTAAAAAGCCCAAATTACCTCTATTAATACCGATTAATGCAATGTCGTATTTGGCGAGAATACGTGCTCGACCGAGCATATTACCATCCCCGCCAATTACAATGCCCAATTGTGCTTGCTGACCAATATCTTCAATTGAAGCAAGATAGGCTTCGCTTAAACCAAGTTGTTCACCAATTGGACGTTCTACTAATACTTGATAGCCTTTTTCAATTAACCATTGAAATAGGTTTTTATGCATTTGTAATGTGACATCGTGACGAGGTTTACCCAAGAGTCCGATGATTTGAAACGAGGATTGTAGCGCTTTAACATCAACAGCATTTTGGTATTTCATTGCCTATCCCATTTTAGTGAAAAAACTGACCGCACTTGAATTCAGAAAATCAGCCATTATATTACACACAAAACCTTTTATTTGTCAGCAAGTATCTATAAATGTGCTAACTTTTATATTTTTTGCTAGAATCAAAAGCAATGTTGTTATGAATGGAGAATAAAATGTCTGAAAAAGAACAAAAAGTTGAAAATAATGAAGAAATGATTCAAGAAGAAGTTCAATTAGAGCAACCGCTTGAAGAAGCACATGTCGACGACGATCCGTTAGAAGAAGCGATTGTACGTGTTCAGGAATTAGAAGCACAATTAGACGCCGCCGTGAAGAAAGAGCAAGATTTCTTGTTACGTACACGTGCTGAAATGGATAATATTCGTCGTCGAGCAGAACAAGATGTTGAAAAAGCACATAAATTTGCGCTAGAAAAATTCTCAAAAGACATTTTAAATACGATTGATAATTTAGAGCGAGCATTATCGACGCCAGCGAATTTGGACGATGAAACAGTCAAAGCATTATTTGATGGTGTGGAATTGACCCTAAAAGAATTACTCAGCACAGTAAATCGTTTCGGGGTTGAAGCCGTTGGTGTTGTGGGGGAAATGTTTAACCCTGAAGTGCATCAAGCTATTTCAATGCAAGCAACGGAAGGTTTTGAAACAAACCAGATCACTGTCGTGTTACAAAAAGGCTATTTGTTAAATGGTCGCGTGATTCGTCCAGCAATGGTGATGGTTGCTGCGTAATTAGTTCTGTCAGAACTCGTAAAATAAAAGACCGCACTTAGTACTGAAAGGCACAAAGTGCGGTCTTTCTTTGTGTGTTTTTTGTGTTGTACATATAATAAAAGATTATAAACAATAGCAAAAAAATAGTTGTAGTTTATTATAAATTCTCATTTAATTTCGCATGTCTTTTTTTTATTCGTATTGAGAGCAAATTATGACGGTAGTAAATCTTATTATTTTTGTTGCCTTGTTGGTGCTACTGGCTTGGATCTTCAGAAAAACACAAAAGCTAGGTACCACAGTGTTTATTGGATTACTTTTGGGTGTAGTGAGTGGGGCATTATTACAACAGATTGCCACACAAGATGTGATTGATAATACATTGGATTGGGTAAATTTGGTTGGAAATGGCTATGTACGTTTATTACAAATGATCGTGATGCCTTTAGTCTTTATTTCTATTTTATCTGCGATTACGCGTCTTAATCAGGCGAGCGCATTGGGAAAAATCAGTGTCAGTGTGATTACGCTTTTATTAATGACTACTGCGATTGCGGCAACCATTGGGATTGCAATGGCTTACCTTTTTGATCTCAGCGCGGAAGGGCTTATTGCGGGAGAGCGAGAGTTAGCGGCACAAACGCGAGTGGAAGGGCGTGTAGAAAAAGTGAGTGGGTTGACGGTTCCAGCGATGTTACTTTCGTTTATCCCAAAAAATCCTTTTTTAGAACTGACGGGGGCGAATCCGACTTCTATTATTAGTATTGTGTTGTTTTCTGCCTTATTAGGCATTGCGGCATTGAGTTTAGCGAAAGAGGATCAGGCTTTAGGTGAGCGTATTGCTCAAGGCGTTGATACGTTAAATAAACTCATTATGCGCTTAGTGCGTATGGTCATTCGCTTAACCCCATATGGTGTTTTTGCGTTGATGATCAAAATGGCAACTACATCAAAATGGGCTGATATTGTCAATTTAGGATCATTTATTGTGGCATCGTATTTAGCCATTTTCTTGATGTTCGTTGTGCATGCTGTGTTGTTAGCGTTGTTTCGCATTAACCCAATTCGCTATTTTAAGAATGTCTTACCCACATTGAGTTTTGCTTTTACATCGCGTTCGAGTGCCGCAACATTACCACTGAATATTGAGACTCAAACCACTAAATTAGGTAATCATAGTGTGATTGCTAATTTCTCTGCCACTTTTGGTGCAACCATTGGGCAGAATGGATGTGCAGGGATTTATCCTGCAATGTTAGCGGTTATGGTCGCGCCGACTGTTGGTGTTGACCCATTTAGTTTAGGATTTTTAGTCACATTAATTTTAGTTGTGACCCTCTCTTCCCTCGGTATTGCTGGCGTCGGTGGTGGGGCAACATTTGCGGCTATTGTTGTTTTGTCTACTTTGAATTTACCGCTTGCGTTAGTTGGCTTATTAATTTCAATTGAGCCGTTAATCGATATGGGACGTACAGCACTGAATGTCAATGGATCTATGGTGGCGGGAACAGTAACCAACAAATTATTGAATACTAAGTCGTCATCTCAATAAACTCAAAAAGAAAAAGAGATAGCGTAGGCTATCTCTTTTAGTTAGTGAATTAGAACGTGAGTTCTGCAGATAATCGGAAGTTTCTTCCTGGGGCATAGAAGCGTTTAATACCTGCTCCTGTATTTTGATCGATTAAATTGAGCGTGCCAATTGAGCGGATTGATCTGGCAGAATCCCAAGTAATATATTTTTTATTCGTGAGATTGTAAATTCCCGCCGTGAACATCAGATTTTTCGATGGTTTGGCATAGGCAATCGCATCAAGAGTCGTATATCGATGATTTCGCCAGGCTAATGTACTGTCAGTGACTTTTTGTCCTTGTACTAAGGTGTCATTTTTCATTTGTCCTTCCCAGTACATATTGTAAGTATCGCGACGTTTTTTCTCAGCAACGTGTGTGATGAAAAAGTCTAAACCATATTGGTCTTCTTGAGTAGAATAGCCAATGCGATAAACAGATGTTGTAGGTTGGATCGCGTTCATTGGGATTTTCCCATCAATTTTACCTTTTTGATGTGTCAATTTATAACCTAATCTAAATCCAGCGAATGCAGAGGAAATCTCTTCTAATTGTAACGTCGTATTCATTTCAAATCCTGTGACTTTTGCATGATTACGGTTGATGTTTTGATAAAACGGATAATTCAACGAGCTACCTTCATCAACGGGGCGAGAACCCACATAAACCAGATCGATAAAGTCATCATAGTCAGTTTGGAAAGCACTTAACGTAAAGAAACTATTATTTTGATAAACGGTCCAAGCCGCCTCTTTTGTTTTCGCTACCTCTGCTTTTAAGTGAACATTGGGTGTAATGGAGAAGCTAGGATGTTTAAAGGTCATCCACATTTCATCTGACGTTGGTGCCCTAAAACCATTGGCATATTTGAATTGGATTCGCATCCAGTCTAATGGATCAAGGTTCAAACCAATATTATAAGAATGGTGTTTATAACGTTTATTTTGCAACATGATTGCGAGGTTCTGTTCAAAGTTTTTATTCAGGCAGTCACTGTTGTACCCACACTGTGCGTCAATACCGTAGGAGTTGCCTGGGATAGGAACGAAAATCCCCGCGATTAAGCCTTTAGGTACAGGGACTTGGCGATCATAGTGTGGACGGTGTTCTACGCGATCATAACGATAAATAAAATCCAGATTTAGCCAATTGGTTAAGGTGGCATTATCGCCAAGATATAAGGCATGATTTTTCGTTTTCACTGGGATGAGATAGCTATAACGACTATTAACATTTTCTCTTAGGTTACCTGTACAGGTTCTTCCTGTTCCCCAGTTTTCTGGTCTCGGCTGATATTCTCTCGGGTAAGTGCCAGAAATGGCTTCAGCACAAAAGAATTTATCCGCCCACCATTGTACATTGGCGCCCTGATAACCGTCTTTATTTAACATAGTTTTACTTGTTTGGTTATAAAGTCCACCATATTTAAGTTGATGCTCAATATCTCCAGTAAAAAATTGCTTATCAAAATCAAAAGTCAGTTGTTTTGTATTGGTATTCAAATCTCTATCGTTATAGTCATTACGGCTATATCCCGTAGAGAAAGGGAATAGCAAGACAGATTCTTCAAATTGTTGTCCTGTTCCAGTTGTTTTTGGTTGACTTTGACGTTTGATTTGACCATATTTTTTCCCATTTTTTAGTTTTTGTACGATAATCTCACGTTCTTCAAAGGCATAACCATCCTCGCCATTTGCTTTCTTTTTGACTAAAATCTTGAATTTTTTATTGCAATCAATTTTGTCGCAATGAAGTAAGGTGGTCTCAGTAGAGTATTCTTTGTAGTGTAAACCTGGAATCTCTTTACCTTTTGAGTCTTTATATACGACTTTTTTGCCCCAGCCTTGATCCTTAGCTTCTGCTTGGATTTCTCCTCCATATTGATCAACTACTTTGTGGACTCCGTTACTTTCGTCCAGTTTAAAGCCCTGTTCATTTAACACTGCAACGCATTTTGCGCCATGACAATATTCATCCGTTCTAGCATTGTTTGTGATTTTTTGTGAGGAAAAGGAGATGTTGGCGTGATCCCAAAAAGGCGTTTGGCTAAAGTTTTCGTAAGTGAATTGGATATTTTTTCGTGATGATTTGTCATTTGTTTTGCGTTCACCGTAGATTTCGTGACTTGAATATTCACTTGGTCTTAAGGTGTAAGAGAGATCATCTCCACGTGATGTTAATCTTGAATCATCTAATCCCGCAGTAAAACGATGTTCTTCGTGAGGTTGGAAACCGAGTTTAATCAATTTGCTATTACGAGTGATATCATATGGGTCCGCTTTTTCTCGTGTTTTTCCTACAGCATTGTAATCCTCTTCTTTCGTTTTATAGATGTCATAAAAATAGTTTGCTCTTTCATGACCTTCACGATGGGTATTAACGAAGAGTATATCGAACCACTTATATTTGCCAGCCAGTGTCATCGACGTGATATCTTGTCTATCCATGCTTTGATAGCCGCGTTTTATCCCAATATGATAATTCTTGTCTATTAAGTAATCACGAGCATCTTTTGTTTGAAATATAACAGAACCACCGAGTGCGCCGCTGCCTGATTTAATAGAATCGGCACCTTTTGTAATTGTGGCAACATTGACGTTTTCGATTTCAACACTGTTTCTTGTATTATTAAAGTTACCGTAGCCTTCAAAGAGCTCTTTAAAACCTTGTGAACTTAATGTTTCAGCTTGGCGAAGTCCATCCACCATAATTCCTACACGGTTTTCATCTACACCTCGTACAGCATAACCGCTTGCACCAGTTCTACCAGTTTCAACAACCGTGATCCCTGTTTCATAACGCACGAGATCACGGTTATCTGATACTTGTTGTTTGCTGAGACGCATTGTATTGATTTGTGTTTCGCTTACTTTTTTGTCTCGAATATTGGTTTCTTCGCTGCCTGAGTGACCTGATACCACTATGGTATCTAATTGGTCTAATTCTTCCGCTAGGAGCGGCTGACTTAATGCCAAAGCAGTGAGCATGACAGCAGATGGCTTATTCCATTGCATAAATTACCTCCATGTTACGACTTAAATTGATTATGAAAATCGTTCGCATTATAAAATTGGAGGTATGAAATGGAAAGGACAATCTAATAAAGAAAGATTTAAGTGGTGAAAAATGCATAACTCATTTATTTTATTCACCATTTTAGTTTGTTAAATCATCAGTTTAGTGGGCATTTCTTGCTATTGTGCTGCCTTTTAACCATTTTCTTATCCAGCTTCGGTTAGCGCTAAGTTGGTGAACGATATCTTGTGCGAGAGGAAGGGGTTCTCGATAGATTAAGGAAGAAAGGCATTCTGCTAATAAAGCGGCGGAGGTGAGACCTCTTGAACCAAGCGCTCCAATCAAAAAGAGATTATCAAAATTCGCGGCACGCTTGATCGGGTGTTTGCGACGACGTAAATTATACAAATTACAGTAATCTTCTCGTTGTTGGTTAAAGTCAGGCACATTCCCTACCATTGGAACACGATCACGGAGCGCGCAGCGGATCCCAACTCTTGCTTGGTTACCCGATGTATCCACTTCATTCACCCATTCAACGTGAAGATTGTGTTGAATTTTTTGTTGATTTTCTACTTGTTCTGTCACACTAAAATGACGTTCACTATTATCTCGAATATGGCTAGCCCCGATACAATGAGTGTGGCTTTTTGCCATGGGAGTGAGATAGCCGTCATAGCACACTACTGCTTTGAGTTTTTGCAGATTTTGACTGGTTGGAATTTCACTGACTTGTCCACGAACTGAATAAGCGGGTAAGTCTCGGGTTTGGGGAAACTCAGTGATTTGGTGTCCATTGGCTAGTATGACAATTTGATGTGTAAAAGTTTTGCCTTGTTCATTTTGAATAAGCCATTGTGTTGCTTGTTGCTCAAGTGCGGTCACTTTTTGACGAGTTTTGATCACTAATCCTTGTTGTTCAAGATAAGCAAACATATTTTGCACAAATTGACGGGGAGAGAGCCAAGCACCTTGTGGGATAAATCCACCCGCGCAAGAAAGTGGTAAACCTACTTTTTCGCTTAACTCAGATTGAGAAAGTGATTGGTATAAACTTTCTTGCCATTGATAGTCCGAAATTTTGTTTAATTTACCCGCACTTTTCTGATCATAGCCACAAAGAGCGACGCCACAGCATTCATATTCAAAGTCGATACCTCGTTGAATAGCTTGTTGTAGGCGTTGTTGCCCATAAGCAAAGGCATGAATATAAAAACGGATGTTAATTAAATCATCATCACTGAGTTGAGGGTAAAATGCGCCTTGTTTATTGCCTGAAGCGTTGAGGGCAACCGCTTCATCTTCACAATACAGTGTGACTTTTGCTTGGCGTTCCAGTAAAGAAAGCGCGCTAAATAATGAAGCTATTCCACCACCGATAATTGCGACATCAGCTTGTTGTTCAAATTGTGCAGGCTGAGGCAAATACCAAGGCGTGTAAATCATTTTTTCATCAGTATTGGGCTTAATACCTTGAAGGCATTCGCGTTTTTTACCGTAGCCTTTGCGTTTATTGACAGTAAATCCTGCATTTTCTAAGCCTTTTCTCACCGCACTTGCCGCGGTGAAAGTGGCAAATGTCCCTTGTGGTTTGGTGTAGCGATACATTTGTTGATAAAGCGCGTCGTTCCACATTTGTGGGTTTTTGCTGGGGGCAAAGCCATCGAGAAACCACGCATCAATTTGGTTTGTCATATAATCCCCCAGTTGAGGCAGATTGTCAGCAATATCACCAAACCAGAGATCTAATGTGGTTTCTGCAAAGTGAAAGCGATAGCAACCTTCAATTGGTTCAAGCCAGTATTGGTGTAATTGTTGGCTAAGATCGGCAAATTCAGGGTACGCGTGATGTGCCGATTTTAATGCCTCAAGTGGAATGGGGTATTTTTCAAAAGAAAGAAAAAAGAGCCGCTGCAGTGGTGAGTTAGGATATTGTTGGCGGAACTCTCGGAATAAGGTGGTGACAGCGAAAAAGTTAAGTCCTGTGCCAAAACCCGTTTCGGCAATCACGAAGTGCGAATCAGTGAAATCTTGCCAGCGTTGCCATAATTGGTTGCCTTCTTGAAAAATATAACGACTTTCTGCTAAACCATCCTGGTTAGAAAAATAGACATCGTCAAATTGTACAGAAACAGGGGTATTTTCTTGGTTAAAATGTATTTCTGCAAACTGAACCTTATTCATCACCTTTTATTCCTTTCTAGAAAATCTGAATCATACTATAATAGCCCAATTTCCTAGACTGGTCGAATGATCGAATTATCACTTGAAATATTGTGGTTTGGAGGCTATTTTATCGACCATATTTTCACGATTTAAACAAAAAGCAAAAGGAATACTCTATGAAAAGAGCGGTTATTACTGGTTTTGGTATTATTTCGAGTATTGGTAACAATAAAGAAGAAGTGTTAACCTCATTAAAAGCAGGTAAATCTGGTATTGAAGTGGTCCCTGATTTTGTTGAAATGGGTATGCGTAGTCATGTAGCAGGTACAATCAAATTGAATCCTAGCGAATTGATCGATCGTAAAGTGTATCGCTTTATGGGGGATGCGGCGGCTTACGCTTACCTTTCAATGAAAGAAGCCATTGAAGATGCGGGTTTAACTGAAGATCAAGTCTCGAACGATCGTACAGGGTTAGTGATCGGTGCGGGTACAGGTTCAGCACATAACCAATTAGTTGCTTGTGATGCCGTTCGTGGTCCTCGTGGCGTGAAAGCAGTGGGGCCTTATGCGGTCACTAAAACCATGGCATCAAGTGTGTCAGCCTGTTTAGCAACACCATATAAAATTCGTGGCGTGAACTACAGTATCAGCTCAGCTTGTGCAACATCTGCACACTGCATTGGTCACGCACTTGAGTTAATTCAATTAGGTAAACAAGACATCGTATTTGCGGGCGGTGCAGAAGAGCTTTCTTGGGAATGTGCAACTGAGTTTGATGCGATGGGCGCAGTTTCAACAAAATACAATGATACGCCAGAAAAAGCATCTCGTGCTTATGATGCGAATCGTGATGGTTTCGTGATTGCGGGCGGTGGTGCCGTTGTGGTTGTTGAAGAATTAGAACACGCACTTGCGCGCGGTGCAAAAATCTACGCTGAAATTGTCGGCTATGGCGCAACTTCAGATGGTTACGATATGGTTGCACCAAGTGGTGAAGGGGCAGAGCGTTGTATGAAACAAGCTATGGCTACTATTGATGCACCAATTGACTACATCAACGTACACGGTACTTCTACACCAGTAGGTGATGTGAAAGAATTAGGTGCCATTAAGAGCGTATTTGGCGACAATGTTCCTGCGATTTCTTCAACCAAATCAATGACAGGACACTCTTTAGGGGCTGCAGGTGCGCATGAAGCTATTTATACTTTATTAATGCTAGAAAATGATTTTATTGCACCGAGTATCAACATTGAAACGTTAGATCCACAAGCAGAAGGTTGCAACATCGTAACTGAACTCGTTGAAAATGCAGGCTTAAAAACAGTCATGTCAAACAGCTTTGGTTTCGGTGGTACAAACGCTGCGTTAATTTTCAAAAAATATAACGGTTAATTGAAAGAAGGCAGATGAAATATCTGCCTTTTCTTTTGGTATAAAAAAGCGGACATCAAATCCGCTTTTTGTTTTGACGAATAGGATTATTTATTGGCTAAAATGACCGCTCTTGTTGGGGCTTGATAGCCTTCAATGGTTTTACTGTGATCATTTGGATCTAAAAAGTCTACTAAAGATTCATTTTCTAACCAATCTGTTTTACGTTGTTCTTCCAATGTTGTTGGGGCAATATCTACACAACGCACATTTTTAAATCCAACTTTTTCTAACCAATGGATTAAGGCGGCAACGGAGGGAATGAAATACACATTTTTCATTTTTGCATAGCGATCCGCTGGCACTAACACGGTGTTCACATCACCATCTACAACCAACGTTTCCAACACTAATTCGCCACCTTTTACTAACTGATTTTTCAATTGTGTTAAATGGTCTAATGGTGATTTACGGTGATATAGCACGCCCATTGAAAATACCGTATCGAACGCCGCGAGCGGCTGCATTTCCTCAATACCGAGTGGAATTAAGTTCGCACGGCGATCATTACCTAACAATTTACGTACAGCTTCAAATTGGCAAAGGAATAATTCAGTCGGGTCGATACCGACGACGGTTTTTGCGCCTTCGCCAACCATACGCCACATATGATAACCACTGCCACAACCTACATCTAAAATAGTGCGATCTTTTAATGGGGCGAGGTGAGGTAACACGCGATCCCATTTAAAATCTGAACGCCATTCACAATCTACGTGGATACCATGTAAGTGATAAGGTCCTTTGCGCCAAGGCATCAGTTGTTTTAGATGATAAATAATACGCTGTTCTTCGCCTTGTGATAACGGCGAAACTGGCTCAGATTTGACCGCACTTTTGAGGTCGATATTGGCACAGTCTAAGTGCGGTAAAAAATCAACAATTTTTGCCCATTTTGCATAGTCGCCGTGAGTTTGTTTTTCCCATTGCTTAAGTTGCAAAGGCAGGGTTTCAAGCCACGCAGATAAATTCGTAGTGGCAATTTGTTGATAAAAAGGACGAAAGTCGATCATAGAGCCTTCTTGTAAGCAGTGTTTGCTTGTTCAAATGTGTCAAGAATCTGTTGTTCTGGTTTTGCCGTTAGCAATGATATGATGACAATAACGACACTTGCTAACGTAAATCCAGGAATCATTTCATAAAGTGCGTGAAGTTGCGTTCCTTCAACGGTCCAGCTTTTCCAGCAGAAAACAACGATTGCACCTGTCATCATACCGAATAATGCAGCAGAAGAGGTCATACGCTTCCAAAACAATGAAAATAATACAACAGGACCAAACGCACTTCCAAATCCAGCCCAAGCAAACTCCACTAATTTTAATACGCGGCTGTGTTCATCTTGTGCAATCCAAATCGCAATGCCCGCAATGGAGAGCACCATTAAGCGACCAAGCCACACTAATTCTTTATCAGAGGCTTTGGGACGGATAAAGCCTTTATAAAAATCTTCTGTGATAGCACTTGATGAAATCAGTAATTGTGCACTTAACGTACTCATTACCGCTGCTAAAATCGCAGAAAGCAGAATGCCTGAAATCCAAGGATTAAACAGTAATTTTGATAACTCAATAAACACTTGTTCTGGTTCGCGGTTTACTAAGCCTGCAACGTGAGGATTGGCATAGAAATAGGCAATCCCAAAGAAGCCAATGCCCATTGCGCCTAATAAGCATAACACCATCCAAGTCATACTGATTTTACGTGCATTATTCAGTGATTTCACAGAGTCAGCCGCCATAAAACGTGCCAAAATGTGTGGTTGACCAAAATAGCCTAATCCCCACGCAGCAAGGCTTAATAATCCTAAAGGTGTTGTACCAGTGAAGATATCAGTGAAATCTTTTTGTGCAGTAATTTCGGCTTGTGCTAACACAAGATTAAATTGTTCAACACCATCTAAACTGATTAATACGAATACTGGTGTTAAAATCAATGCGAAGATCATTAATGTCGCTTGAATAGTGTCTGTCCAACTTACCGCTAAGAAACCACCGATAAAAGTGTAAGCAATGGTGGCTAATGCGCCATACCAAAGTGCGGTCGAATATTCCACTGCAAATAAGTTTTGGAACAGCTTTGCGCCTGCAACCACACCTGATGCACAGTAAATTGTGAAAAAGACTAAGATAATCGATGCAGAAACGATCTTGAGTAAATTGTGTGATGTACCAAAACGGTGATGGAAATATTCAGGTAGTGTTAAAGCATTGTTATTGTATTCGGTATAAATACGCAAACGGCCTGCTACAAATAACCAGTTCAAGTAAGCACCGATAGTTAAACCAATCGCGATCCAGCCTTCGATTAAACCTGAAATATAAATTGCACCAGGTAATCCCATTAAGAGCCAGCCAGACATATCGGATGCTCCAGCTGACATGGCAGTAACAAAACTGCCTAAACGGCGTCCCCCTAAAATGTAGTCGGATAAGTTGTTTGTATAATAGTAGGCGAGTAAGCCAATAAGCAACATGCCAAAAATATAAATCGTAAATGTAATTATTGTTGGATCCACTCCAAACATGATGACCTCACAAACATCAAAAAATACGTATTTTTCTCTCAGAAAATTTGAGAAAGCTCACATTTTACCTTATTTAAGGCTATTATTCTATTTTCCTTTTCGTTAGACTATTTAACAATTTGTTTTAAAAATTATTCAGTTAGGTACAGTTATGGACTCTGTTGAATTATTAGTCAACGTTACACCAAATGAAACGCGCATAGCCTTAGTTGATATGGGGATTTTAAAGGAGGTTCATATTGAACGGCAGGCAAAGCGCGGTATTGTGGGTAATATTTATAAAGGTCGAGTGACGCGGGTTTTACCAGGAATGCAGTCGGCTTTTGTGGATATCGGGTTAGAAAAAGCCGCATTTTTACACGCCTCCGATATTGTTTCTCATACCGAATGTGTTGAAGAAAGTGAGCAAAAGCAATTTGTGGTGAAAGATATTGCAGAATTAGTACGCGAAGGGCAAGACATTGTGGTTCAAGTGGTGAAAGATCCACTGGGTACGAAAGGCGCAAGACTCACGACAGATATTACGCTTCCTTCACGCTATTTAGTGTTTATGCCAGAGAATAGCCATGTGGGCGTGTCGCAGCGTATTGAAAGCGAAGAAGAACGTGCCAGATTAAAAGAGCTCGTATTGCCACTTTGTGATGAATTAGGCGGGTTTATTATTCGAACCGCCGCAGATGGTGTGACAGAAGAAGAATTGAAGCAAGATGCAGACTTTTTGAAACGCTTATGGCGCAAAGTATTGGAGCGTCGAGCAAAATACCCAACGAAATCCATGTTATATGGTGAACTCGCCTTAACGCAACGCATTTTACGCGATTTTATTGGTGCAGGGTTGGAAAAAATTCGTATTGATTCCAAGTTGTGTTTCACGGAGGTGAAACAATTTACTGAAGAATTTATGCCAACGTTAGTGGATAAACTGGTGTTGTATTCTGGTAATCAACCGCTCTTTGATGTATATGGTGTGGAAGCTGCGATTCATACTGCTTTAAATAAACGCGTGAATTTAAAATCGGGTGGGTATTTAATTATTGAACAAACTGAAGCCATGACCACAATTGATATCAATACGGGCGCATTTGTTGGGCATCGCAATTTAGAAGAAACCATTTTTAATACTAATATTGAGGCGACAAAAGCCATTGCGCAGCAGTTGCAGCTACGTAATCTTGGCGGGATCATTATTATTGATTTTATTGATATGCAAACTGACGATCATCGCAATCGCGTTTTGGAATCTTTACAAGAAGCGTTATCTAAAGATCGAGTTAAAACCAATGTGAATGGGTTTACTCAGTTAGGTTTGGTTGAGATGACACGAAAACGAACTAGAGAAAGTCTTGAACATATATTATGTGGTGACTGTCCAGCTTGCCAAGGTCGTGGACGCGTGAAAACGGTGGAGACGATTTGTTATGAAATCATGCGTGAGATTATTCGAGTGCATCACTTATTTAGCAGTGAACAATTTGTTGTTTATGCTTCAAGAGCAGTAGCGGATTATCTCATCAATGAAGAGTCGCATGGTCTTTTAGCTGAATTAGAAGTGTTTATTGGCAAACAGGTACAAATCAAAACGGAAGTGTATTACAATCAAGAACAATTTGATGTTGTCGTGATGTAATCCTTTTCATAAGGAAAAGTGAAATCAAGGCAGAACCGCGTTTCTGCCTTTTTTCATTAGAAAAGCTGAAGAAAAACGTACACTTAGGAAATGCCTTCTTATGAAGCCTGTTGTCAATTATACAACGCTTGAGGAAGTGTTTGAGTAAGTCGTATGTTAGACGTGGATTTATGCACATCCTTCCTTTCGCGATAGACAAAAATAACATAGAATACACCGCACTTTTTATTAATGATTAGATTAAATTTATGATTAAAACGGTTAGTAATACCTTGCTTACACCAAGCAATCTTTCTTTAACAGATCTGCAGAATGCCTTTGATCTGCTTTCGCATCGTCATATTGATTACGCTGATTTGTATTTTCAATTAAGCCAAGATGAAAATTGGGTGCTTGAAGATGGCATTATCAAAGAAGGCGGTTTTCATATCGATCGAGGCGTAGGGGTGCGCGCTGTGAGCGGTGAGAAAACGGGGTTTGCTTATGCGGATCAAATTGATTTAGCCAATTTACATCAATGTGCGAATGCAGTGAAAGGCATTGCGGATATTAAGCAAGGCAATATGATCATGCCATCCCAATTTCAGCAAGTTGATCCCATTTTGCGTTATCAAGCGATTAATCCACTGAATAGTCTGAGTAAAGAAAAGAAAATAGAATTACTGCATTTAGTTGATAAGGCTGCTTGTCGTGAAGATGCTCGCGTAGTGCAAGTTTCTGCCAGTTTGAGTTCTGTTTATGAAGAAGTGTTAATTGTTGCAACGGATGGCACGTTGGCAGCAGATATTCGTCCATTAGTGCGTTTATCTATCGCTGTGCTAGTTGAACAAGATGGAAAACGTGAGCGTGGTAGTGCGGGAGCAGGAGGACGTTTTGGCTTGGAATGGTTTTTAGACACAGAACAAGGTGAAATCAGAGCGGTCTATTTTGCGAAAGAAGCAGTACGTCAGGCATTAGTGAATTTAAGCGCTATTGATGCGCCAGCTGGAATGATGCCTGTTGTCTTAGGGGCGGGCTGGCCAGGCGTGTTATTACATGAAGCGGTTGGTCATGGGCTAGAAGGTGATTTTAATCGTAAAGAAAGTTCTTTATTTACGGGCAAAATTGGTGAGTTAGTCACATCACCACTGTGTACGATTGTCGATGATGGGACGTTACAAAATCGTCGTGGCTCGATTACTATAGATGATGAAGGTGTACCAGGGCAATATAATGTGTTAATTAAGGATGGGGTCTTACAAGGGTATATGCAAGATAAGATGAATGCCCGTTTGATGGGCGTTGCTCCAACGGGAAATGGTCGTCGTGAATCTTATGCCCATTTACCGATGCCTCGTATGACGAATACTTATATGCTTGCAGGACAAAGTCAGTTTGATGATTTAATAGCCTCCGTTGATTTTGGTCTTTTTGCACCGCACTTTGGTGGTGGTCAAGTGGATATTACTTCTGGTAAATTTGTGTTTTCAAGCTCAGAGGCCTACTTAATTGAAAAAGGCAAAATTACTAAGCCTGTAAAAGGTGCAACCTTAATTGGGAGTGGTATTGAAGTCATGCAAAATATCTCGATGGTTGCCGATCAGGTTGAAATTGACCACGGGATTGGTGTGTGTGGCAAAGAAGGACAAAGTGTTCCTGTTGGCGTCGGACAACCTGCATTAAAAATTGAAAAAATCACAGTAGGTGGGACAAATTAATGATGAATCCAGATAACGATATCTGGATTTTTATTTGGTTTTATTGAATATTTATTCAATTATATTGACTAATTATGATAGGTTGACTATGCTTTTCACCATCCCTAAGTAATAAAGGACAACGCAATGACACAATATACACGCGATACATTTGATCACGTCATGATTCAGAACTACACCCCTGCTGATTTTATCCCAGTTAAAGCAAAAGGAAGTCGAGTATGGGATCAACAGGGGAAAGAATATATTGATTTTACCAGTGGCATTGCCGTGAATAGCTTAGGACACTGCCCTGATGAAATTGTTGATGTATTAACACAGCAGGGGCAGACTTTATGGCATTCAAGTAACTGGTTTACGAGCGAGCCAGCATTAGCATTGGCAACGAAATTAGTTGAAAAAACCTTTGCCGAGCGAGTGATGTTTGTGAATTCTGGGGCAGAAGCAAATGAAGCCGCATTAAAATTGGCACGTCGTTATGCTGTCGATCATGAGGGCTATCAAAAAAGTAAAATTATTGCATTTAAACAAAGCTTTCATGGGCGGACTTTTTTTACGGTCAGTGTAGGCGGTCAAGCCAAATATTCTGATGGATTTGGACCAAAACCAGCAGACATTGTACATGTTCCTTTCAATGATTTAGAGGCGGTTAAAGCCGTGATTGATGATCACACTTGTGCAGTGATTGTTGAACCTATTCAAGGTGAGAGTGGGGTGATTCCTGCGGATACGGCTTTCCTCGTTGGCTTACGTGAACTCTGTAATCAATATCGTGCTTTGTTGATTTTTGATGAAGTTCAAACAGGCGTTGGACGAACAGGGCATTTTTATGCCTATATGAAATATGGTGTAGTGCCCGATATTTTGACGTCAGCTAAAGCATTGGGCAATGGTTTCCCCATTGGTGCGATGTTGACGACGCATGAAGTGGGGAAAAGCTTTGCACCAGGCGTACATGGAACCACGTTTGGTGGCAATCCCTTGGCTTGTGCTGTCGCAGGAAAAGTGGTGGATAAGATTACAGAAGAAGGTTTTTTAGAAAAAGTGAACCGCACTTCAACGCAATTCATCGAGGCATTACAACAAATCAATCAAAAATGTGGTCTATTTAAGGTAATTCGTGGTCAAGGCTTGTTGATTGGTGCAGAGCTGAATGAGGCTTATCACGGCAAAGCAAGTGATTTTGTGAAAAAAGCGGCTGCACAAGGACTCATGATTTTAGTTGCAGGTCCAAATGTTTTACGTTTTGCACCAGCATTGAATATTTCTGAGGAAGAGTTAATTGAAGGGCTGGCAAGATTGGAAGCATGTTTGATTGGCTGATTTAAAATAAAAAGTGCGGTGAATTTTGACAAAATTTACCGCACGTATGGCTCTCGCATGCTTAGTGAGTTAGTCGGCTGAGTAATACAATTTACCGATTTCAATTTTTTGGCGTCCATTCGCTTCGCGCCATTTGTTTGTATCACGTAATGAATAAACACAGCCACAATATTCTTGTTGATAAAAACGTTCCCGTTTACTGATTTCAATCATTCGCTGTGAACCGCCACCTTTACGCCAGTTATAGTCCCAATACACCACATCGTCATATTTTTCTGCTGCACGATGCCCACAACCATTAATTTGGTTCATATCTTTCCAACGTGAGATGCCTAAACAACTTGTGAAAACAGGAAAACCGTTATTATGTGCATATTCTGCCGCTTTTTCAAAGCGCATATCAAAACACATGGTGCAACGAATACCACGCTCAGGTTCATCTTCCATCCCTTTTGCGCGATCAAACCATTCTTGGCGATCGTAGTCTGCATCAATAAACGGAATACCCCATTTTTCAGCAAAACGAATGTTTTCTTCTTTGCGAATTAAATATTCTTTTAATGGATGAATATTAGGATTGTAGAAGTAAATAGTGAATTCAATACCCGAGGCGTGAATCGCTTCCATCACTTCACCAGAGCAAGGCGCACAACAAGAATGTAATAACAATTTGTTATGACCATTTGGTAGCGTTAATTTCTCACGTACAAAAGGCGCATTAGGATCTTTACCTTTGCGTGTTTTTTTCGTTGGGATCTGTTGTTCTGTCATTTTCGTTCTTAAATTGCTAAATAAATGACCGCACTTTCGGCGGCCGTTTGAGTAAGTTGTGATCGGCTTACAAGTTAATTAGTAAGTACGATCGACGGATAAATATGCTAAAGAGATTAATGCTTGTTTATATTCACTTTCGGGCAACATTGCAATGGCATCAACAGCTTTTTGTGCTTCAGCTTTTGCACGGCTCATGGCATAGTCGAGAGAGTGATGTTCTGTCATAATCGCTAACACTTCGTCTAAAATATCGCGTTTTCCACCTTGTTCAATCGCTTCGCGAATAAGGGCTGACTGTTCCGCTGAGCCATGATGCATGGCGTGTAATAATGGTAAGGTGGGTTTGCCTTCCGCTAAATCATCTCCGACATTTTTGCCTAGCGCTTTCGCATTTGCACTGTAGTCTAAAATATCATCAATTAATTGAAATGCCGTACCGAGATAACGACCGTAATTTTGTAATGCTTCTTCTTGTTGTGGCGTCGCTTGAGCAAGAATCGCTGAACAATGTGTCGCTGCTTCAAATAAACGTGCTGTTTTTCCGTAGATGACCTGCATGTAATTTTCTTCTGTCGTATCAGGATCATTTACGTTCATTAGTTGTTGAACTTCGCCTTCTGCAATCACATTCGTTGCATCAGACATCACTTTTAGAATACGTAATGAATCTAATTGTGTCATTAATTGAAAGGCGCGCGTGTAAATAAAATCACCAACTAATACACTTGCCGCATTACCGAATTCGGCATTCGCAGTAGGATTGCCGCGGCGCAATTCTGATTCATCAACGACATCGTCATGCAATAAAGTGGCAGTGTGAATAAATTCAATAAATGTTGCACAAGTAATCGGGGCATCGCCAGTGAATCCTAACGCGCGTGCAGCTAGGATAGCAATCATTGGGCGAATACGCTTTCCACCGCTTTGGATAATGTAATAGCCAAGCTGATTAATCAACGCGACATCAGAATTTAGCTGTGCTAAAATTGTCTCGTTTGTTTTTTGCATATCACACTGAATCAATCGCTGGATTGCATCAATATTCATTAAATTATGTTGATTTATCATTGTAATAATTGATTTATAGATCAAACGTAAAAGAGATTGTACCGAATTTTCTGTCATTTCTGAAATCAAATCACACAAATTCATAATTTTTTTATTTTATTGCAAATAAGCTCTTGCTCTTGAGTCATTTTTTGCGTAGAATTTGCGACCTATTTATATGAATTTTTGAAGTGCTAAATGAACAAAACATTAAAGCACTATTATAGCGGAGTATATATGTACGCAGTTTTTCAAAGTGGCGGTAAACAACACCGAGTAAGCGAAGGTCAAGTAGTTCGTTTAGAAAAACTTGAAGTTGCAACTGGTGAAACAGTTGAGTTTGACTCAGTGTTAATGATCGTTAACGGTGAAGATGTTAAAATTGGTGCCCCAGTTGTTGCTGGTGGTAAAGTCGTGGCAGAAGTTGTTGCACACGGTCGTGGCGATAAAGTAAAAATCGTTAAATTCCGTCGTCGTAAACACAGCCGTAAACAACAAGGTCATCGTCAGTGGTTCACAGAAGTGAAAATCACTGGGATTCAAGCATAATTTCAGAGGAGATCAAGTAGATGGCAACTAAAAAAGCTGGTGGTTCAACTCGTAACGGTCGTGATTCTGAAGCTAAACGCCTTGGTGTTAAACGTTTCGGTGGCGAATCTGTATTAGCAGGTAGCATCATCGTTCGTCAACGTGGTACAAAATTCCACGCGGGTTCAAACGTTGGTATGGGTCGTGACCATACATTATTTGCAACAGCAGATGGTAAAGTTAAATTTGAAGTTAAAGGCGATAAAAATCGTAAATACGTCAGTATCGTGACTGAGTAATTTCAAATACCTCAATTAAAAACGCCTCGCACAAGTTGCGGGGCTTTTTTGTAGGAACATTTTTTATGCAACAACCCATACTCGGATTTTTTTTCGCATTGATTGCTGCTTGTATGTGGGGGTCTTTGCCTATCGCTTTGCAGCAGGTTTTGCAAGTGATGGATGCACAAACAATCGTATGGTTCCGTTTTGCTGTTGCTACAATAGGCTTGTTATTTATACTTCATGTCACGAAAAAGCTACCGAATTTTAAGGTACTTCGGTCACAGCATTGGCTACTTATCCTATTGGGGATTTTAGGATTATCAGCGAACTTCTTTTTATATAATGTTGCTCTGCAATATATCCCACCGACCACGAGCCAAGTGTTTAGCCCACTGAGTTCCTTTGGTATGTTACTCGCGGGTGTATGGTTGTTTAAAGAACATTTTGCACGCCATCAACAAATAGGCCTGCTCTTGCTTGTTATTGGATTGGTATTTTTCTTCAATGATCGTGCTGAGGATTTTTTACACTTTAGTGTTTATGTGAAAGGGATTATCGTTTGTATTAGTGCCAGTCTTGTTTGGGTCGCTTATGGTGTTTGCCAAAAATTACTTTCTACCCGTTTGACAGCACAGCAAGTCTTATTACCTATTTATATTGGCTGCTCAATTGTTTTTATGCCAGTTGCAAATATTGAACAGGTGGTGAACTTAAATACGTTTCAAGTCATTTGCTTAATATATTGCTGTTTGAATACACTTGTGGCTTATGGTGCTTATGCCGAGGCATTACATCATTGGGATGTGACAAAAGTGAGTGCGATCGTCACTCAAATACCCATCTTAACATTATTGTTTTCTGAAATCGCACAATGGATCGCGCCAGAATATTTTAAATATGAAAATCTGAATTGGATCAGCTATATTGGGGCATTGTTAGTTGTTACTGGAGCATTATTTTCTGCAACAGGACATCGAATTTTTAGAAATATCAAAAAATAATGAATAATATGAAACAACAGCAACCCGTGATGGGTTTTCTATTTGCATTAATCACTGCAATGGCATGGGGCTCTTTACCAATTGCTTTGCAGCGTGTTGTGGCGGTAATGACTCCGCAAACAATAGTATGGTACCGTTTCTTAGTTGCGGCACTAGGACTATTTATTATTTTAGGTTTGACAAAAAAATTACCTAAAATCTCACAATTTTTGCCCCGTTATCGTCTATTAGCACTCGTCGGAGTAATTGGGTTAGCGGGTAATTTTGTGTTATTTAATACATCGTTAAAATATATTGAACCCTCTATCGCTCAAATTTTTGGGCAATTATCTTCGTTTACTATGATGATTTTTGGCGTCGTTTTCTTTAAAGAAAAATTGCGCTTGAATCAGAAAATTGGACTCGGCTTGTTAATTGTGGGGTTAGTTTTATTCTTTAATGATCGTTTTACGTTATTCTTTAGTATTAATGCTTACTCAACAGGGATCTTTTTAGCGGCTTCAGCTGCATTGATCTGGAGCATTTATGGGATAGCACAAAAACTGATGTTGCGTGAATTTAATTCACAGCAAATTTTGTTTGTCATTTATATTGGTTGTGCCTTTGTTTTTACTCCTTTTGCAGAAGTTGAGCAAGTGACCGTATTAAGCGGTTGGACATTATTTTGTTTTATTTATTGTTGTTTAAATACATTGGTTGGTTATGGGGCTTATGCTGAGGCACTTAATCGCTGGGATGTATCAAAAGTCAGTGTAGTGATTACATTAATGCCATTATTTACGATTTTGTTTTCTTATTTACTGTATCTTTTTTATCCGCAGCATTTTTCAAAACCAGATTTAAATTCAATGAGTTATATTGGTGCATTCGTAGTCGTGTTAGGTGCAATTACTTCTGCGATTGGACACAAATTTATTAAGCGTTAGGAGAACAGATGAAATTTATTGATGAAGCGCTAATCCGTGTTGAAGCTGGCGATGGTGGAAATGGCTGTGTCAGTTTCCGACGTGAAAAATATATTCCTAAGGGAGGTCCTGATGGTGGCGATGGTGGCGATGGTGGGGACGTTTATTTAATCGCAGATGAAAACCTTAACACATTAATTGATTACCGTTTTGAGAAACGTTTTGCAGCGGGACGTGGTGAGAATGGTCGCAGCGCAGGTTGTACTGGTCACCGTGGTAATGATATTACCTTGCGTGTGCCCGTTGGAACACGTGCCATTGATCATGATACTAAAGAAGTACTGGGTGACCTCACTAAGCATGGCGCTAAAATGTTAGTCGCAAAAGGCGGGTATCATGGGTTAGGTAATACCCGTTTTAAATCGTCTGTAAATCGTGCACCACGCCAGAAAACCAACGGTACGCCAGGTGAAAAACGTGATCTACAATTAGAATTAATGTTGTTGGCGGATGTCGGTATGCTTGGTTTACCTAATGCTGGAAAATCGACATTTATTCGCGCAGTATCAGCGGCTAAACCTAAAGTGGCAGATTATCCTTTTACGACGCTAGTACCAAGTTTAGGGGTAGTACGTGTTGATGAAAAACATAGTTTCGTGGTTGCTGATATCCCAGGCTTAATTGAGGGCGCAGCAGAAGGTGCAGGATTAGGCGTGCGCTTTTTGAAACATTTAGAACGTTGTCGTGTTTTGATTCACTTAGTGGACATTGCGCCAATTGATGAAAGTGACCCAGCAGATAATATTGCGATTATTGAATCTGAATTATTTCAGTACAGTGAGGCGCTTGCGGATAAGCCTCGTTGGTTAGTGTTTAATAAAATTGATACGATGAGTGATGAAGAAGCTCATGAACGTGCTAAAGCCATTACAACACGTCTAGGTTGGGAAGAGGATTATTATCTCATTTCAGCCGTGACAGGTAAAAATGTATCGCCACTTTGTCGTGACATTATGGATTTCATTATTGCGAACCCTCGTCAAGAAGCAGAAGAGATTGAGCAAAATACAGAGGTGAAATTCAAATGGGATGATTATCATCAAGCACAATTAGCAGAACATCAACTTGATGACGATGATGATTGGGATGACTGGTCAGAGGAAGATGAGGAAGGCGTAGAAACGATCTACAAGCCATAAAGTGCGGTTACTTTTACTGACTTTTCGACATAAAAAAGCTAAGGATACCCTTAGCTTTTTTGTTCGTCTTGATATTCTGATTTCCCTAAGCTTAAAAATTCATCAAAAAAGGAAGGGAAGGTTTTAGCAGTACACTTAGGATCTAACAGGGTGACTGGGGTATCGGATAATGCGATAAGGGCAAAGCACATCGCAATACGGTGATCATTGTATGTTTCAATTTCAGCCTGTTGAAATTTATCTAAAGCAAGAGGTTGAATACGAATAAAATCTTCTCCTTCTTCTACTTCGGCACCAATTTTACGAAGCTCAGTAGCCATAGCAGAGAGACGATCGGTTTCTTTGACTCGCCAATTGTGAATATTACGAATAACGGTTTCACCTTCCGCAAAGAGCGCAGTCGTCGCAATCGTCATTGCTGCATCAGGGATATGATTCATATCCATATCTATGCCTTTTAGCTCGCCTTTTTCTACCTGGATAAAATCATCCCCCCAGGTGATTTTAGCCCCCATTTTTGCTAAAACGTCAGCAAATAGGCGGTCACCTTGAATGCTGTTTTTACCTACGCCCGTGACTTTAACTTTTCCCTTAATGGCACCAGCTGCCAAAAAGTAAGAAGCAGAGGAGGCGTCACCTTCAACTAAGAATGTCGTTGGAGATTGGTATCGTTGATTTCCTTTAACTAAGAAACGTTGATAATGTTGATTATCTACTTCGACACCGAAGACTTTCATCATATTTAACGTCATGTCAATATAAGGTTTTGATACTAAGTCCCCAATGATTTCAATATCGGTATCTGCCTTTGCCATGGGAAGCGCCATTAAAAGTGCGGTTAGAAATTGAGAAGAAACAGAACCATCGATTTTAACTTGTCCCCCTGTGAGCCCAGTGTTACGAATAACAAGCGGAGGATAACCCTCTTGTTCAAGGTATTGTATTTCTGCCCCAAGCTGTCTGAGCGCATCAACGAGATGGGCAATAGGGCGTTCTTTCATACGCGGTTCACCCGTTAGGATGATTTCATGTTGACCTGCGTGTTCAGGTTCAGCTAAACACAATGCTGCCGTGAGTGGACGCATTGCGGTCCCTGCATTACCTAAAAATAATGCTAAGCCACTTTGCCACTGGAATGCTTTACCTAATCCTTCGACTTCACAAATCGATTTATCTTCAGACAGTTGATAGTTCACGCCTAACCATTTGAGCGCATTGAGCATATGACGAACATCATCACTATCTAGTAAATTCGTCAATGTTGTTTTTCCATGCGCCAGTGCGGCTAGTAATAGTGCACGATTGGATAGACTTTTAGAGCCTGGTAGGTTAATTTCGCCCTCAACAGCGCTCATTGGATTTAACGTAATCTCAGTTGCGTGATGCATAATTTATTCATTCCTTGCTGATAAGATACGGTTAATACTTAAGAACTTCTGCAAGCGCATCAATGAAACGTTGGTTTTCTTGTGGCAAACCGATACTAATGCGTAGATGGTTTGGTAAACCATAAGCCGCGACAGGACGTACAATGACCCCTTTTTGCAGCAGGGCTTGGTAAATAGGAAGGGCTGGCTGTTCTAAATCTAACAACACAAAATTGCCTTTTGAAGCAATATATTTCAGTCCTTTCTCCATGAAAAACGCTTCTAGCTGTTTTAATCCTTTACGATTGTTTTCAGCAACCTGTGAGATAAATTGATCGTCATTAATCACGGCAGTTGCTGCAGCAAGCGCTAAACTATTACAGTTAAAAGGCTGGCGAACACGATTAAATAAATCAGCAATTTCAGCAGAGGACACCGAATATCCAATGCGTAAACCTGCTAGTCCATAGGCTTTTGATAATGTTCGACAAACCACCAAATTTGGATAAGTATTTAATAACTCAAACGCATTTACGCGTTCTTCTGGTGCGGTAAATTCAGTATAAGCTTCGTCCAATACAACGATGACATGAGGGGGGACCTTAGCTAAAAAGTGTGAAAGCTCATCCGCCGTTAAGAACGTCCCCGTTGGGTTATTGGGATTGGCAAGGTAGATGAGTTTGGTTTTATCATTGATCGCCTGCAAAAACGCCGCTAAATCAGCGCCATAATGTTTAGCGGGGATTTCGACTTTTTTAGCATTAATTGCTTGAGTGACTAAAGGGTAGACGATAAAAGCATATTGGGAAAACATGATTTCATCATCTGCTGAAGCAAAGGTATGCGCAATTAACTCTAATAAGTCATTGGAGCCATTACCTAAAGTAATTTGCTCAGGAGTCAAGCCGAATTTTTTCGCAACCGCTTGTTTAAAATAAAAACCATTGCTATCAGGATAACGTGTTAAATTATCTAACTCTGCTTGAATAGCCTGTTTTGCACTGGCGGGTAGACCAAATGGGTTCTCGTTCGACGCGAGTTTTACAATATTTGAAATACCTAATTCACGCTCTAGTTCTTCGATAGGTTTGCCTGCCTGATAAGGCTGGAGTTGTTTGACACCTTGGTTAACGATATTGATGTATTGCATAGGTTCCCTTTTTATTCGTTTTTTCGAAGTTGTCCTCTTTGTTTTGCTCAACAAAGGTTCAAAAAATTATCCGCGCTTTATTAACGATTTTCACTTTCAAAACGTTTCATGAAGGCAAGTAAGGCTTCAATTCCTTCAATAGTCATGGCGTTATAAATAGAGGCACGCATTCCACCTAAGACTTTATGGCCTTTTAGTGCATGCAGACCAGCAGCGGTTGCCTGAGCAACAAATTTAGCATTTAACTCATCATTACCTGTTGTGAAAGTGACATTCATTAAAGAGCGGTTTTGTTTTGCCACAGGATTACGATAGAACGTACTTTGATCCAAATAATCATATAATAATTGCGCTTTATGCTTGTTGTGCTGTTGTATGGCTTGAATCCCACCTTCAGACAATAAGTGTTTAAACACTAGCGCACATAAATACCAAGCGAACGTTGGTGGGGTATTGATCATCGAATCCGCTTCTTTTTGGATAGCGTAATTCCAGATAGTTGGAGTCGTTTTACGGGCATGACCAATCAAATCCTCACGCACTATAACAATCGTGATGCCCGCGGGTCCTAAGTTTTTCTGTGCACCCGCATAGATGAGACCAAATCGGCTGATATCAATTTGACGAGACAGAATATTTGATGACATATCTGCCACTAAAACCGCGTTGCCGACATTAGGAATATCAAAAATCTCGACACCACTAATGGTTTCGTTTGGGCAATAATGGACATAATCATATTGCTCTGCAATATCTGAAAAATCCAAATTGCCTACTTTTAGCTCTTCTCCTTGCTCAAGGATATTGATCTCATCAATGTCACCAAATAAGCGAGCTTCCTTCGCGGCAGTAGCAGACCAATGACCACTAGTAAGATACAAGGCTTTCCCATTTTCTTTAAGTAAATTCATTGGAATTGCAGCAAATTGACCACGCGCTCCACCTTGTAAAAAGAGGATCTGGTAGTTTTCAGGAATATGATAGAGTTGACGTAAGTCTTGCACTGATTGGTTAGCTAATTCCATAAATAATTTGCCACGGTGACTGACTTCCATCACTGAAGTATGTTGGTTTTGCCAGTTGAGAAGCTCAGCTTGCGCTTGTGCTAAAACTGGACTCGGGATCATGGCAGGACCCGCACTAAAATTGAATACTTTTGACATGTTCACTTCCTCAAATAAACAAAATATAATTTGCTAGTTTTATCACCTCACCTCATTCTAATCAACGGTATTTTGTTGAAATTTTGTTATTTTTTTATTTAATGTTTAAAAATATGAGGAACGCTTTGACGGGAGAGGTAAAACTAGATAAATTACATCGAGTTCATTTTTATTTTAAGAGAGTCATATTATGGAAAATGTTAATAAACAATCCTTTCAAGAAGTGTTAGAGTATGTGCGTATGTATCGTTTAAAAAACAAATTAGCACGTGATCGTGAAGATAATAATCGTAAAATCCGCGATAACCAAAAACGTGTATTACTCTTAGAGAACTTAAATCAATATATTCGTGATGATATGTCTATTGCAGATGTTCGAGCAATTATTGAAAGTATGCGTGAAGACTATGAAAGACGAGTTGATGACTATATGATTCGCAATGCGGATATTTCTCAACAACGCCGTGAAATTCGTGAAAAAATGAAAGGACAAAAACAAGTCCATGATGAATTAATGAAAAAATAAACCCCATAAAAAAAAGCGGTGTGAAATCACCGCTTTTTTATTTTTCAATTAATCTAATTGTTTGCCTTTTAACTCTGGGATTAAGAATAGCGTAGCAATCATATCAATGACATAGATGCTGGCTAGGAACGCAATAGCAAGTTGGAACGAGTAGGCAGAAACAAGGGCTCCGACAACAATTGGTCCAAATCCACCAACAGCTCGTCCTAAGTTAAACAGAACATTCTGTGCTGTGGCACGGGCTTGGGTTGGATAAGCTTCTGACATTAATGCACCATAGCCCCCCATCATGCCATTCACAAACATCCCTAATACCGCACCAGCAAATAACATATAAGTTGGGTCACTCATTTGAGAGTAAGTAAAGATACTGATGACTGCACCGAATTGGAATAATAAGAAACTTGGTTTGCGTCCAATACGATCGGCAAGCTGACCAAATAACCAGATACCAAACATCATGCCGCAAATTGTAACAGCTGTCCACAGACCTGATTTAGTTAGACTAAAACCGAGTTGTTTTGATAAAAAGTTTGGCATCCAAATCATGATACCGTAATAACCAAAATTTTGTACGGAAGTGAGTACGACAATACCTGCACTAATTTTAGCGGTTGCCTTGTCTTTGATGAGTAAACGAAAGGGTTCTAAACGAGACACATTTTGCTGTTCAAGTGCGGTTTGTTTTTTCACAAAAATTTCTGGTTCATGTAATCTTGCGCGTAGATACCAAGCAACAAAAGCAGGGAAAATACCGACTAAGAACATACCGCGCCAACCAATATGTGGTAACAATAATGGTGTTAATAAAGCGGCGGCTAACACGCCGACTTGCCAACCTAATGCAACATAAGAAGAGGCCTTAGCACGATGACGCGCTGGCCATGCTTCTGCAGCAAGGGCCATCCCAATCCCGAATTCACCGCCTAAGCCAACACCAGCAATAGTACGATAAATGAGTAAGTCCCAATACCCTTGAGCAATTGCACAAAGTCCAGTAAAGACCGCAAACAAGACGATTGTCCACGTTAAGACACGTACGCGTCCATATTTATCGCTTAATGCACCAAAAATAATTCCACCCGCTACCGCACCGATGAGTGTCCACGTGACGAGCGAGCCTGATTGGGCAGGTGTGAGGGCTAAATCTGCAGAAATGGCACTCAGCATAAAACCTAAGATGAGAAGATCAAATCCATCCATAGCATAACCTACGGCGGATCCTAATAGGGCTTTCCAGCCATCTTTATTGACATTGTCATTCATTTTTTGATCCTTGTGCTACTCTCTGGTAGCCCCTTAAAGTTTGAGGGAGTACTTTCTCTGAGTGAGAAATCGTCGCGTAGTTTACTGATTTTTTATCCCATTGCAAGTGAAAGAAAAAGAGAAAAAATGTTTTAACGAAATAAAGAAAACTTGTTAGTTAAATGTTAAAAATTTTGATTAATTTTTTAAATATACAAATGAAGTATTTTTACTCTATTTTTAATGGAGTATCGCTTCACTAAAATGCTCAAAAATGTGACATCTGTTCGCTTTTTTGGTGAGTAATCCGCATGAATTGTGATCTAAATCACATCATTGCCTATCCCTTTCCTCTATAATTCGCGACTCAAATAACTCTATTTGATTGTTAATTTTGTAAAGGAGTCAAACAATGACGATTGCTATTATTATAGCGACTCACGGTGTGGCGGCAGAGCAGTTGCTGAAAACCACAGAGATGTTAATCGGGGAGCAAGACAATGTTGCGACGATCGATTTTATTCCTGGGGAAAATGCTGAAACGATTATGACTAAATACCAAGAACAACTTTCAACGACGTTATCGCATTGTGATGAAGTCTTATTTTTAGTTGATACTTGGGGAGGAAGTCCGTTTAATGCCGCAAATCGAGTTGCAGATGGTCGCGATAACATGGATATCGTAACAGGGGTCAATATTCCAATGCTAGTTGAGACATTTATGGCTCGAGATGATGGTCCAAGTTTGCAAGAGCTTGTTGCCATTGCATTGGAAACAGGACGTACTGGTGTGCGAGCATTGCGTTATCAAGAAGAGGAGCAAATGCCAGTTCAAGCGGCGCCCGCTATTCAATCGGTTAATCCCGTTGAGCCAGCTGTTGTAACAGCAAATGGCGTTGGTCATTTGGAGATTGGTTTAGCCAGAATTGACGATCGTTTAATCCATGGTCAAGTAGCAACTCGCTGGACTAAAGAAAGTCGAGTGACGCGTATTGTCGTTGTGAATGATGAAGTCGCAAAAGACAGTGTTCGTTCTACAATGTTGAAAAGTGTTGCTCCACCAGGGGTGACTGCACATGTTGTTAATGTCGAAAAAATGATTCGTGTTTATAACAACCCTGAATATGCAGGCGAGCGTATGATGTTGTTATTTACTAACCCAACCGATGTGGTAAGGCTCGTCGAAGCTGGCGTAGAATTTACGTCAGTCAATATTGGCGGCATGGCATATAAAGAGGGCAAAAAAATGATTACGAGTGCAGTCTCAGTGGATGATAAAGATATCGCAGCATTTAAATTGCTCGATCAGAAAAATATTGAGCTAGATGTACGTAAAGTATCAAATGATAGTCGTCAATATATGATGGATTTATTAAAGAAAAATAACCTCATCTAAATGAAGATGTGAATGAAAGGAAATTAAGATGGAAATTTCAACTTTACAAATCGTATTAGTCTTCCTCGTTGCCTGTATGTCGGGGATGGGATCAATCCTTGATGAATGGCAAACACACCGCCCTTTAATTGCCTGTACTTTAATTGGTTTCGTCCTCGGTGATATCAAAACGGGCATTATTGTTGGGGGAACATTGGAATTATTAGCATTGGGTTGGATGAACATCGGTGCAGCACTTGCGCCAGATGCAGCATTAGCTTCTGTGGTATCGACAATTCTTGTCATTGTTGGTGGTCAAGATATTTCAACAGGGATTGCCATTGCGATTCCACTTGCAGCAGCAGGGCAAGTATTAACGTATGTTGTTCGTGCTATTACTGTGGGGTTCCAACATGCAGCAGACAAAGTGGTTGAAACTGGTGATTTAAACAAATTAGATTGGATTCATCGTTCAGCATTGTTATTACAAGCAATGCGTATTGCCATTCCAGCGTTAATCGTCGCGATGACAGCGGGTACAGACACCGTACAAGCAATGCTTAATGCGATTCCTGAAGTGGTGACAACAGGTCTTAAAATTGCAGGGGGCTTCATTGCGGTTGTAGGTTATGCAATGGTAATTAATATGATGCGTGCTGGTCACTTAATGCCATTCTTCTATGCGGGTTTTGTGGTTGCTGCATTTACAGAGTTTAACCTTGTGGCATTAGGTGTGTTAGGCGCAATCATGGCTGTACTTTATATTCAATTACATCCTAAATACAATCAAAGCAAACAAGTGGTGCAAGTCGTAAGTAATGGTAACAACGATCTTGATAACAGATTAGATTAATAGGAATTACAACAATGACAACTGAAATGAAAAAAGTAACGCAAAGCGATTTAAACGCGGTAGTACGTCGTTCTAATCTTTTCCAAGGTTCTTGGAACTTTGAGCGTATGCAGGCGCTTGGTTTTGCCTATTCAATGGTGCCTGTTATCAAGCGGTTATATCCTGATCCAAATTCCCCAGAGCGTAAAGAGGCGATCAAACGCCATTTAGAGTTTTTCAATACGCAACCTTTCGTCGCTGCGCCAGTATTAGGGGTAACCATTGCGATGGAAGAAGAACGTGCAAATGGTAAAGAAATTGATGATGCGGCAATTAATGGTATTAAAGTGGGTTTAATGGGACCATTAGCAGGGGTCGGGGATCCTATTTATTGGGGGACTGCGCGTCCTGTATTTGCTGCATTAGGGGCGGGTTTAGCGATTAATGGTAATATTTTAGGACCGATTTTATTCTTTGTTCTATTTAACCTTGTCCGTTTAGCAACGCGTTATTTTGGTGTAACTTATGGTTATAAGAAAGGTTTAGATGTCGTGGGTGACATGAGTGGTGGTCTTCTGCAAAAATTAACGGAAGGTGCATCAATCTTAGGCTTGTTTATTATGGGGGCATTAGTTCAGAAATGGACCAGTATTAACGTGCCTTTTGTTGTGGCCAATATTCAAATGCAAGATGGTACAACTAAAGTCGAAACGATCCAAACCATTTTAGATAGTTTGATGCCTGGTTTATTACCACTCTTATTAACCTTTGCTTGTATGTGGCTGTTACGTAACCGAGTTAATGCACTCTGGATTATCATCGGCTTCTTTGCGATTGGTATTTTTGGTGCATGGACAGGCATTTTAGCATAAATCGTTATTAACTTATTGTTCTTATTGAAGCCCTATCGATATAGGGCTTTTTTATTAGGGAAAATAGAACATCTAGTAAATTTTGATGGAGACTGAATATTCTTAAGTGTGAAAAATAAGCACTATGTCTTTTTTATTTATGGTTTTTTTTGATTGAAAAATGTAGTGATATTACTCTTTTTTGTAAGCTTATTTCACTTTTATGCTGAATGTTTCAGCATAAAAGTCAATAAAACATCATTTTTTGTAGGGTAAATAGGCTTTTTACCCAGGGATTTGGTTGACAAAATGAGGGTTTACTGTGACAATTAATTGGATATAAAGTGATTAATTCGTTGAAAAAATGATATCGCTTTATATTGTAACCTAAGTATTAAGAGGACTTTATTAATGAAAAAAACAATTATCGCACTAGCAACAGCGGCAGTATTTGCAACTTCAGCAAATGCAGCAACAGTATATGAAAAAGACGGAACAAAACTTGAGATCGGTGGTTCTGTTCGCGTGTTATTAAGCAAAGAAAGCGATAAACGCGGTGATTTAAACAATGATGGTTCTCGTTTAGAAGTAAAAGCGAACCATGATTTAGGTAACGGTTTAAGTGCATTAGGTGCGTTAGAAGTACGTTTTGACGATGAAAAGTCATCAACATCTTTCGGTAACCCAACAACAAACAAACTTTACGCAGGTTTAGCGTATGAAGGTTTAGGTACAGTAACTTTCGGTAAACAAGCAACTAACGGCGATGACGTTCAATTGAATGACAATGCTTATGCTTGGGGTGGTAATAATAATTTATTAGACAGCGCTGATAAATCAATCAAATTCCGTTCAGCAGAAATGCACGGTTTTAGCTTTGGTGTAGATTATTTATTTGGCAATGCAGAAAAGAAAAATCTACCAGAAAATGAAGCAGAGTTAGGCTATAAATACGGTTATCAAACAGCGTTATTCTATACTCGTGCTTTAGCGCAAGATTTAACATTAAACTTAGCAGCGGGTTACGGTGTCAATAAATACGATTTCGCTACAACAAAAACAGCGGTGAAAGATACTAACTGGAGAACATCTGCACAACTCGTTTATGGTCCAGTGACATTTGGTGCTGAGTATGGTCAAGAAGTCGCAAAAGACGGTAAAGATAAGAAGAGCACTACTGAAACTCTCTTAGTGTCTGCTTCTTACCAAATCTTAGAACCATCAAAAGTGTATGTTCAATGGAAAAATGAGAGAGCTAAAACACATTTAGCTTATTATGATGAAGAAGATAATAAAATTCTACCAAATGAAAAAACAACATGGAATGGATTTATCGTTGGTGCAGACTATAAACTTCATAAAAATGTTGTAACTTATGTAGAATATGCGCATGAAAGAGCAACCTATAAGAGTAATATGGTATTGGTAAACAAACCAAACGAGGTTGTGTCAAAAAATGAAAAAGCAACAGACAACAAAGTTGGCGTAGGTTTACGCGTATTTTTCTAATTTGTTGTTAAGTTAGCTGTATCAAAGGGATGGACGTTAGTTCGTCCCTTTTTATTTGGGTGTGAAATTTACTTTAAAAAGTAAGTTTGCTACTATTTTGTCATTTTTAATCGTGGTTTAATTGATATCTGTTATGGTCAATATATTACTTATTGTCGGTATTGTGCTGTTCTTGGCGTATGCGGTCTATGATCAAATTGGGATGCAGCATTGGAAAGGGAAAACACACTTAAAAGTGCGGTTAAAAAAACAAGCCAAGAAAGATGCGATCATTTTTATCGTCCTCATTTTGATAATCATTTATCAGACACAATCGACCATTTCATCTCTCACGTTATATTTACTTGGTGCATTAATTTTATTAACTGTTTATGCAGCTTTTGTACGCGAACCTGTTTTGTTACTGAAAGAAAAAGGCTTTTTTTTCGGTAATGTCTATTTCCCGTATGATAAAATTAGCCAGATTAATTTAACAGATAACATGATTTTCGTCATTGATCTTGTGACGGGGAAACGATTACTGGCTCATTTATTACATGAAGAAGATAAAGTGTTGTTAGTACAATTTTTTGGTGGGTATAAAAAATAAGGGGGGAATATGGGAATATATAAATTAATGGGGTGTGCACAACATTATGTTTGGGGAGGCACGCACTTTATTCCTCAACTACTTGGTCTAAATAATGACAAAGAACAATATTATGCAGAATGGTGGCTTGGGGCGCACGCTTCTGCCCCTTCATTAGTCGAAGTAGTTGAGCAGACACAACCGTTGACTCATTTCTTGGCTGAATCGCCTCACGTATTAGGACAAAAAAGTGTGGAGCAATTTGGACAAGATTTACCCTATTTATTGAAAATTCTTGATGTCAATAAACCGCTTTCGATCCAGTTACATCCAACAAAGCAACAAGCTGAGCGAGGTTTTTTTGAAGAAAATGCCAAAGGTATTGATTTAAATGATCCAAAACGGACGTATAAAGATCGCAATCATAAACCTGAAATGATGATCGCCTTATCAGAGTTTTGGCTTTTGCACGGGTTTAAAGCAAAATCAGCTATCTTAGCAACATTACGGCAACGTCCTTCCTTATCGGGATTGGCAGCACAATTAGAAAAACAGCATTTAGCGGATTTTTATGCTTTTATTATGCAGGCAACACAATCGCAATTAACTGACTGGTTGTTACCCATCGTTACAGCGAATCAAATGGCTTATACTACGCAGCAATTAAGTTTGGATAATCCAGATTATTGGGTGTTGTACACGATGGAAGCTATGTCGATTACTCCAGAGAAATTGGATGCGGGATTGGTGTGTTTCTATTTGTTTAATATTGTGCACTTAAAAGCGGGTGAGGGAATTTTCCAAGATGCAGGTATTCCGCATGCGTATCTTCGTGGTCAGAATATTGAACTTATGGCATGTTCGGATAATGTGATTCGGGGGGGATTGACGCCAAAACATGTGGATATTCCAGAATTGTTAAAAATTGTGGATTGCCGCGAGATTGAACCTGAAGTCATTGCAAAAGCGCCTGAAAATAGCCGTATGTTTACTTATCCAACACCAGCGAAAGATTTTGCATTGACTAAAATTTGTTATCAAAGAGATGAATCACATCAATGTCATTCTCACAGTGCAGAAATTTTACTTGTGATGGAAGGACAAGTAAACATATCACAAAAAGGGACCGCACTTGTACTAAAACAAGGGGAGTCTGCTTTTGTTTCAAGTGATACAGATTACCATCTGACAGGGCTAAAAGACGGCTATTGTGTCGTAGCGAAATTGCCATAATTGAAACATCAATCGGTTAACTCAGTTAACCGATTTTTTTAGATTATTGTGTTAAAGGTAACATAAGAATTTTAGAACGGCGTTGGTAGTTATAGTGTTGACGTTTAGCAAGCGGGAGTTCGTTAATTGTCGCTAATTGGAAACCGCGCTCTTGGAACCAATGTACTGTTCGAGTGGTTAGCACAAAGAGTGTCTCGATACCGAGTAGCTTTGCTCGTTTTTTAATGGCATCAAGCAAAATATCTCCTCGAGATGAATTTCGGTAGTCAGGATGGACTGCAACACAAGCCATTTCAGCCATTTTTTCAGCTTGATAGCAATTGAGCGCGGCACATGCGATGATCACGCCATCTCGGTCAATAATAGTATAATTGTGAATCTCCATTTCAAGTTGTTCACGCGATCGTTTTACAAGAATACCTTGTTGTTCTAATGGGCGAATGAGTTCAAGTAATGCGGGAATATCGCTTACTGTCGCTAAGCGAATGGTTTCGGATGACGCCATTGAGAGTTGTGTTCCCACACCATCACGAGTAAAGAGTTCTTGCAACAGTGAACCATCTTCTTCATAACTCATTAAATGAGAACGTTTAATACCAGAGCGACAGGCTTCAATCGCCGCTTGTAAAAATCGTGCTTGTGAAGAATGGTATTGATTTTGTTTGATTAATTCATGTAGATAGCATTCTGCTTCTTGTGGAAGGAGATCACTGATAGTTTGTTGATTGTTGTCTAAAATCCCTTGGGTAGCACAAAAACCAATTAATTTTTCTGCATTTAATTTTATCGCAACTTGTGTTGCGATTTCTTCAAATGGCAAGTTAAACGATTCGCCCGTTACAGAAGGAGCGATGGGACCAATCAAGACAATCGCATTACGATCAAGTTGTTGTTGGATACTTTCTGTATTAATACGACGGATTTTGCCACTTAATTGATAGTCCACGCCTTCATCTACTCCAATGGGTTGTGCTAAGACAAAATTGCCAGTGACAACATTAATCAATGGCGAATGGGGTAAGCGTAGCGAAAGGCGAGAAGCAATATCATAGTTTAATTTCCCAACGGCTTGTTTGACGAGCTCCAGACTGTCCAAATCTGTAATACGAATATTTTTATGGTAAAGGCTGGTTATTTGATGTTGCTGTAATAATTCATTGATTTGATAACGTGCGCCAAACACGAGGACGAGTTTAATACCTAAACTATGCAATAGACTAATATCATTAATAATATTAACGAAGTTCGGGCAAGCAATTGTATCGCCATCTAGCATAATCACAAATGTTTTTCCTCTATGCATATTGACATAGGGGGTTGATTGTCTAAACCAATGGACTAATTCTGTACTACGCATAGTATCTTCCTGTTTTATATTTATTCATTTTTATTGAATTTATATTCATTTCAAGAAATGTGCAAGGAGAATTTTGTTGATATAAAAAATGCGATGAATATTCATCGCATTTTGGGTATTGACGGGATTAGGCCACGATATTGAATTGTGCTTTCATCAATGCTTCAAAATCAGTGCAACCACCGATTGGTTTTTCATCAATAAAGATTTGCGGAACAGTTTCGACAGGTTTACCAACTGATTGAGAAAGATCTGCTTTCGTGATGCCTTCTTCCACAATATCGACATAGCGATAATCAAAATCATCGAGTGTGTTTTTGAGTTTATCTGCTAAGTTTTTTGCACGTACACAATATGGGCAGCCTGAACGGCCAAAAATAACAACAAACATATAAGTATCCTCTTTGAGTTGAAAAGAATGCGTTTTTGCGAACACCGTATCATTTTACCCTTATGTAAATAAAAAGCATAAACTATTTTTTACTATAGTATTGATGAGTATAATATATCAACTGGTTATATGATTTTACTTTCCTGATTCATCGTCATGAAATTATTAATGTTATGTCGTGAGCCTCGGCTCTATAGTTGTCAGCGTTTAAAAGAAGCTGCAGAAAATAGCGGGCATCAAATGGCTATTCTTGATCCGAATCGTTGTTTGTTGAAATTAACGGAATGTTCCCCGCATGTTGAATTATATTATCAAGCAAACGTTGAAGCTGAGCCTGAACGTTTGCCACAATATGATGCGGTCATTCCCCGTTTTGGTACACAGAGTACGAGAATGGGGTGTGCCGTATTACGCCATCTAGAAATCAATCATGTGCCAAGCTTAAATTCAGAACAGGCATTCTTGAAAGCTCGAGATAAATGGTTAAGTCTACAAATTCTTGCAGAGAAAGGCATTGCTATTCCGACCTCGATCTTTGCAGGCGTAGAATTTCAAGCACCATCAGCATTAGCACAAATTGGTTCGCCGACTATTTTAAAAACATTAGCTGGTGCGCAAGGAATCGGCGTGATTCTCGCCGAGAAAAAACAAAGTGCGGTCAGTATATTAGAAACCTTAAAACAAGCTGAAGTTCCTGTTCTTGCGCAAGACTTTATTGCAGAAGCCCAAGGTAGTGATATTCGGTGTTTCGTTATTGGAGATCGTGTTGTGGCGAGCATGCAACGTATTGGACAAAATGGTGAGTTTCGTGCGAATTTTCACCGAGGCGGTTTGGCGGAAAAGATCACGCTATCTGAACAAGAAAAAAATATTGCCATTCAAGCGACGAAAGCACTCGGTCTTGATGTTGCTGGGGTTGACTTAATTCGTTCTAAACGGGGATTATTAGTGCTTGAAGTCAATGCTAGTCCAGGTTTAGAGATGATAGAAAAAACAAGTGGTATTGATATTGCACTACAAATGATCGTCTATCTTGAAAAGAAATCCCATATGGCACGCACTGCGGTATAAATTTAACACATTTTTATTTTTAGGAGTCATCAATGATTATTTATTTACACGGATTTGATTCAAGCAGTCCTGGCAATCATGAAAAAGTGATGCAATTAAAATTTATTGATCCTGATGTTCGTTTTGTCAATTACAGCACATTGCATCCCCGCCACGATATGCAATTTTTGTTAAATGAAGTGCATAAATTGGTATCTGAAAGCAAAGATCCTTCACCTTTAATTTGTGGCGTTGGCTTAGGTGGCTATTGGTCCGAACGTATTGGTTTTTTATGTGGTATTAAACAAGCTATTTTTAATCCGAATTTATTCCCTTATGAGAATATGCAAGGAAAAATTGATCGCCCAGAAGAATATGAAGATATTGCGACCAAATGTGTGGAGAACTTCCGTAGCAAAAATCAAGGGAATTGCTTAGTATTTCTTTCAACAGACGATGAAGTACTGGATTCTCAACGTAGCGCAGAAACCCTTTCACCATTTTATGAAATTGTGTGGGATGAAGTAGAAACGCATAAATTTAAGAAAATTTCGCACCATTTACAGAAAATTAAAGCCTTTAAGCAGGGGTAATACAAAGAAAGGACGAGATGATATACTCGTCCTTTTATTTTTATCTACGTTGAGAAAATTCATTTTCTCGGTTTTCTAATGGATAATTGGGTGGCAATTCAGGATTCGCTGAATCGTCTGTGAGTGGCGCAACTTTTGGTGAAGAAATGGGGGCGTCCTCACCCGAAGATTGGTTTTTTTCATCGCCCAGTAATTTCGGTTGTAATTTAGGGAAATTCGTATTTGGAGATAGCCAAATTGCAATGAGTGCTTGAGTGAAACTCGGATCAAATTCGTTATCGAGAATGGTGTCGTTTAACACAAAATAACCACGATCCTCTAACGCAATATAATTTAATACGTCATTAGGCGAGATATCAGGGAAAATCGATTTTAGTGTTTCTAGATAAGTTTTACTGTCGAGATTATCTAGGTTTAAGTTCTCCATTTCTTTAATGAGACTAATCGCAAAATTTTTACCTTCAATCGGTTTTGCATAGTTAAATGTGAGCATCAAGGGACGCAGATTTTCTTCATAATGACCTGTTTCAGTATAGAGACTAATCGTATAAACATGGAAGGGTCCCCAAGTATAATCCGCTTTTCCCACATTCAACCATTGTGCTGAGAGTGTTGTTGAAAAAAAACACAGAATTGAAACTAAAAATGCGTAACCTTTCATCGTGAATCCATCAAAAAAATTTAATTGGCGCAGATTATAGCAAAACCAACAAAAAAAAGGCGAACTTTACGCTCGCCTTAGAGTGAAAATTAATCGTTTATTTTAAACTGCCCACCATATCTTCTGGACGAACCCATTGATCAAATTGTTCTGCCGTCACTAAACCTAAGTTGATGGCTTCTTCTTTTAAGGTTGTTCCATTTTTATGTGCAGTTTTAGCAATTTTAGCCGCATTTTCATAGCCAATATGAGTATTTAATGCGGTAACTAGCATAAGAGACTGCTCTAATTGTTGTTTAATACGTGGGTAATTCGGCTCAATGCCTACAGCACAGTGTTCATCGAAGGAAACACAGGCATCACCTAATAATTGCGCAGATTGTAGGAAATTAGCTGCCATAACAGGTTTATACACGTTAAGTTGGAAGTGACCTTGCGTACCTGCAAATGAAATGGTGACATCATTACCTAAGACTTGTGCACAAACCATGGTCATTGCTTCACATTGGGTTGGGTTAACTTTTCCTGGCATGATGGATGAACCTGGCTCATTTTCAGGAATTAAAATTTCACCAATACCAGAACGTGGACCTGAGGCTAATAAACGAACATCGTTGGCAATTTTGTAGAGCGAGACGGCTAATTGTTTCAAGGCCCCGTGTGTTTCTACAACGGCATCATGTGTTGCTAATGCCTCAAATTTATTTTGTGCAGTCACAAAAGGTAAACCCGTAAATTCAGCAATATAGTTTGCAACTTTGACATCATAACCTTTTGGCGTATTTAAACCTGTACCAACAGCTGTTCCACCTAACGCTAATTCGGCTAAATGGGGCAAGGTATTTTCTAGTGCTTTGATACCAAACGATAATTGTGCTGCATAGGCTGAAAACTCTTGTCCTAATGTTAATGGTGTCGCATCCATTAAGTGTGTACGTCCAATTTTTACGACATCTTGGAACGCCGCTGCTTTTGCAGCTAAGGTTTTTTGTAAACGTTTTACACAAGGTAACGTATGCTCAACGACTTTTTTATAGGCAGCAATGTGCATTGCAGTTGGATAAGTATCGTTAGACGATTGGGACTTATTCACATCATCATTTGGGTGAATGATAGATTTTTCACCTAATTTCCCGCCATTAAGAACATGAGCACGGTTTGCAACGACTTCATTCACGTTCATATTAGATTGTGTACCTGACCCTGTTTGCCAAATGACTAATGGGAATTGGTCATCTAATTTTTTTGCTAAAATTTCATCACAGGCTTGGGCAATTAAATCCCGTTTTTCCACGGGTAAAACACCTAAATCATGGTTAGCGTAAGCGGCTGCTTTTTTCAAATAACCAAAAGCTTCAATAATTTCTTTTGGCATAGAGGCTTCAGGCCCAATTTTGAAGTTATTGCGAGAACGCTCAGTTTGTGCTGCCCAATATTTATCTGCGGGTACGTGTACTTCGCCCATTGTGTCTTTTTCGATACGGAATGTCATAGTATTACCTCTTGTTGAAAAATATAAAAAAATGAATATTAAAATATTAACACTTGCGGGGTATTTGTGGAATGTTATGCCGAAAGCAATATCTTGTTTTGTGATTTAGATCATAAAGTGCGGTCTGTTTGATAAAAGTTTTAAAAAAGCGACAGTGAAAAGTGGCAATTGCTTTATCTTCGAACGCTTTTTCGTTAAAATCATTTAGTTATACCTTTAATAAAGGATTGATAAATTCATGTCTAAACATGCACAATTTTATTTGTTAAGTTGTGAGGCGCGAGTTGAACAAGTGGCTTGTGATTTGGCAGCATCAGCATGGCGTTTGGGAAAACGTGTATTAATTGCTTGTGAAACCGAACAGCAAGCATTTGACCTTGATGAAGCATTGTGGACACGAGAACCTGATGAATTTGTACCCCATAACGTATCAGGGGAAGTGACAAACTATGCGACGCCAATTGAAATTAGTTGGAAAGGTAAGCGCAATGCGCAACGCCGCGATATATTAATCAATTTGCAGTCTACTGTCCCTGATTATGTCGCCAGTTTTAATCATATAATTGACTTTGTTCCAGCAGATGAACAACTAAAAGTCTTGGCTCGTGAACGCTATAAGCAATTGAGACAGCTCGGTTGGCAATTGACCACAGAACAGATGAAATAGAGAGAAATTACAATGAAATTAGCCGAAGCGCTTATGCAACGCGCCGATGCACAGCGTCGTTTAGCGCAACTCAATCAGCGTTTACAACAAAATGCGAAATACCAAGAGGGTGAAAAGCCTGCGGAACATCCCACGGATTTGTTGGTGGAATATCAAGAAACCGCTGAACAATTAGAAACGTTAGTGGTGCAAATTAACCAAGCTAATCACCAAATTTCGTTAACGAACGGAATGAAAATGGTTGAAGCATTAGCAAAACGTGATCGTTTGAAAGACGAACATTCTACCTTAATTAAATTAGCGGAAGCTGCATTGCCAGAGCAAGACCGTTATAGTCGCAGTGAAATTAAATTGCTTTCAGCAGTGAACATTAAAGCGATTCGTAGACAAGCGGATCAGGTAGCAAAAGCACATCGTGAACTCGATATTTTAATTCAGCAAGCCAATTGGCAATACGACCTGTAAACGTGTGGTCAATATTTAGGTAGTTTATTCAGAGGCGAACACAAAAACACACTTAGCAGAACGAAGAGCCGTTCATTTTTCTGAACAACTTCTGCTCTGTACAAGTGATGTGGTACAACGTATAACGTATTGTGACAACCATGTGTTGATCTGAATAAAAGGGTGGGATTGGGGATCTGATTTAAAATAATAAGTGAAGAGAGAAATAGAGGAAAATTGATGAGCAACATTACGTTAGCCGGCAAGCGCGTTGAAGTATTAGGTACATTCCCTCAAGTGAATGACATCATCACTGACTTTACTGCGGTGAATACAAAATTAGACAATGTAACGTTATCTCATTTTGAGGGAAAGCGTAAAGTGTTGAACATTTTCCCAAGTATTGACACGGGAGTTTGTGCCATGTCTGTACGTAAATTTAATGAACAGGCGGCGAATTTAACGAATACTGTTGTGTTATGTTTATCAGCCGATTTACCTTTTGCACAAGCTCGTTTTTGTGGTGCAGAGGGAATTGATAACGTGATTGCTTTGTCTACTTTCCGTCATAAAGTGCTCCACCAGCGTCTTGGTGTTGAGATAGCAGATGGACTTTTAGCAGGACTCACTGCACGTGCGGTGATTGTTTTAGATGAAAATAATCGTGTATTACACAGCGAATTAGTATCAGAAATTAAAAATGAACCCAATTATGAAGCAGCGTTAGCAGTATTGTAACTGCGGCTTATATTTTTAAGCATTCAATTTTTATTGAAATGAGTTTAAATATACCTTATTGGACGCTAAATAGATTACACATTAAATAGAAAAGAGATAAACAATGACACAAAACTTCGAAATGGCAGATCGTTTTACGCCATCTGCAGTTGAACAAGCCCTGTATAAACACTGGGAAGAAAGCGGTTATTTTAAACCGTCAGAAGATACTTCAAAACCAAGCTATTCGATTGCAATTCCGCCGCCGAACGTAACTGGTAGCTTACATATGGGGCACGCTTTCCAGCAAACATTGATGGATATTTTAATCCGTTTCAACCGTATGGAAGGGCATAACACATTATGGCAAACGGGTACTGACCACGCGGGGATTGCAACTCAAATGGTGGTGGAGCGTAAAATCGCTGCTGAAGAAGGGAAAACGCGTCACGATTATGGACGTGAAGCATTTATTAATAAAATTTGGGATTGGAAAGCGTATTCAGGCGGCACAATTAGCCAACAAATGCGTCGTTTAGGTAACTCTATCGACTGGGATCGTGAACGTTTCACAATGGACGATGGTTTATCTGAAGCTGTAAAAGAAGTGTTTGTTCGTTTACACGAAGAAGGCTTAATTTATCGTGGTAAACGTTTGGTAAACTGGGATCCAAAATTACATACTGCGATTTCTGATCTTGAAGTAGAAAACAAAGAGAGCAAAGGTTCACTTTGGCATTTCCGTTATCCATTAGCGAATGGTGCAAAAACTGCAGACGGTAAAGATTACTTAGTGGTGGCGACAACGCGTCCTGAAACAATGCTCGGTGATACCGCTGTAGCTGTTCACCCAGAAGATGAACGTTATCAATCACTTATTGGTAAAACAGTCGTATTACCATTAGCCAATCGTGAAATTCCGATTATCGCAGATGATTATGTCGATCGTGAATTTGGAACGGGCGTGGTGAAAATTACACCAGCGCACGACTTCAACGACTATGAAGTGGGTAAACGTCACCAATTACCAATGGTGAACGTGATGACTTTAAATGCGGATATTCGTGCTGAAGCGGAAATCATCGGTTCTGATGGAAAAATTCTTGAAAATTACACCGCACTGATTCCAATCAAATATCAAGGGATGGAACGTTTTGCTGCACGTAAACAAATCGTGGCAGATTTTGAAGAATTAGGCTTATTAGAAGAAATCAAACCACACGATTTGAAAGTGCCTTATGGTGACCGTGGTGGTGTGCCTATCGAGCCAATGTTAACTGACCAATGGTATGTGAGTGTGAAACCGCTTGCAGAAGTGGCAGTGAAAGCTGTAGAAGACGGCGAAATCCAATTCGTACCAAAACAGTATGAAAATCTGTATTTCTCTTGGATGCGTGATATTCAAGATTGGTGTATTTCTCGTCAATTATGGTGGGGACACCGTATTCCAGCTTGGTATGATGAGCAAGGTAATGTGTATGTAGCACGTGATGAAGCAGAAGTGCGTCAAAAACACAACTTATCTGCGGATGTGGTATTAAAACAAGATGAAGATGTGCTTGATACTTGGTTCTCATCAGGTTTATGGACCTTCTCAACCTTAGGTTGGCCAAAGCAAACGCCCGATCTGAAAATGTTCCACTCAACAGATGTGTTGATCACGGGCTTTGACATCATTTTCTTCTGGGTTGCACGTATGATCATGTTTACGATGCATTTTGTAAAAGATGAAAACGGCAAACCACAAGTGCCATTCAAAACGGTTTATGTAACAGGCTTGATTCGTGATGAACAAGGACAAAAAATGTCCAAGTCGAAAGGTAACGTAATCGATCCATTGGATATGATTGACGGTATTGATCTTGAAAGTCTGTTAGAAAAACGCACTGGCAATATGATGCAGCCACAATTGGCGGAAAAAATTGCCAAAGCGACAGTAAAAGCCTTCCCTGAAGGTATTGCTGAACACGGTACAGATGCATTACGTTTCACATTAACAGCGTTAGCAACGAATGGTCGTGATATTAACTGGGATATGAAACGTTTAGAGGGGTACCGCAATTTCTGTAACAAATTATGGAATGCGAGCCGTTTTGTGTTAACCAACGAGAAATTGGATTTAAGTGAAGGTTCTGTGGAATATTCCGTAGCAGATCGTTGGATTCAATCTGAATTGAATCGAACCATAGAGGCTTTCCGCAATGCCTTAGCACAATTCCGCTTTGATTTGTGTGCGACGGCACTGTATGAATTTACTTGGAACCAATTCTGTGACTGGTATTTAGAATTGACCAAACCAGTGTTCGCTAATGGTAGTGCAGCACAAAAACGTGGTGCTAGCCAAACCTTAATCAATGTGTTGGAAAAATTACTTCGTTTGACACACCCAGTGATGCCATTTATCACGGAAGAAATTTGGCAAAAAGTGAAAGCCTTTGCGGGGGTAAGTGGTGAAACCATTATGTTGCAATCTTTCCCACAATTTGAACAAAGCGCATTAGATTATCAGGCAGAAGCCGAAATCAACTGGTTGAAAGAGGTCATTGTTGCCGTACGTAATATTCGTGCAGAAAGTAATATTCCACCAAGTAAAAGTTTAGATCTCTTGTTACGTAATGTTTCCGAAGAAGACCAAAATTACTTACAGAATAGCCGCACTTTAATTCAAGCAATGGCAAAATTAGACTCAATTCGCCTGCTTGAAGTCGGGGAAGAGGCGCCTTTGTCTGTGGCGAAGCTGGTGAATAAGGCTGAATTATTAGTGCCGATGGCAGGCTTTATTAATAAAGAGGCAGAATTGGCTCGTTTACATAAAGAAATTGAAAAATACCAAGGTGAGATCCAACGTATTGAAAATAAACTTGCGAACGAAACCTTTGTCGCTAAAGCACCACCTGCTGTGATTGAGAAAGAACGTGAAAAAATGCGTGAGTATCAAGACGGGCTTGAGAAGTTGAAAGGACAATATCAGGCAATTGAGAATCTTTAAGCAATATAAAAATAGCTAGATCAAAGTCTAGCTATTTTTTTATATGTGGATGGTATTTTTTATTTAAGCATGACAGCTTTGGCAAGCTGCAGTAAACATCCAAATCAATTTTTCTTGCTCTTTAATGTAGTCGCTCATCTGTGAAGCTGTCCCTTCGTCGCCCGCTTCGCCTGCAATCTCTAAAATTGCACGTTGTTGTTTCAACAGTTCTTTAAAGCCGTTGAGGGTGCCAGATAGACAATCTTGAGCGTTGCTTACACCAATATGCTCTTGAATTGTGGCTACTTGTAAATATTGGCTATACGCGTTATTTGGTGTATGTCCAAGTGTGAGAATACGTTCTGCAATTTCATCTACTTTCACGACTAAATCGTTGTAGATTTCTTCAAATTTTGCATGTAATTCAAAGAAATTTACCCCTTTAATATTCCAGTGATAACCACGTACGTTAGTATAAAATACTTGGTAATTAGCTAATAACGTATTGAGTTCATTTGCTAATTTTTGAGATGATGCTTCACATAAACCGATTGCTGTTGTCATAGGTATTCCTCCAATAATAGTATAATCATCATTAAACAAGATAACTCATTCATTGAGCTTTATGGGGGTATAGTACGCTTATCAAAAAAAGAAAGGAAATTGTTACTAATGATGATTTTGATAGGTAGGACAAATTAATACCTATTTTTTGAAAGGATATTCTAGATAAAAAGTGCAGTAAAATGTTTACGATTTTTTACCGCACTTTGATGATTAGTGTTCTCTGGTTTTGAAGAACTGAACGTCAGGATAACGTTCTTGTGCAAGGTTTAAGTTCACCATTGTTGGCGCGATATAAGTTAAGTTATCGCCACCATCTAGGGCTAAGTTTTGTTCATTTTTACGTTTAAATTCTTCAAGTTTTTTCGCATCGCCACATTCAACCCAACGCGCTGTGGCAACGTTGATGGTTTCGTAAATCGCTTCAACGTTATATTCCGATTTCAAACGAGAAACCACCACGTCAAACTGTAACACACCAACCGCACCTACGATCAGATCATTGTTCATGAGTGGGCGGAATACTTGCACAGCACCTTCTTCAGAAAGCTGGACTAAGCCTTTTAACAGTTGTTTTTGCTTGAGTGGATCTTTCAAACGAATACGACGGAATAATTCAGGGGCAAAGTTTGGAATTCCTGTGAATTTCAACTCTTCACCTTGAGTAAAGGTATCACCAATTTGAATTGTCCCGTGGTTATGTAAACCAATAATATCGCCTGCGTAAGCTTCTTCGGCGTGAGTACGATCGCCCGCCATAAAGGTTAGCGCATCAGAAATTACTACATCTTTACCAATACGCACATGGCGGAGTTTCATGCCTTTTTCGTATTTACCCGACACTACACGCATAAAGGCAACGCGGTCGCGGTGTTTTGGATCCATATTTGCTTGGATTTTAAACACAAAGCCAGTCAATTTTTGCTCGCTACTTTCTACTTTACGGCTATCCGCTTGGCGTGCTTGTGGGGCGGGTGCCCATTGTGTTAACCCATCAAGGAAGTGATCAACACCGAAGTTACCTAATGCAGTACCAAAGAATACTGGGGTTAATTCACCACTTAAAAAGGCATCGAGATCAAATTCATTTGATGCGCCTTGAACAAGTTCTAACTCATCGCGTAATTGTTGTGCTAAGTCATCACCTACTGCGGCGTCAAGTTCAGGGTTGTTTAAACCTTTAACTACGCGCACTTCTTGAATTCGATGACCTTGCCCACTTTGGTATAAATAGGTTTCATCTTTATATAAATGATAAACCCCTTTGAATAATTTACCGCAACCAATTGGCCAAGTGATCGGCGCACAATGGATATTTAACACGTTTTCGACTTCGTCTAATAATTCCATTGGATCACGAATATCGCGGTCTAACTTATTCATAAAGGTTAAGATTGGGGTATCGCGTAAGCGAGTCACTTCCATTAATTTAATGGTACGTTCCTCAACCCCTTTTGCACTGTCGATTACCATTAAGCAGCTATCAACAGCGGTTAAAGTGCGGTAAGTATCTTCTGAGAAGTCTTCGTGTCCCGGTGTGTCTAATAAGTTGACTAAACAATCATGGTAAGGGAATTGCATGACAGAGGTTGTAATCGAAATACCACGTTGCTTTTCCATTTCCATCCAGTCAGATTTAGCATGTGCGCTTGAGCCTTTTCCTTTCACCGACCCTGCAGTTTGGATTGCTTGTCCGTAAAGTAAGACTTTTTCGGTGATGGTGGTTTTACCTGCATCAGGGTGGGAAATAATCGCAAAAGTACGACGTTTATTAACTTGTTGTGGATAATCGTTCAATGACATTGTTCTATTGGTTTGTAAGTTGATGAAGTTAAAAAGAATGGCGTATTGTCGCTTATTTTAGCGTTCTTCTCAAATTTATTTATAAATTCAATAAAAAATGCAAACGTTTGCTTATCTTTCAGAGCAAAGTGCGGTACAATATGCGCCGATTTTTATGATATAAAAAAATAAGGTGCAAACAGATGACTCAGCTTAGTCTAAAAAAAATCTATTCAGGTAAAGTGCGCGATCTGTATAAGATTGACGATAAACGTATGTTGATGGTGGCAACAGATCGTTTATCTGCATTTGATGTGATTTTGGACGATCCGATTCCACGTAAGGGTGAAATTTTGACACAGATTTCAAATTTCTGGTTTAACAAATTAGCACATATTATGCCGAATCATTTTACCGGAGATACTGTTTATGATGTGTTACCAAAAGCAGAAGCGGATGCGGTAAAAGATCGTGCGGTAGTATGTAAGCGTTTAAATCCAATTAAAATTGAGTCGATTGTACGTGGATATTTAACGGGAAGTGGTTTAAAAGACTATCAAAAAACAGGCACAATTTGTGGTTTAGCGTTGCCAGAAGGTTTAGTAGAAGCGAGCAAATTGCCCGAGCCTATTTTTACCCCATCAAGCAAAGCTGAAGTGGGCGATCATGATATTAATATCAGCTATGAAGAGTGTGAAAAGCTCATTGGTGCGGACCTTGCTGCACAAGTGAAAGAAAAAGCAATCGCACTTTATAAAGCCGCAGCGGAGTATGCATTAACCAAAGGTATCATTATTTGCGATACTAAATTTGAATTTGGTTTAGATGAAAATGGAACGTTAACCTTAATGGATGAAGTTCTTACCCCCGATTCAAGCCGTTTTTGGTCTGTGGATACTTACCAAGAAGGCATTAACCCGCCGTCGTTTGATAAACAATTTATTCGAGATTGGTTACAAAATAGCGGTTGGAATAAAGAACCTCCAGCACCGAAAGTGCCCGCTGAGGTGATTCAGAAAACCGTTGATAAATACCAAGAAGCATTGGATTTATTGACAAAATAAGTGAAAAAATAGGCTTTCTTCCTTTTGGGAAGGAAGCTTTTTTTCAACATGATCGTTTAAGGAGAATTATGAAGTCGGTTTCAATAGTGGGGTTAGGTTGGCTTGGCTTACCTTTAGCTCGCCATTTGAAAAATTTAGGTTGGGAAGTCAAAGGAAGTAAACGAACACATGAAGGCGCGGAGCAAATGCGGCTTATGCGCTTTGAAGCCTACCCACTTGAGCTTACCCCTGAAATTAATGCCGATCCTGATGATTTGACGATGCTACTTTCCGTAGATTCGTTAGTGATCAATATCCCACCTAGTCAGTATTTTTTTAACCCTCAGCACTATGTGCAGGGAATTCAAAACCTCGTCAATGAAGCCTTGTTACAAGGGGTCAGTCATCTGGTTTTTATTAGTTCCACTTCTGTATTCCCTGAGGTATCTGGACAATTTGACGAATCTTGTCTACCTCAACCTAATACAGACATCGCAAAAGCATTAGTGGAGGTGGAGCAATGGCTATTTCAGCTAGAAAATATTGATTGCGATATTATTCGCTTTGGTGGGTTGGTTGGGGATGATCGTCATCCTGTTTATTCCCTTTCAGGAAAAACGATGAAATCAGGTCATTCTCCTGTGAATTTAGTGCATTTTGATGACTGTGCAAGAGCTATTCAGTTATTGCTTGAAACACCCAGTCATCAGCGCCTGTATCATGTTGTTGCTCCCGCACATCCGAGTAAAGCGGAATATTATTCCAAGATGGCGGAAAAATTAGGTGTTGAAGCACCGCATTTCATCTGTTCTGAAACTGATCCTATCCGTATTATTCTTTCAAATAAAATTTGTCAGGAAATTGATTTTGTTTACCAATATCCTGATCCTTATTTAATGTTACCAAATAAGGAAAACTGTGGTGGACTTTCAGAAGAGTTTTTGAAATAATAAAGTGATTATTTAATCACTTTTTTTGCGTAATTATTTAATTTAAGGTTTTATATGTCAAACACAATTTTACAACAGCTTCCTAAAGGTCAAAAAGTCGGTATCGCATTTTCAGGTGGTTTAGACACCAGCGCAGCATTATTATGGATGCGTCAGAAAGGTGCAGTACCTTATGCGTATACAGCAAATTTAGGTCAACCTGATGAGGAAGATTATAATGCGATTCCACGGAAAGCGATGGAGTACGGTGCAGAAAATGCGCGTTTAATCGATTGTCGTGCGCAACTTGCTCATGAGGGGATTGCTGCAATTCAAAGTGGTGCGTTCCACATTTCAACGGGCGGTATTGCGTATTTTAACACTACGCCATTGGGCCGTGCGGTAACAGGTACAATGCTTGTTTCTGCAATGCGTGAAGATGATGTGAACATTTGGGGTGACGGTAGTACTTTCAAAGGTAACGATATTGAGCGTTTCTACCGCTATGGTTTATTAACTAACCCAAATCTTAAAATTTATAAACCTTGGTTAGACAACCAATTTATTGAAGAATTGGGTGGTCGTCATGAAATGTCTCAATTCTTAATTGCCAATGGCTTTGAATATAAAATGTCCGTTGAGAAAGCCTATTCAACGGATTCAAATATGCTTGGTGCAACCCATGAAGCAAAAGATCTAGAGCTATTAAGTCGTGGTATGAGAATCGTACAACCTATTATGGGCGTAGCATTCTGGCGTGATGATGTTGACGTAAAAGCGGAAGAAGTGACTGTGCGTTTTGAAGAAGGGGTTCCTGTTGCATTAAACGGTAAAACTTTCAGTGATCACGTTGAATTGTTCCTTGAAGCAAACCGCATTGGTGGTCGCCACGGTTTAGGGATGTCAGATCAAATTGAAAACCGCATTATTGAAGCAAAATCTCGTGGTATTTATGAAGCACCAGGAATGGCATTATTACATATCGCATATGAGCGTTTAGTCAGTGCAATTCATAACGAAGATACTATCGAACAATACCGCATTAACGGTTTACGTTTAGGTCGCTTGCTATATCAAGGTCGTTGGTTTGATCCACAGGCATTGATGCTACGTGAAACAGCACAACGTTGGGTCGCACGTGCAGTAACGGGGGAAGTGACATTAGAACTCCGTCGTGGTAATGATTATACGATTTTAAATACTTCATCAGCGAATAGTACGTATCACCCAGAACGTTTAAGTATGGAAAAAGTGGAAAATGCACCATTTAGCCCAGCAGATCGTATTGGTCAGTTAACGATGCGTAACTTAGATATTGTGGATACGCGAGATAAGCTCGGTATTTATACACAAACAGGTTTATTAAGCATTTCGAAAGAATCTTTCTTACCTCAATTAAACAATAAGAAAGATTAAGCCTAACGAGAATTGAAATAGCCGCACGTTTATTGTGATTTCACATTGAAAGTGCGGCTATTTTTTATTAGAATGCGCGCTTATTTTCCTTTCTAAGCGATTTGTGGGGATTCTCATGTCGACAGTGTTCTCCTTTCCAACATTTTCACAGATGTATCCAAGTGAAAAACGTCCTTTAAAGCGCCTGCGTGAATTTTTACGTTATTCGGCGAGAGTAATATGGTGTCACAAACAATGTCATGATTTAGGGCATTTTCTAAATGAACATCCTCACTGGGCCCAACTTTTTAATCAACATTTATACCGTGTGAATACATTATTATGTGTGTATTGTGATAAGCGCTTTGATGCCCAACAACGTCTTGACGCAATCATCCAGAACTTTAGTTTAGCTCAAGAAAAATGGGGGCTTCCATTTTGCCAACAATTGATTGCGCAAAAATCACTTGTTCTATCCATGTTAACGGAACAGCTTTCATTGAATCTCAATATTAATGATATTGATCCATTGGAAGGGTTTTTCTCTTTAAATATCCAAGACAGTGCTTCTGGAAAGAGTTTGTATGATGCTTCTTTTACCTTTCTCGCGCCAAATCGATTATTGATCGCATCGATGCAAGGACCGAAAGGTGAAGAGGCTCAGGAATTAGTACGTGTGGCAACTAAACAATTACATGGGGCACGTCCGATGTTTATGTTAGTGAATGCCTTTAAACTGCTAGCGGATACGCTAAATTGCGAATTAGATGGGATTCCACATAAACAGCAAGCCAAATACCGCTGGAATGACTCGGCACGTTTATTGTTTAATTATGATCAATTTTGGCAGGAAAATAATGGACGCTTAGTCGAACAGTATTGGCAATTGCCTACAGAAATCGAACGTAAACCATTAGAAGAGGTTCAAAGTAAAAAACGTTCAATGTATCGAAAACGTTATGAAATGTTTGATGGATTGAAGTATGACATTGCTTCACTCAATCAACGCTCATGATTGAAGAGGCATAATATTGTTATAACGGCAACTCAGTGGAGTTTTTAACTGTTTTCAGGGCAATTTCAGATTTAATATTTTTTATCCCAATTTCTTTGGTCAGATAGCGCATTTTGAGCGCATGGAACTCGTCTAGATCGGAGACAAAGACTTTCAAAATGAAGTCATAATCGCCTGCCATTAAATGACATTCAGCAATTTGTGGCAGGGACTTCATTTCAAACATAAAACGTTCCCGTATTTTTAAATCCTCCTCAAAAAAAGAGCCCAAGACATAAATCACTAGGCTACAATTGAGTTTTTGGGGATTAAGTAACGCAACATAATTATCAATTACACCACTTTCCTCAAGGATATTCACTCGACGTAGACAAGCAGAATTGGATAATCCTACTTCTTTAGCAAGTTCATTATTTTGTAGGCGACCATTGCGTTGTAGCGCCCTTAAAATTCGAGTATCAATGTTATCAAAAACTTTATTTTTAGGCATAATCCAACCTTTATATTGCATCCACTTGTGCGCTTTTAGTATAGCAAGGCTGTCATCTAAAATCTGTGATCGATGACAGCCTTTGAAAAATAAATCTATCAGACACTATAGAGTGAAACTTGGATGACCAATAGAATTGAGGCGATAACTAATAGACAACCAATCATCGGTAGAACAAATCTAACCCATTTGTTGAATGGAATGTTCAACATTTGTAAGGTAACCAATACTAATCCTGTTGGTGCTAAGAAGAGCATTGCATATTGTCCCCAGTTATACGCGGAAACCACAATGTGTCTTGGAATACCCACTGTATCTGCAAGTGGTGCCATAATCGGCATCGCGAGCACCGCTAAACCTGATGAAGATGGAACGATGAGACCTAAGAAAATGAAGATGACTAACTGAGCAAGAATAAATACACTACCAGGTACACCAGAAGCTAACTCAGAAGCATAGGCAAGAATGGTATCAGAAATCATTCCTTGTTCTAGAACGAGGTTAACACCACGAGCCAAACCAATAATTAATGATACACCGACTAATTCAGAAGCACCTGCAGTAAACGCATTGACGATTTCTTTTTCAGTAAGTTTAGATATCAGCATGATGAAGATTGTAATGGCAAGGAAAGACGCCGCCATTTCAGGGAACCACCAACCGCCGAACATTACCCCCCATACCATGAGGAAGAAGGAGATACAGAATAGCACTAAGATAACTTTACGTCTTGTGGTGAATTCTTGTATTGCGTTGGTATCGATATTTTTCATGTATTTATCTAAAAACTCTTCTCTATCCTCATAAACATAGGAGGCTTTTGGATCGGCTTTGATTTTTTTACAATACCAATACAAGTAAAGCACTACGCACATGAAGCCTGCAACTAACCCACCAAAACGCCATGCAATCCCTTCGGTGAATGGAATACCTGCGGCATTTGAAGCGATAACAACAGAGAAAGGGTTAATGGTTGAGAAGGCTGTCCCCATGGATGCGGCAAGGAAGATAGCACCGACACACACGATCGCATCATAGCCTAAGGCAACAAACACTGGGACCAAAATCGGATAGAAGGCCACCGCTTCTTCTTCGATACCACAGGTTGTACCCCCTACCATCATTAAGAAAGACACAGCAAAGACAATGAGGAATTCATTTCCTTTTGTTCGATTCGCAAGTGCACCTAGACCAGCATTAAACGAGCCTGTTTTATTGATGACACCAATCATCCCACCTAGCACAAAGATGAAGACCATCACATCCGCCGCTTCAATCGTACCATGAACCATACTGGTTGTGATATCTTGCAAGCCTTTCGGATTTTGTTCTACACGTTGATAAGTGCCTGGAATGGCAATTGGTTTTTTAATTGTGCCTTCAAGGAAATTAGATAATTCAATTTTTATATTTAAGTTATCTAATGATTCTTTTGTGGCAGGAAGAATTTGATCGGGTTGTTGATAAGTCTTAACAACGAATACATTATCAGCTGAATTATAGGTTAATTTGGAATAGGAACCGGCTGGAACGAGCCAAGTCAGACCGACAGCTATAATCAATATGATGAATAAAATTGAAAACGCTGAGGGAAAGTTAAATGTTTTTTTGTTTGGGTTTCCCATAATATACTCCTTTATTTACAGCTACTTTTATCGGAATACGCTTTATTGACCACCTAAAGCGTATTCCATTTGATTACCTTAATAGTAGGTAATGTCAGTTGCTTTTGTTGTAATGCGAGTACCAGCTTTGCCTTTGACAATATCTACAATATCGGACAGAGAACCAATGACGGCATCTTTACCCGTATTTTTAACAAAGTTGACTGCAGCTTGGACTTTTGGTCCCATTGAACCAGAAGCAAAACCAATTTTTTCAATGGCTTCAGGTGGTGCAGTGGCAATGGCTTTTTGCGTTTCTTTGCCCCAGTCTAAGAAGACTGCAGACACGTCTGTCGCAATAATGAAAAGGTCAGAGTCAAGATTTTCTGCCAATAATGCTGAACAGAGATCTTTATCTATTACCGCTTCTACACCACAGAGATTATTTTGTTCATCATAGTATGTTGGAATACCGCCACCACCTGCGCAGATCACAATACTACCTTTTTCAAGTAACCATTTTACTGGACGAATTTCAAAAATACGTTTTGGTAATGGGCTTGGCACTACGCGACGATATTTATCTCCATCTTGGGCAATTGACCATCCTTTTTCTGCGGCTAATTTTTCTGCTTCTTCCTTGCTGTAAACTGGACCAATTGGTTTAGTTGGATTTTTGAAGGCTGGGTCATTTTTATCTACTTCAACTTGTGAAAGTAGAGTTGCAAACGGCACTTCAAAAGGCACTAAGTTACCTAATTCTTGTTGAATCATATAACCAATCATCCCAACGGATTCAGCGCCTAATACATCTAAAGGATAAGTTGGAACATCTTTATAGGCAGCGCCTTGTAATGCTAATAATCCAACTTGTGGTCCATTACCATGGGCGATCACTAATTCATTGTTTGGCCAAATTTTTGCGATTTGTTCACAAGCAATGCGCACATTTTGGCGTTGGTTTTCAGCGGTAAGTGGTTCACCACGACGAAGAAGTGCGTTACCACCTAATGCAATAACAATTCTCATCATAGCCTCCTAATAATTAGATTAAGCTAGAATAAAGTACGGCTTTAATCGTATGCATACGGTTTTCTGCTTGTTCAAAAGCCACATTCATTGGTGACTCAAAGACATCTTCAGTCACTTCAATACCGTTTGCGAGTTCTGGATATTTTTCAGCAATTTGGCGACCTACTTTGGTTTCACTGTTGTGGAACGCTGGTAAGCAGTGCATAAATTTCACTTTTGGATTGCCTGTGCGTTTCATTAATTCAGGGGTTACTTGGTAAGGTAACAATAATTTGATACGCTCACCCCAGCTTTCAAGCGGTTCACCCATTGATACCCAGACGTCAGTATGAACGAAGTCAACATCTTTCACAGCTTTATCAATATCATCAGTCACGGTGATTCTTGCACCACTTTCTTTTGCGAATTTTTGGCACATTTCAACAAGTTCTGCATCTGGTAATAATGCTTTAGGACCACAAATACGTACGTCCATACCCAATTTTGCACCAATTAATAAGAGTGAGTTACCCATATTGTTGCGAGCATCACCAATGTAAACATATTTGATTTGAGTTAATGGTTTGTCGCAGTTTTCAATCATTGTTAACACGTCTGCTAACATTTGAGTTGGGTGGAATTCATCGGTTAAACCGTTGAATACTGGTACGCCAGCATATTCAGCCAATTCATCAACAATAGATTGTTTGAAACCACGATATTCAATAGCATCGTACATACGGCCAAGCACACGAGCGGTGTCTTTCATACTTTCTTTATGACCGATTTGTGAAGAGGTTGGGTCGATATAGGTAACGTTTGCGCCTTGGTCATAAGCGGCAACTTCAAACGCACAACGTGTACGAGTAGAGGTTTTTTCAAAGATGAGAGCGATGTTTTTTCCTTTTAATTTTTGTTGTTCTGTTCCCGCATATTTTGCACGTTTTAAATCACGGGATAAGTCTAGCAAATATTTGATTTCACGTTCAGTGTGATTGACTAAACTCAACAAATGTCTGTTTTTAAGATTAAAAGCCATAATACTTCTCCTTGTTTTGAACCTAATGAGTGTTTGGAAAGACGACATAAGCATTCACTTATGCCTTGATATACAACAGCTTACGTATGGTTGCTATTATAAGTAACGGAGTTTAGCATATGGTGCGTAATTTGGAATTTGAATGTAAATTTTTCGAATAAAATTCGAAAAAAGAAAGAATTTTTGCAATTGAAACAGAAAGAATGAGAGGTTTGTTAATTTGGACCGCACTTTACTTGATTTAAAGTACGGTCTTGTTGATTAGGGTTTTAGTGTGGCTTGAAAGCGAGCTGAAGACTGCAAGATTTTTTCAGCAAGTCGATCAATTTTGTCTTTCTGTGAAAGTTGTGCTAACTGTTGATAAAGATAGATACCATCAGGGCTATTGGTTTGCCAGAAACTTTGTTCAATCAGACTGGCAACAGATAATAGTGAATCAAATTGCTGTTTGATTTGAGTCTGTTTTTCACCCACTTTTTTCTCGAGCAAAGCGCTATCTACGCCTTCTCGTCTCATTTGGTCAAGAATATGATAGGTTTGTTGGGTTAATTCCTCAACGCGCTCGGGAGCGCAGCTAAACTCGATTTTACCTTCTATATAATGTTGTTCTTTTTCTTGCCCGAACCAACTATTTACCGCATAAATACCAGAAGCTTGTTCTCGTAACGCGACACGCAGTTTTTCTTGTATCACATCGCCTAATAAATCCAATTGATATTGGAGTTCAGGTTGCCATGGATTTGGAGAAGTAAGGTAAATTTCTACTTCTGCACGCGGCTCACTTAAGCCATGCATGACAAGTGGCTTTTGAGGAATATGAGGTGAAACAGGATAAGCTGGTCTAACTTGAGTATGAACAGGAACAGAAGCAAGATAGTTACGAGCGAGTTTTTCTACGTCTTGTTGACGAATGTCACCAATAATGAAGTAGGTAAAGTCAGTTTTGCCTAATATTGCTTGCTGATAGTAATCTGTGAGTTGTTTCGCTGAAAAAGAGAGCAGTGTTGTAGGATCCGCACTATAGACGGTTTCAATATTGGGATAACGCCATTGGTTGATTTTTTGCATAAATGCGGTTTCTTGATCAATATGACGAAAATATTCTTGTGTTTCTTTTTTGTAGCGTGCGAGCGCGGAGTCTGAAACTGCCGTTCCTTGTAATTTCAAGCGAAAGAGTGTTAACAAATCCGCAAGTTGATGTGTTTTTCCTACAGCGGTGAACCCTTGCTTATAGTCATCAACAAGGGTGGCTAAAGCAATTGGACTTTGGCTAAATAATTGATTGATATCTGATAAGCTAAGAGCGCCGATACCTGAATCATCGGTTAATGTCACTGCACTTTTGAACAAATGGTAGTCTTTGGGCGGAACCGTACGCAATCCCCCCGTCGTCATCGCTTTGAAATAGACTTGATTAGGGGTTTTATCACTATAATGGTAAATTAATTTACTACCATTTGATAATCGGTATTCAGTAATATCACCTTTTGACCAATATCGCTGTTTCGTGATTTCACCACTAGCAATGTGCATTGTTGGCATCTGTGCGTGTTGTTTCTCGAGTGTCCAACTACGTTGTGGCGTCGTAATCGTTTGTTGCCACATGTTCTCCACTTCTTTTAATTTAAGAGGAAGAGGCGGGGCGGGATAGGGTTGAGTAATTAATAACAATTTGGCATTAATGTTTAATAATTGTGCAAATTGATCTTGAATATCCTGCTGTGTGATTTCCTTTAAAAAGCGCTGATTCAAACGATAACGATCTTCTTGGCTCAATACAGTTTGATTATTCGCCGCCGCTACGATTAACTCGTCAGCGATTTTGAGACTACCTGATTTTATATTGCGTTGTTTTTCGTTCAATTGGACTAGACGATCAATTTCTTGTTGAAATTCTTGTACTGAAAAACCATGTTGTTGAATTTCAGCAATGAATTCAAAGAGAGATTGCGTGACACGTTGATAGTTTGTATCAAACAGTTGCAGTAAAAAAATATTTTGTATCGTTTCTTTGCCTAAATGCGTCCGATAAAAGTTAGCTGATTCAATCTGTTGTTTGTCGACCTGTTCCCATTTTTGTAGACGGAGATTGATTAATCTCATCAAAATTTGCTGAATCAAGTCTTGTTTATATGAGGTCAGTGTATTTTTTTCGTGAAATGTTTCAAAAAAACTGAGCTCAAGAGTGGGGATGTGTGTGCCTTTTTCTGAAACGCTAGCAAGTCGCCATTGGTTCACTAACGGGATAGAAAAATCAATTTTTTGTAATGGTGTCGAACTAATTGGATTCGCTGTGTTCAACTGTGTTTTTAATAATGTTGTGATCTGTTTTGGCTGAATATCCCCTACGATAATCACTGACATATTATCTGGGCGATACCATTTATGATAAAAATCGGCAACACGTTGTCTGGAAGTTGTGCGAATAATATTCATATCACCAATTGGATCGCGTAGCACATAACGAGAACCAGCCATTTCTACCGCACTTTTTTTGTCACCTAAACGCAACATAGGGCTTAAACGGCGGCGCCATTCTTCTTGGACAATCCCACGTTCATTGTCTAAATCTTGTTGTAAAATCGTTAAATGATGCATCCACTCGTTTAATACATCAAATGCTAAACGCAAGCTTTCTGGATCATTTTTATCTAAATTGAGGGTATAAACGGTATTTTCGAAGTCTGTGAAGGCATTGATATCGCGCGCGAATTTCATGCCTAATTTTTCTAACGCGGCAATAATTTGATTTTCAGGAAATTTTTTCGACCCATTAAATGCCATGTGCTCAACTAAATGTGCAATGCCTTTTTGATCATCATCTTCATGCATGGAGCCAGCATTAACTACTAAGCGAATATAGACTCGATTAGCAGGGTCAGTGTTTTGCACAACATAATAAGTCAAACCACTTTCTAGTTTCCCATGTTGAATATGAGGATCAAAGGGAAGTCGTTCAGCGTGAGTTGGTGTAGTTGAATGACAAGAAAACAAAAAGAACAGGGCAGCAAAAAGTGCGGTGAGTTTTTTCATTATTTTTACCTAAGCAACAGAAAATAAAATCTACGTATTATAGAAATAATACGTAGATTACATGTTGAATAAAACAAGCTAAATTAAAACTGGCATTAAAACTCGTAGCCTAGCTCGAGCCAAAATTCACGCCCAGGGGTGTAGATACCCAAATCTTGTCCATTAGAACCAGCACCTTTACGTGTTTTGTTTAACACATTCAGTACATCTAGCTTGATATAAGGACGATGTTTTTCCGCCACAGTGGGTTGCCAGCGGAAGCTTGTATCCCATTGTGTATGTGTACCATAATTATAGCTACGATAAGCTTCGGGCGTTCCACCAATATATTCTGTTAACGTTGTTGGAGCCTTGACATAAAGCGTATTTGCCCAAGTAAAATCAAGGGTTGGGACAAACATATCAATGCTTAAACGCGCGCCCCAATCTTCTTTATAAGCATTCACTTTCTTCAACATTTGTTCATAGGTCATTAACTTGCCATCTAAGATAACAAGTGATGAGGCATCATAACCTCGACCATAATCGATGGCTTTGGTATCTAGCCAATCAAAAGCAAATGAGGTGTGCCAACGAGTAAGCCCCAATTCCCATGCATCAAGCGGGGTCACTTGTAAAGTGAGTACATTGGCTTTGTAATCTTTGCCGCGTTGGTAAAATCTGACTTTTTGCATTTCACCTTGTGCATCTACTATTTCTTTTTCTTGTAAAACAATGCGTTGTTTATTATTACGTAAAATATATTTTAGATTTACCGTGAAAGGTGAAAGCGTTTGTTCTATCCCAAAACTCAATTCATCAGAGTGAGGGGTTTTAAACGAACGAGTATCTTTGTATCGGAAAGTGTCATGCCCATCCAGTTTAAATATACCCTCAGATAATTTCATTGAAGCAAAGGAACGACCATAGTAACGGTTCCAACCTACGCTCAGAGCGGTTGATTCAAAAGGTTTATAACGTAATACGGTTCTTGGCGCAATATTGGTGTTTTTTAAATAATCATCTCGCTCAACACGTAGACCCGCACGAAATTCTAGATTTTTCCACGTTATTAAATCTTCTGCATAGAATGCTAGATTTTGATAGTGCGTTTTCACCGTGCCTTTTCTGGCAACATTGCTGGATTTGTTTTCGAATATATCATTTTTGCCGTCGCCATCTGAATCCACACCCAGATCAATTTGAGTGATAATTTCCCCTAAGGCATCAGCATCACGGTTAAAACGGTATGCTGTATGTTGAAAAATCCCTCCTAAAGATACGGAATGGTTAAGTGCACCTGTATCAAATGGATTGATGGCATATTCAAGGGAGAAATGAGTGTTTTTTTGATTTAATTGGCTGTTCCCCATACTACCCAACGTGTATTCATTGTCATCAACAATGATCGTTTTCATATGTGTAGAAGGCGCTGTTCTTTTGTCTTTAAAGTGATCGTAAGCCAAGGTTGAGGTTAACACGCCAGATTGAAGGGCATTAACCCAAGAAAGTGTGGCACCATAAGCACTGTGGTAGTCATACACATTACTGTCAATATTGGTGGCATAAAATTTTCGCTCACGATAATCAGAATAACGTAAACCCAATTCAAAGCGGTGTTGATCGTTAGGCGTTAAATTAAAATTGAGTAACGCATTATCAGAACGGCGAGAGTGAGTTTGATTATCGCGATCACCTTGTGGATTAATTTGGCGCGATTGCTGGATATCCGATGCTCTACGACTGAAACCAATCACGGCACCTAAATTTTCACCCAATCCCTTTTCAGCCATGATATTCACGAAATGTTTATCATATTTAGGTTGAAATTCAGCAATTGAACCTTCAGGAACCGCTTTTTTAAAACGCTCCACATCTTTTTCTTCAACATTGAATTTTGCCCAAGACGAGTCAGTTGTCCGATAACTGAGCTTAATGCGATCTTTGCCATCATATTGTTTCGTTTTTGCTACAACGGCTCCGCCAGAGAACCCGCCTAAACTGGCTGAGATATTGCTATCATGAACGACAATCGATGAGAGGAGATTCGCATCAAAAAAATAGGCTTGTGAATGGTTGGCGAGTGGAACCGTTGCCATGGTGCCATCAAAAAGGTCACTGCCCAATCCCATATCATTGTTAACATTCACGTTATCAACGAAAAATGTAGTTTGATTATAATCTGCACCATTAATTGAAATATTGTCGGGTTTGATTTCGCCACGCTGGAAACTATTTTGGTCGCTGTATTCATAGCGTACATGTGGATTAGAACGTAAATAATCCGTCATATTGCCATTCGTGACAGGCGCTTTTTTGATGTCATCTTGGGTCACACTTTGTGTGGATGACATGGATTGGTTCTGATCTCCATATACAACGATTTCAGTTAACATATTTTTTTCTTTCGTTTGCGCGTTTTCGACAGCCTCTGCATAAACAGGTGTGACAGCAGTACAAACTAATATTGCGATGAGTTTTTTTCTAAAAGTATGTTGAGCATCCATTTCTTTTCTCTCTTTTGTTGATAATGGTTATCAATTTTATTTTTATTTTGATTTTTTTGCAAAGGAAAATGTGTATAAAAATACGACAAACTAAATAAAACAGGATTACGGACTGAATTTTTAAATCAACAAGCTACTTTTATCGTTCACATATGAAAATATTTCTCTACTTTTTATCGATTGTGCTATTCTTTAGCCCAATTTCTGACGAGAAAAAAGTAGGCAACATGAAAAAGAATATTGTGATTACTGTTGATGGACCAAGTGGCGCAGGTAAAGGGACGCTATGTTATGCTTTAGCTGAAGAGTTGGGGTTCGCTTTATTAGATAGCGGGGCAATTTATCGCGTCACTGCGCTAGCCGCATTAAAACAAGGCGTGGCGTTAGAGAATGAAAATGCCCTAGCTTGCCTTGCTAGCCAATTAGAGATTCAATTTTTACCACAAGATAGCGAAGTGAAAATTTTCTTGAACGGTGAGGATGTGAGTCAGCAGATTCGGACACAAGAAGTCGCCGAAGCCGCATCCAAAATTGCTGTTTTTTCTGAAGTTCGAGCCGCACTTTTACAGCTTCAGCAAGATTTTGCAACTGAAAAGGGCTTAATTGCGGATGGGCGTGATATGGGGACTGTTGTTTTTCCAGCGGCACAAGTTAAGCTGTTTTTAGATGCAAGCGCAGAAGAAAGAGCAAAAAGACGCTATAAACAGTTGCAAAATAAGGGAATTAGTGGTAACTTTGACCAGATTTTAGCCGAGATAAAAGCACGTGATGATCGAGATAGAAATCGAGCCGTTGCGCCGCTTAAGCCCGCGGATGATGCATTGTTGTTGGATAGCACAACATTAACGATTGATGAAGTCATTCAACAAGCGCTGCACCATATTCGTCATCGTCTTGGACTCAAGGCTTAAATCGTTGTTAACCGTTTATTCAAGGAAGAATAGACTTTTATCCTCAACCCCACATTCAATGGATTTTGAAGTGGACGTTATTAAATTTAAAATTGAAGATTAATTATGACTGAATCTTTTGCTCAACTATTTGAAGAATCATTAAAAGAACTTGAAACCCGTCAAGGTTCTATCGTTAGCGGTACTGTTGTTGCTATTCAAAAAGGCTTTGTGCTTGTTGACGCTGGTTTAAAATCTGAATCAGCTATCCCTGTTGAAGAATTCTTAAACGCACAAGGCGAATTAGACGTTCAAGTTGGTGATGTTGTGAATGTTGCGTTAGACGCTGTTGAAGATGGTTTTGGTGAAACCAAACTTTCTCGTGAAAAAGCAGTTCGTCACGAATCTTGGATTGAATTAGAAAAAGCATACGAAGAACAGGCAACTGTTATCGGTTTAATCAACGGTAAAGTGAAAGGTGGTTTCACAGTTGAGTTAAACGGTGTTCGTGCATTCTTACCAGGTTCATTAGTTGATACTCGCCCAGTTCGCGAAACATTACACTTAGAAGGTAAAGAATTAGAGTTCAAAGTTATCAAACTTGACCAAAAACGTAACAACGTTGTTGTTTCTCGTCGTGCTGTAATCGAATCAGAAAATAGCCAAGAGCGTGAACAAATTCTTGAGAACTTACAAGAAGGTTCTGAAGTTAAAGGTATCGTTAAGAACTTAACTGACTACGGTGCATTCGTAGATTTAGGCGGTGTTGACGGTTTATTACATATCACAGATATGGCTTGGAAACGTGTTAAACACCCAAGCGAAATCGTGAATGTTGGTGATGAAATCACAGTTAAAGTATTAAAATTTGATAAAGATCGCACACGTGTATCTTTAGGCTTAAAACAATTAGGTCAAGATCCTTGGGTTGCAATCGCTGAAAACCACCCAGTCAACAGCAAATTAACTGGTAAAGTGACTAACTTAACAGATTATGGTTGTTTTGTTGAAATTTTAGATGGTGTTGAAGGTTTAGTTCACGTTTCTGAAATGGATTGGACAAACAAAAACATTCACCCTTCTAAAGTGGTTAGCTTAGGTGATGTTGTTGAAGTGATGGTATTAGAAATCGATGAAGAACGTCGTCGTATTTCTTTAGGTTTAAAACAATGCAAACCTAACCCATGGTTACAATTCGCTGAAACTCACAACAAAGGTGACAAAGTTGAAGGTAAAATCAAATCAATCACTGATTTCGGTATCTTCATCGGTCTTGAAGGTGGTATCGACGGTTTAGTTCACTTATCTGACATTTCTTGGAATGTATCAGGTGAAGAAGCAGTTCGTAACTACAAAAAAGGTGACGAAGTTGCAGCAGTCGTATTACAAGTTGATGCAGTGAAAGAACGTATTTCTTTAGGTATCAAACAACTTGAAGAAGATCCATTCAACAACTTCGTAGCAGTCAACAAAAAAGGTGCTGTATTAAGCGCTAAAGTGGTTGAAGCTGATGCGAAAGGTGCCAAAGTTGAATTAGACGGTGGTGTTGAAGGTTACATCCGTGCAGCTGACTTAACTAACGAAGTGAATGCTGGTGATGTAGTTGAAGCGAAATACACTGGTGTGGATCGTAAAGCGCGTATCGTTCACTTATCAGTACGTGCAAAAGACCAAGCTGAAGAAGCGGCTGCAGTTGCAACAGTGAATAACAAACAAGAAGATGTTGCTATTCCAAATGCAATGGCTGAAGCATTTAAAGCTGCTAAAGGTGAATAATTAACATTCCCTTGTAAAAATAAAGCTAGCGTGACTTGAGCACGCTAGCTTAATAAGTTAGGAGAAAATTATGACTAAATCAGAGCTTATTGAGCGTTTAGTTCAAAAACATCATTCAATTGCTGCAAAAGATGTTGAAAATGCAGTAAAAGAAATTTTGGACCAAATGTCATTCGCCTTAGAAAATGGTAAGCGCATTGAAGTGAGAGGATTTGGTAGTTTTTCTTTGCATTATCGTCAACCTCGTTTAGGTCGAAATCCTAAAACGGGTGAACAAGTGAAATTAGACGCAAAATCTGTCCCGCACTTTAAAGCTGGAAAAGAGCTGAGAGAGCGTGTTGATATTTACGCATAATTTCAACTAACTTTATATAACGACACCTTTAAGTGTCGTTTTTTGTATTTATTTTTGGCATAATGAGACGTATCGTTTTTGTCAGGAGATCGTTGATGATTAAATATATTTTAGGATTAGTACTAGTACTTGCAATTGTACTTGTTGCGGTCACGATTGGCGCGAACAATGATCAGATGATTACTTTTAATTATATGGTGGCGCAAAGTGAAATTCGTCTATCAACATTAGTAGCGATTTTATTTGGTTTAGGATTGCTTTTAGGCTGGTTAATCAGTGCGATCTTTTATCTTAAATTAAAGTTGAAAAATATGTCATTAACTCGTCAAATTAAACGCCAAACACTACAAATTAATGAATTAACCACTGCTCGAGATAAGGCTGCTAAATAATGCTCGAGTTGCTCTTCCTACTTTTACCTATTGCAGCGGCTTACGGTTGGTATATGGGACACCGAAGCGCAAAAAAAGATCAGGAAGATATGACAAATAAATTCTCCCGTGATTATGTCACGGGAGTCAATTTTCTTTTATCTAATCAGCCAGAAAAAGCGGTTGATTTATTTCTTGATATTCTACAAAAACAAGAAGCGCAAAATGAAATAGATAGCACTTCACAATTTGAAGCAGAGTTGACTTTAGGTAACCTTTATCGTTCTCGTGGTGAAGTAGATCGTGCTTTGCGGATTCATCAAGCCTTAGATCGCAGTCCTGATTATACATTTGAACAAAAATTACTAGCAAAACAACAACTTGCTAAGGATTTCATGGCAATCGGTTTTTATGACCGGGCTGAAAACCTATATATTATGCTAGTGGATGAGCCTGAATTTGCTGAGAATGCGTTACAACAGCTCGCAATTGTGTATCAAAAAACAAAAGAATGGAAGAAAGCCATTAATGTGGCAGAAAAGCTAGCAAAAATTTCGCCTCAGTCAAATAATATTGAGTTAGCCCAATATTATTGTGAATATGCACAAAGCTTGGCATTGGATAATAAACAGACACAGAAAGATTTGTTACTCTCTGCGTTAAATGTTGCGCCAAATTGTGTTCGCGCGTCTATTTTGTTAGGTGAAGTTTTGCTTAAAGAAAAACGTTATCAGTCTGCTGCGCAAGTACTTGAAAATGTCTTGGAACAGAATCCTGCCTATGTTGGTGAAGTTTTAACTTTGCTACAGACCTGTTATCGAAAGTTAAATCAACTAGAGAATTTTGAATTATTTTTAATTAGAGCGAGTCGTTTGACTAAAAATAGTGCAGTGGAATTAGCATTAGCTGATTTAATTGAAGAAATGGATGGTAAGCCTGCTGCTCAAGCCAAGCTCTATCAGCAATTAAACCAACATCCTACAACATTCTTATTTCATCGTTTTATTCAATATCAAATGGATGATGCAGAAGAAGGACGAGGAAAGGAAAGTCTTGTTTTATTACATAAGATGGTAGGCGAGCGGATTAGACAAAATTTTGATTACCGCTGTACAAATTGTGGTTATCAAACACATAAATTAGTATGGTGTTGCCCATCGTGTAGACATTGGGAAAGCATTAAACCTATAGAAGATTAACAACATAATTAATTGAACACTGAGAGGGAAAATTATGACGAGTAAAATTATTGTCGCATTAGATTACGAAAAAGAAGAAGACGCGTTACGCCTCGTTGATCAAATTGATCCAAGTTTATGTCGCTTGAAAGTGGGTAAAGAAATGTTTACCACATTAGGCACTAAGTTTGTTAAAGAATTACATAAGCGTGATTTTGATGTGTTCTTAGATTTGAAATTCCATGATATTCCGAATACGGTTGCAAGAGCGGTACGTTCTGCAGCAGATTTAGGCGTGTGGATGGTGGACCTGCACGCGAGTGGGGGATTACGTATGATGGAAGAAGCAAAGAAAATTCTTGAGCCTTACGGTAAAGATGCACCTTTATTAATCAGTGTAACTGTATTGACGAGTATGGAAGACTTAGATTTACTTCAAATCGGTATTAATGCCTCACCGATGGAGCAAGTCATCCGTTTAGCGAATTTAACACAACGTGCGGGTTTAGACGGTGTAGTTTGTTCTCCACAAGAAGTAGAGATTTTACGTGCAAACTGCGGTAAAGACTTCAAATTAATTACACCTGGCATTCGCCCGATTGGGAGTGATTTCGGCGATCAACGTCGTGTGATGACTCCTGCTGGCGCAATTCAATCTGGTTCAGATTATCTCGTGATCGGTCGTCCAATTACTCAAGCAGACAATCCTGCTGAGGTGTTAAAAGCAATCAATGCTTCCTTACCTGCGATGTAATGGATAAGTATGAGCAGTGAGTTAGTTTATTCAACGGAACTTGGACGGATTAAGACTGAAAACCCTCAGGTTGAGCGTCCTAAAGGCGATGGCATTGTACGAATTCAACGTCAAGTGAGCGGTAGAAAGGGGAATGGCGTTTCAGTCATTACTGGTCTAGATTTAGCCGATGCTGAATTAAAGTTACTTGCCGCAGAACTCAAAAAACGTTGTGGCTGTGGTGGCTCGGTAAAAAATGGTACGATTGAAATCCAAGGTGAAAAACGCGATTTGCTTAAGCAGTGGCTTGAACAAAAAGGCTACAAAGTGAAATTGGCTGGTGGTTAATTCTCCAGTTTGATGGATAAAAAAAAGGATTGAAATGTGATGTTTCAATCCTTTTTGTTTTATATACGTTTGTCGGCTTAATGGTAATAAGCAACAAGAATAGTGGCACTTAGAGCAATAATTGCTAAGGAAAAGAAATTCGGATTAACATAAGCGGTTTTCTTGCTGAAAAATTTTGTCGCAAAGAAAATATAAGCCGCTAAGAACAGCATTTTGAGGACAAACCACATTTCGATGCTTTTATCGAATAAGATAAACATTGCAATACCTGAAACAAGTAATAGGGTATCACTTAAGTGCGGTAGAATTTTTAACAATTTTTTCTCACGCCAATTTTTGCCTTTGAGCTGCATAATCCCACGAATTGACAACAACATAAATGAGACAAATGCACACACAATATGTGTATAAATTAAATAAATATCCATTGTTTCCCCACAAATAAAAAAGCAGTCGCAACGTACTGCTTTTATTTTACTTATTAGTCATTATTCCGCTGAAACTTCAGTATTTTCGACCGCACTTTCAGCATCAAAGTCTTCCGATTCCTCATCGTCCACTTCACAGACACGTTGTAAGCCTACTAGCGTTTCATTTTCTGTCGTACGAATTAAACGTACACCTTGTGTGTTACGACCTATAATACCGATCTCACTGACACGCGTACGGACCAATGTTCCTGCGTCAGTAATTAGCATAATTTGATCGTTTTCTTCCACTTGAGTCGCTGCGACAACTTTACCATTACGTTCGCTCACTTTAATTGAAATCACACCTTTGGTATTACGTGATTTGGCTGGGTACTCAGATAACTCAGTACGTTTACCGTAACCGTTTTGTGTTGCAGTTAAGATCGCACCTTCATTTTTTGGAATCACTAAAGACACGACTTTATCAATGTTCAGATCTAGTACATCATTTGCATTGTCATCTGAAACATCTTCAATTTCGACCGCACTTTCGTCGTCAGAAACATCGTTAGTCAAGGCTAATTTGATACCTCGAACCCCAGTCGCGGCACGACCCATTGCACGTACAGCGCTTTCACTGAAGCGAACCACGCGACCTTGTGCCGAGAAGAGCATAATTTCGTTGCTACCATCAGTGATATCAACGCCAATTAATTCGTCTTCATCACGTAAGTTCAATGCGATGATACCGCTTGAACGTGGACGGCTGAATTCGGTTAAAGCAATTTTCTTCACAATACCGCCAGCAGTCGCCATCACGACAAATTTATCTTCTTCGTAAGCCGTGACTGGTAAAATCGCTGTGATACGTTCATTTTCATCTAATGGTAAAATATTGACGATTGGACGACCACGTGCACCACGGCTTGCCTGTGGTAATTGATACACTTTCAACCAATATAAACGCCCACGACTTGAGAAACAGAGAATCGTATCATGTGTATTGGCGACTAATAAACGCTCAATAAAATCTTCTTCTTTGGTTTTGGCTGCGGATTTTCCTTTACCACCACGACGCTGTGCTTCGTAGTCAGTGAGGGGTTGATATTTCACATAGCCTTCGTGTGAAAGTGTCACTACAACATCTTCTTGTGCGATCAAATCTTCTAAATTAATGTCGCCAGAACTTGCGGTAATTTCAGTACGACGTGGATCGTTAAATTGTTCGCGAATTTGTTCTAATTCTTCACGAATCACTTCCATTAAGCGCTCTGGGCTACGTAAGATGTAAAGGAGTTCACCAATTACTTCAAGCAGTTTCTTGTATTCATCTAAGATTTCGTCGTGACCTAAGTTAGTCAGTTTTTGTAAACGTAAATCTAAGATAGCTTGCGCTTGGACTTCAGTGAGGTAATACATGCCATCACGGATACCAAATTGTTCTTCAAGCTCTTCAGGACGGGCAGCATCAACGCCTGTCGCGGCCAACATATCGGCAACGTGACCTAATTGCCAAGCTTGTGCAATTAATTCACGTTTGGCTGTTTCTGGATTAGGGGCGCGACGAATTAACTCGATGATAGGATCAACGTTAGCTAAGGCAATGGCGAGACCTTCTAAAATATGAGCACGTTCACGAGCTTTACGTAGCTCATAAACAGTACGGCGCGTCACAACTTCACGACGATGTAGCACAAACGCTTCAATGAGCTGTTTTAGATTGAGCAGTTTTGGTTGACCTTTATCTAACGCAACAATATTAATACCAAAAGTGACTTGTAACTGAGTAAGTGCATAAAGGTTATTTAATACGACTTCGCCAACGGCATCACGTTTGATTTTAATTTCAATGCGCATCCCGTCTTTGTCAGACAAGTCAGTAATCGCGCTAATGCCTTCGATTTTTTTCTCTTTGACTAAATCTGCAATTTTCTCAATGAGTTTTGCTTTATTTACTTGATAAGGAATTTCGTGCACAACAATAGTTTCGCTGCCTTTTTCGTCGGTTTCGACTTCTGCTTTTGCACGCACATAGATTTTGCCACGACCCGTTTTATACGCTTCTTCAATCCCTTTGCGACCGTTGATTAGCGCAGCTGTTGGGAAGTCAGGACCTGGAATATACGTCATTAAGTCATCGATCGTGATATCGTTGTTTTCAATGTAGGCTAAACAACCATCTAACACTTCACCTAAGTTATGTGGTGGAATGTTTGTTGCCATCCCAACCGCAATACCAGAAGAACCATTTACTAAAAGTGCGGGTACTTTGGTCGGTAATACTTCAGGAATTTGTTCTGAACCGTCATAGTTAGGCACGAAATTAACCGTTTCTTTATCAAGATCCGCTAATAATTCGTGTGCAATTTTTGTCATACGAGCTTCAGTATAACGCATTGCCGCCGCCGCATCGCCGTCAATGGAACCAAAGTTACCTTGACCATCGACTAACATGTAACGTAATGAGAAAGGCTGCGCCATACGCACAAGGGTATCATACACCGCACTGTCACCATGTGGGTGATATTTACCGATTACATCACCGACAATACGTGCAGACTTACGATAAGGTTTATTATAGGCATTCCCTCCCTCGTGCATAGCAAATAACACGCGGCGGTGTACAGGTTTTAAACCATCACGTACGTCAGGTAACGCACGTCCTACGATAACAGACATCGCATAATCGAGATATGAAGATTTAAGTTCTTCTTCAATACTGATTGGACTAATGTCTTGATGAAGAGTATCTGAGACTAAATCGGTCATTGAAAACTTCCTAATCATTGAGTTTGATTAATCAAAAAATTGGCGGAATTATAGCATAAAATCTGTTGTTCCCCTAATTTTATAGTGAAATTTTATGAGATTTGCGGAATAATAACGCATTGTTTCTATTCAAAATCATAAGAAGAAATCTCATGCAAAATATCGATCAGCAAGAACTTGATAAATTTGAAAAAATGGCAAAAAGTTGGTGGGATCCACAAGGGGATTTTAAACCAATTCATCAACTGAATCCGCTACGTTTAAGCTACATTACTCAACATGCGAAAGGATTGATGGGTAAGAGGGTGCTAGATGTCGGTTGTGGCGGTGGTATTTTGTCCGAAAGTATGGCGAAACAAGGTGCACATGTAACGGGGATTGATATGTCATCAGCGCCCTTGCAGGTCGCGAAGAATCATGCACTTGAAAATGGGTTACATATTGACTATCAACAAATTACAGTTGAAGAATTTCTACAAAATCAGACCGCATGTTATGCTGAAAAAGGGGACGAGGCGAAATTTGATGTGATTACGTGCATGGAAATGTTGGAGCATGTGCCCGATCCAAGTTCAATTATTGCGAGTTGTCAACAGTTATTGAAACCGAATGGTGTGATTTTCTTTTCAACGATTAATCGCACATTGAAAGCTTGGGTGTTAGTAGTACTCGGCGCAGAATATGTGCTAAAAATACTCCCTAAAGGCACTCATGATTATGAAAAATTTATTAAGCCTGCTGAATTATTAAATTGGTGTGATGCTGCACAGTTGAATTGTGTGGATATGGTTGGGTACCACTATAATCCACTAACCAGCAAATTCTGGTTGAATAAAGATGTCAGTGCAAATTATATGGCGAGTTTTCGAGTACAATCTTAAGAGATAAGAAAAAAGCTGAGCGAATGACTCAGCTTTTTTATACAAGTTTGTCAGCAATTATTTTTTGCCATTTTCATCACAGTTATTAATATCGCTGCATTTACCGTAGAGGTATAAGCTATGTGTAGCGAGCTCAATCCCGTGTTGTTTACTGATTTCGCGCTGACGTTTTTCGATAATGTCATCATTAAATTCAAAAACTTTACCGCAATCAACACAGATAATGTGATCATGATGCTCGGTTGGCGCAAGCTCAAAAACAGATTTATTCCCTTCAAAATTATGACGAGTCAAAATATTCGCTTCATCAAATTGATTTAATACGCGATAAACCGTGGCTAAACCAATCTCTTCACCGCGTTCTAATAACATTTTGTAGACATCTTCTGCAGAAAAATGTTCCATCTTATGTTCTTGCATTAATGCTAAAATAGTTAAACGAGGTTCAGTAATTTTCAGCCCAGCTTTTTTCAATAGTTTGATATTTTCTTCAGACATAATTGCCCCTTCTCTCATTTTGCACTTATGCAAGTTCTGCTAAACACATTTCGTCAAAAACCTGTTTAACCCATTTTTCAACACGCTCAGCGGTTAATTCAGGTTGGCGATCTTCATCAATACATAAGCCAACAAACGTGTGATCATCAACAAGCGCTTGCGATACTTCAAAATTGTAGCCTTCAGTTGGCCAGTGACCAACAATGATCGCTCCTTTTGGTTCGATGATATTACGTACTGTTCCCATTGCATCACAGAAATATTCAGCATAATCTTCTTGGTCACCACAGCCAAAAATAGCGACTAATTTATCTGTAAAGTCAATTTCTTCTAGCGTAGGGAAGAAGTCATCCCAATCACATTGTGCTTCGCCGTAGTACCAAGTTGGAATACCTATCATTAAGAAGTCATATGCTTCAATATCTTCTTTTGTACTTTTAGCGATGTCTCGCACATCAACTAAATCACTACCAAGTTGTTTTTGAATCATTTTAGCAATATTTTCTGTATTGCCTGTATCACTGCCATAAAATAAACCAACAACAGCCATTTCGTTACCTATCTTCTTGAGTATTAAAATAATCTTGTAAAATCGTTACGATCACTTCTGATCGACTCACATTCAACGTTGTCGCCAAATCTTCCAGTTGTTCAACTAAATCCGTATGCAATTTTAATTCGACGCGTTTTAATCCACTAGATTTATCACGCTTTAATTGATTCCGTTTGTTGATACGAATTTGTTGTGCACGACTCAGTGGATTTGTTTTAGGACGTCCAACTTTTGGAGTATGAGCAAACAGATCTAATGTGATGCAATCTACGTCTTGTTTTGCCATGTACCAAATCACTGAAAATCTGTGGCTAAGTGAGAATGATAAGCCACAACTAAATTAATGCTGAACTATAACACAATTCATGTGGGATTAAAACACGAATTTCTGTGCGGAGGTCCTATTTATTTGATATTAAAAATCTTTCAATAGCGCGAATAACAAACTCGGGTTTTTCCGCATGAACCCAGTGTCCACAACCATTGATCGTAAAGGCGCTGGCATGAGGAAATTGGGCTAAAATTTGTGAGGTATCTTCGGGCTTAATGTAATGAGAATCGCCACCTCGAATGAAGAGGGTGGGGACTTCGCTATAGCAAGGTTGCCAATCCATAATATGAGGATAATTTTGTTTCAAGCCTGTTAAGTTGAAACGGAAGTATTCAGGTGATTGGTTATCAAAAGATTTGAGCATGAATTGTTGAATTGCCTCTTCGGGAATGTGTTTCGCGAGGATTTTTTTCGCTTCTTGGCGTGTATTCGGTTGCGCGGCTTTAGTTGCAAATAATCCCGCAAAAACGCTATCGTGCCCATGATGGTTATATTGAAGCGGTGCAATATCAATCACAATCAATTTTTCAACAAGATTGGGGAAAAGCGCGGCCATTTTCATGGCGGTTTTCCCGCCCATTGAATGTCCAACTAAAATGACGCTATTCAGTTTAAGATGCGTAATCACGTTTGCCAGGTCCTTTGCCATCAAGTCATAATTCATTTCATTATGGTGAAAGCTTTGACCATGATTGCGCAGATCGACTCGTAGAATTGAATATTTTTCACTGAATGCCCGAGCAATTATGCCTAAATTATTCATATCACCAAATAAACCATGAATAAAAACTAACGTTGGCAGGTTAATTGCTTGTTTTAATTGATGAAACTGAAAGTTCAGTAAAGGTTGTTCAGACATAATTTGTATAGATTGTATATAGAGTATTTGTAAATAAATCGTTATAATGTGGCAAAATCTGAAAGAGATCAAGCAAGTGGAGGAAAAAATGAAAATTATTGAGGTGGATGAAGAGCTTTATCAATATATTGCAAGCCAAACGCAATCTATTGGCGAAAGTGCGTCTGATATTTTGCGCCGTTTGCTTAATTTTTCGAATAAAAATACACAAAAAGTAGAAGTTGTGGTGCCACAAGCAAATGGACAGCAAGAGGTGATGCCAAGCCTTTCACCCGTGGCAGACGCAAAGCCAGCAGCGGAATCTGAGCAAGAGGCGCGCTTAGTTGAGCCTAAAGTGTTGCCGAAGAAACAATCTGATGAGTCCATTCAGCATGTTGTGACTAAAGTGCGTGATCTAATAAACTCAAGTGAATTTCAACAAGAAACGAAAGCGGTTGTACGTTTTTTAAATCTGTTAAAAGTACTTTATCGGACGAATCCAGAGAGCTTTGCGCAAGCAACAGAGTCACTGCAAGGACGTACACGTGTTTATTTTGCTCGAGATGAGGGTACGTTATTGATGGCTGGAAATCATACTAAGCCAAAACAAATCCCAGACACGCCTTATTGGGTAATTACTAACACAAACAGTGGGCGTAAAATGCTGATGTTGGAAGGTGCCATGCAATCTATGCATTTACCCACTGAGCTGATTGACGAAGTTAGAACCTATTTTATTGCAAATTAATCATGTTTCCTTGGCAACAATTTGCACATGATTCAACGAAAATGAACCAAATCGCCTTGCACAATTCGCAAGGCGAGGTTTTTACGTGGCAACAGCTTAATCAACGCATTCAGCATGATGCGGCGCTTTTACAAGCACAAGGGGTATCAGAACAAAGTGGCGTAGCTCTTTGTGGTAAAAATGAGATGACATTACTCTGTCTGTATCTTGCAACAATTCAGCTCGGTGCGCGAGTATTACCGCTTAATCCCGCCTTTTCTCGTGAAAAAATTCAGCAAGTGTGTCTTGATGCAGATATCCAATTTTATTTTTCTTTAATCCCGTTAGTTGTAGAGTGCTGTCAGCCACTTTGCCTTAATCTCGATATTGCTCATGCGATAGACGACCCAATAGTGCGGTCAGATTCTGCCGCGTTTTTACGTCCAGCAACTATGACGTTGACGTCGGGATCGACAGGACGACCGAAAGCCGTGGTACACCATGTACAAGCACACCTTGATAATGCGGAAGGCGTTTGCCAATTAATGCAATTTGGTGAAAAAAATAGTTGGCTCTTATCTTTGCCACTTTATCATGTGTCTGGACAAGGGATTGTATGGCGTTGGTTATTGGCAGGCGCGGTACTGCATTTCCCACAAGCAGATTTTTATGCTTCTGTGTCTGAAGTCTCCCATGTGTCTCTGGTCCCAACTCAGTTACAGCGTTTGTTAACATATTGGCGAGAACACCCGATTCAGCATATTAAAACTGCGCATATTTTATTAGGGGGAGCACAGATCTCCCCTGAGTTAACGCAACAGTTAACTGAGTGGCAAGTAAACAGTTATTCTGGTTATGGCATGACAGAAATGGCATCAACGGTGTTTGCGAAGTTAAGTGATGCAAAGTGCGGAGTAGGGCAACCGTTGATGAATCGAGAATACCAATTAGTTGAACAAGAAATTTGGCTAAAAGGGGCGGGACTCGCGTTAGGCTATTGGAAAAATGGAATGATTTTTCCCCTTACCAATCAGCAAGGTTGGTTACAAACAAAAGATAAAGGTATGTGGTGCGATAATGAGTTGGTTATTTTAGGACGAGTTGATAATATGTTCATTTCTGGCGGTGAAAATATCCAGCCAGAAGAGATTGAAAAATGGATTCAACAATGGCAATTTGTTAAGCAAGTGTTTGTTTTACCGAAAAATGATCTGGAGTTTGGTCATCGTCCCGTTGCATTTATTGAATTTACTCAACCATTTTCACACACATTAGTACAGCAATTACAGGATTGGTTAAGTGACAAATTAGAAAAATTTAAACAGCCAGTACAGTATTTTCAACTGGACTCACAAACCTTACAGCAAGGTGCGATTAAAATTTCTCGGGCAGATTTAAAAATTGAATTAGAAAAATTAGTAGGAAAAAATCAGGAATGAAGAAAACCAGTGTATTCACGACGTTATGTTTTGGCTTGAGCTTATGTTTTATGCTCAATACGCCAATTTTTGCACAGACTCCGACTGAAACGGATATCCAAGCACAACTCAAAATTGCGAAAAGCGCTGATCAAAATGATCCAAACAATAAGATTGCGGTACAAAATTTAGAAGAAACCTTAGCGTTACTGACTAAAGTAGATAAACAAAAAGCGGATATCAAGTCCTTAGAAGCACGCATTGATAGTGCAGCAGAGCAAACACAAAAAGCACAAGAACAGTTAACGCTATTAAAAAATAAAAAAGGTCCAACCGTAATAGAGTTGGAAAAATTGGCGTTAGCGGATTTACAAACTAAATTGTTAACTGCACAACAGCAATTACAACAAGTACAGGCGAATACAACGAATATCAATACCGAATTAGTGACATTACGTACGACACCTGAGCGCGCACAAGTGACCTTGAATGCTAATTTAACGCGTGTACAAGAAATTAATAAGCAGTTGGCTGCGCCCGATATTCAACCTAGCGCACAGCGTAAATTTGAAACAGAGTTAAAGTTACTTGAATTACAAAATGTGTTTAATAAAGTGTTATTGCAGGGAAATAATGTTTTAACGACGTTATATACTGTTCAGTTAGAAGCGAAAAATGTTGAGCAAGTTCAATTACAAGAACAAGTTAAGCATTTGCAAGATGCAATCAATACCAAATATTTAAAAGAGTCGCAAAATCAAGTTGAACAACTAACGAAGTCTCAACAAGATAACAAAGCCACATCGCACCCAGAAATTGCTCGCCAGCTTGAGATGAATGTGAAGCTGAGTCAAGAGTTGGTGCAACAAACGACAGAAATGAATAGTTTGTCTCAAGATAATTTGCGTATTAAAAATGTCTTAAACAATTTACAACAAACACAACGAAATATTGAAGATCAAATCAGCGCGTTACAAGGTTCATTAGTACTATCTCGTATTATTAATAAACAGAAAGAGTTATTGCCACAAGATGAAATGATTAGTGGCTTATCAAAACGGATTACGGATTTACGCGTGAAAATCTTTGATCTGACGGAAGCTCGCGATAATTTGTATGATACGCAAGAATATATTGCAAATCTTGAGAAAAAGGGGCAAACGCATCTTTCTGCAGCAGAAAAGAAACAACTTGATACGGTATTACAAGAACGTCGCAAATTGTTTTCAGATATGATTAGCTTGCTCAATAATCAGCTTAATTTGGTCATCAATATTGAATTGAATCAGAAACAAGTCACATCAATTAGTGATCAATTACAAAGCAAATTGCAGCAACAAAGCTTTTGGGTAAAAAGTAATGCGCCAATGGATTTAGACTGGGTGAAAAATTTCTTACCTGCTTTCCAATTGGAAGTATCAGAAATGATTAAACAAATTAATTTTTCAAATTGGCGTGAGGACCTGATCCCTGCGACGTTGTTGATTGTTTTTTTACTGAGTTTAAGTACATTTATTCAATTACAAAAAGTAAAAATTAAGCAGCGTTTAACGCATATTAACCAAAAAATTAATACGTTAAATTCAGATAGCCAATGGTATACCCCTGAAGCATTGCTTTGGACATTGATCCTATGTTTACCAAGCACCTTACTCTTTTTTGCCTTCTTAGTTTTGATGGTATATATCGGTTTTGAAGAACCATTAAGTGTTGCCAGTTGGGTGTTGAGTATGGTCGGGTATTGGCTATTTTTTGCCTTTATGCTGTCACTATTGCGTCCAAACGGGATTGCTTACCGTCATTTTAATATGCCAAAAGAAAGTGTGGATACGTTCTATCGTGTTTTTGGGCGTTCGGTATGGATCTCGGCGTTGTGGATTAATGCCTCAATCTTTACTCACTTAGAAACGGGGATTACTAATGACGTTATTGGTCAAGTGATCACAATCTCGGTGTTGTTTATTTCACTATTAATCATCGGTCCACGTGTTCAGAATGCAGTGAAATCGTATGAAGATAATGTGGAAGGTCGGGCGAAATCGGTTCATTTTGTGCTCAAATTAGGGCGGTTTTTCTTAGTCGCTGCACCGATTATTCTCATCGCGTTAGTTGTCATGGGATATTACTATACGGCACTCAATTTAATGCAACATCTAATGTCTTCTTATTTTGTGGTCGTAATTTGGTTAGTGTTGAAGAATGTGGTGCATCGTGCGCTTACCGTTTCTTCGCGTCGTTTATCTTATAACCGTATGAAAGATAAATATGAGCAGCAACAATCGTTAACCAAAGTCGAAACGGAAGAAGAATTGGGGATGGGGATTGATTTACAACAAAATGAAATCCTTGGTATCGCTCAAGTCAAAGATCAGATGCTACGTGTAACGGATTTACTGTTAACTGTCTTGCTATTTGGTATGTTGTATTGGGTGTGGGCTGATCTTGTGACTGTCGCATATTATTTACAAGGCGTGACACTCTGGCAGCAAAGCGTGACGACTGCGGCAGGAACGGTAATGGAATCCATTACGTTATTAAATTTATTGCTTGCAGTTGTGATCCTGATCGCCATGTACGCCTTGGTGCGCAATATTGGTGGATTACTCGAAGTGCTTGTGTTTTCACGTATGAGTTTTTCACAAGGTACGCCATACACGATTACGACATTAGCCACCTATTTTATTATTGCGATTGGCGCAGGTTTAGCATTTTCAACACTCGGAATGTCTTGGTCGAAATTGCAATGGCTATTTGCCGCACTGTCTGTTGGTTTGGGGTTCGGTTTACAAGAAATTTTTGCGAACTTTGTGTCGGGATTAATTATTTTATTTGAACGTCCAGTACGTATTGGTGATGTCATTACGATTGGAGAATACTCAGGAACTGTCTCTAAAATCCGTATTCGTTCAACGACCTTAATTGATTTTGATCGTAAAGAAGTGATTGTCCCGAACAAAGCTTTTGTGACAGAACGTTTAGTCAACTGGGCATTAAATGATTCCATTACACGCGTTGTCATTCGCGTTGGAGTGGGGTATGGCTCAGATTTAGAATTAACGAAACGCCTGTTATTGCAAGCGGCAAGTGAATGTGATCGCGTGTTACAGGATCCAGAGCCAGTGGTTTATTTCTTAACGTTTGGTGCGAGCTCCTTGGATCATGAATTGCGCTTATACGTAGGTAAATTAGCTGATCGTAACCCAACGGTTGACTTCCTAAACCGTCGCATTAATCAATTATTTGAAGAAAATGGTGTAGATATTTCATTTAATCAATTGGATGTATTTATTAAAAATCAAACGACAAATGAAGAAGTGAAAATCAATCAACAATGTTTTCCAGTGAAAAAACAAGAAGGATAAAACATGGCGGGAAATAGTATTGGACAGCTTTTTCGTGTGACCACATTCGGTGAGTCACATGGTATTGCTTTAGGCTGTATTGTCGATGGTGTACCGCCTGGAATGACGTTATCTGAAGCAGATATTCAGCCAGATTTAGACCGTCGTAAACCAGGAACTTCGCGTTATACCACACCACGCCGTGAAGATGATGAAGTACAAATTTTATCTGGTGTGTTTGACGGAAAAACGACTGGAACCAGTATCGGTATGATTATCAAAAACGCTGATCAGCGTTCACAAGATTATGGTGACATTAAAGATCGTTTTCGTCCAGGACATGCGGATTTCACTTACCAACAAAAATACGGTATCCGTGATTATCGTGGCGGTGGACGTTCTTCTGCGCGTGAAACGGCAATGCGTGTTGCAGCGGGGGCGATTGCGAAAAAATATTTGCGTGAATATTTTGGTGTTGAAGTGCGTGGTTTTCTGTCACAGATCGGTGACATAAAGATTGCACCACAAAGGATTGGACAGATTGATTGGCAGCAAGTGAATCGCAATCCTTTCTTTTGTCCAGATCCATGTGCGGTCGAAAAATTTGATGAAGTGATCCGTCAATTAAAAAGAGACGGTGATTCGATAGGTGCCAAACTTACCGTAGTCGCAGAGAATGTCCCTGTGGGTTTAGGTGAACCAGTCTTTGATCGTCTTGATGCAGATCTTGCTCATGCATTAATGGGAATTAATGCCGTAAAAGCCGTGGAAATTGGTGATGGATTTGAAGTCGTGACTCAGCGTGGCTCGCAGCATCGTGATGAAATGACGCCAACAGGCTTTTTATCTAACCATGCTGGTGGGATTTTGGGAGGAATCAGTTCTGGGCAACCTATCATTGCAACCATCGCGTTAAAACCGACTTCAAGCATTACAATTCCGGGACGCTCAGTTAATTTGCAAAATGAACCTGTAGAAGTGGTGACAAAAGGGCGTCACGATCCTTGTGTTGGAATTCGAGCAGTCCCTATTGCAGAAGCAATGGTGGCAATTGTTTTACTTGACCATTTATTAAGACACAAAGCCCAAAATCGCTAATCGTTCATTAGTCTGTTGATGGGGATCATATCAAATAAAATCGGTGCGATGCACCAGTGAGATGATGCAAAACATGTTTAAAATAATCGCAATATTGAGCACACTTCTGGCAGTTTGTAGCAGTGTAATCGTTTATGCCTCGCCACAAGAGTGGCAAAAAATTAAACGCCCTATTCCAGGAAAGCCAGAACCAATAGGGGGGTACTCAAATGGCTGTATTATTGGGGCGCAGGCATTACCTTATAAAGGGGAAGGCTACCAAGTTATCCGTAAAAATCGCAATCGCTATTATGGTCACCCTGATATGATTGACTATTTGCGACGTCTTGGCAAAAAAGCGAAAGCTGCGGGATTACCAACGATGTTAGTGGGCGATATTGCGATGCCAGGTGGTGGGCGTTTCCTCACAGGGCATGCCAGTCATCAAATGGGATTAGATGCGGATATTTGGTTACGCATGGGGACGATGTCTGATAAAGATGCGCTAAATTCCGATGGAAAAGGATTGTTAGTCGTCGATCGCAAAGCGCAACGAGTGGATGAAAGGGTATGGAATCAACACCACGCTACTTTGATAAAATTAGCCGCCCAGGAGCCAAACGTGACGCGAATTTTTGTGAACCCTGCGATTAAACTGAAACTGTGCCAAACGGCAGGTCAGGATCGTGCGTGGTTACATAAAGTACGTCCTTGGTTTGGGCATGATTCACATTTTCACGTCCGTTTAGCTTGTCCTCAGGGCGCAAATTATTGTGAAAACCAAGCCCCTGTTCCAGCAGGAGATGGCTGTGGTGCAGAACTGTATTCTTGGTTTGAGCCCCCTAAACCTTCAAAAACGCCAACTGAGCCGAAAACGATTCCTCAAGCGCCGCCGTTATGTCAACAGGTGTTAAATGCACCCAATCGCAATGAATGGTTGGAATAGGGACGCGAAATGGAGATCGGGATCGATATTATTGCGCTGTTATTTGTTGTGGCGTTCGTTGCGGGCTTTATTGACGCCATTGCAGGAGGGGGAGGACTCATTACTATTCCTGCCCTATTGATGACAGGTATGCCGCCTGCTTTAGCATTAGGTACCAATAAACTACAGGCTTGTGGTGGATCATTTTCGGCGAGCGTGTATTTCTTGCGTCAAAGAGCGGTCAATTTATCAGAAGTTTGGTTAATTTTATTCATGACTTTTGCTGGCGCGTCTCTCGGTACGATCTTAATCCAACTGGTAGACAGTTCCATGATTAAGAAAGTGCTCCCTTTTTTGATTTTAGCGATTGGCTTTTATTTTTTACTGACGCCTAAATTAGGCGATGAAGATCGTCAAACACGTATTACTTATCAAAAATTTGCCTTTACGGCGGGGTTGGGAATTGGTTTTTATGATGGTTTTTTTGGACCAGGAACAGGTTCTCTGCTGAGTCTAGCCTTTGTGATGTTGCTCGGTTTTAATCTTACAAAAGCAACCGCACATGCTAAAGTATTAAACTTTACGTCAAATATTGCGTCATTGATTTTCTTTCTTATCGGTGGACAGATCTTATGGTCTGTGGGTTTGGCGATGATGGTGGGACAAGCCATTGGTGCAAATTTAGGGGCGAAAATGGTGTTGACTAAAGGGAAATCTCTTATTCGCCCAATGGTTGTACTAATGTCCTTTATCATGACCATTAAAATGGCATATGATCAGGGTTGGTTTAGTTAAATAGGAATAAGCATGTCAGAAGAAGATACACGTTTAACTGCTCGAGTAGGCTATGAACCCCATTTTTCGTGGTCTTATTTATTACCTCGATATTGGATGATTTGGTTAGGTATATTCGGTCTCCTTGTTCTTGCTTTTGTTCCGTTTCGTTTGCGTGATTGGTTGGCACGCAAAATGGGTCTCGTTGTCGCTCGTAAGGCTAAAAAACAAGCACATCGTGCAAAAGTGAATTTGCAATATTGCTTTCCGCAATGGAGCGAAGAGAAACGTACGCAAGTGCTTGAAGAAATGTTTGTGATTGTCACACAAGTTATGCTCGGAATTGGTGAAGTCGCGATTCGCTCTAAAAAACACTTGCAAAAACGGAGTGAGTTTATTGGATTAGAGCACATTACACGAGCTCGTGAACAAGGTAAAAATATCATTTTATTGGTTCCACACGCGTGGGCAATTGATGCATCAGGAATCATTTTACATACACATGGTATGCCCATGACTTCTATGTATAACCCCCATCGTAATCCATTAGTTGATTGGTTATGGACCATTGCTCGCCAGCGTTTTGGGGGGAAAATGCATGCTCGTCAAAATGGAATTAAACCGTTTTTGAATCATGTGAAACGAGGGGATATGGGCTATTACCTGCCTGATGAGGATTATGGTGCAGAATTGAGTGTGTTTGTTGATTTTTTTGCTACATATAAAGCTACATTACCAGGCATAAATAAAATGGCTCGTCTCGCTAAAGCCGCCGTCATTCCCATGTTTCCGCGCTACAATGCGTCCTCTGGTAAATATGAAATGGAAATTCATCCTGAAATGGTACTCACTGACGATCCAGAACAGTCTGCACGTGCGATGAATGAAGAAATAGAACGTTTTGTTACGCCTACACCTGAGCAATATGTTTGGATCTTACGTTTATTAAGAACACGTAAAGACGGCGCAGATATTTACCGTGAGTAAGATAAAGCAGATCGTATTGATTATTAAAACACCATACGATCTTTTTCATTTTTCGAGTATTGATATAAAAAGCATCTAAAAAGCCGAGAAAACGCAGAGAAAGGTTTGAGTTAGGATCATTTTTTTGCGACAATGAAAGGCAAATTTTTGATTAAGTTTTTGTAAATTAAGTGAGCTTTTATCAACTTGAAAACACAAAACTTTTTAGTTTTTAACCGCACGTTTAGGCAAAACAATGAACAATAAATTAGCGTTAATTAAATCTTCCATTAAGTCTATTCCTAATCATCCTAAAGAAGGCATCATTTTCCGTGATATTACGAGCTTGTTAGAAGTGCCAGAGGCGTTTCAAGCTGTCATTGATCTCATTGTAGAACGTTACAAAGATAAAAAGATTACAAAAGTCTTAGGAACTGAGTCTCGTGGCTTTATTTTTGGCGCCCCTGTTGCCTTAGCTCTTCATGCCCCGTTTGTCTTGGTCAGAAAACCAGGTAAATTACCACGTGAAACAATTTCACAATCATATCAATTGGAATATGGGCAAGATACTTTAGAAATTCATACGGATTCAATTACTCAAGATGATAATGTGTTGATTATTGATGATCTATTAGCAACAGGTGGAACGATCGAAGCCACTGCGAAATTGGTTAATCGTTTAGGGGGAAAAGTCCAGTACGCTGCATTTGTGATTAATTTGCCAGATTTAGGCGGAGAAAAACGCTTAAATAATTTAGGGATTGAAACTTATACATTAGTGAATTTTGAAGGTCATTAATTAATCGTACCAGGCAAACGTTAAAGGAAAAGAAATGAGCTATCAAGTATTGGCAAGAAAGTGGCGACCAAAAACATTCACCGATGTGGTTGGACAAAGCCATATTTTGACAGCACTTTCTAACGGTTTGAAAGAAAATAGATTACACCATGCATATTTATTCTCTGGGACACGTGGTGTAGGTAAAACCTCCATTGCTCGTTTGTTTGCAAAAGGATTGAACTGTATCAATGGCGTGACAGCCGAACCTTGTGGTCAATGTGCGCATTGCAAAGCCATTGAAGAAGGCAATTTTATTGATTTGATTGAGATTGATGCGGCATCGCGTACTAAAGTTGAAGATACGCGCGAGCTTTTGGATAACGTGCAGTATAAGCCTGTGCAGGGACGTTATAAAGTGTACTTGATCGATGAAGTGCATATGTTATCTCGCCATTCGTTCAATGCGCTACTTAAAACATTAGAAGAGCCGCCAGAATACGTTAAATTTCTTTTAGCCACGACAGATCCGCAGAAACTGCCAATTACGATTTTATCTCGTTGTATGCAGTTCCATTTAAAAGCGTTAGAACAACACCAGATTGCTCAACATCTCGAATTGATTCTCAAACAAGAAGGGATTCCTTTTGATTCTTTAGGATTAGAAAAACTGGCGAAAGCTGCACAGGGGAGTATACGTGATAGTTTGAGTTTGACAGATCAAGCGATTGCGATGAGTAATGGGCATATTACACTTTCTATCGTGCAGGATATGCTTGGTCTGTTAGATGATAATCAAGCGTTAGAGATGATTCATGCTTTGCAACAGGGAAATGGCGAAGCATTGATGCAAGCGGTACAGGCTGTAGCGGAGAAAGGGGGAGACTGGGATGAGTTATTGCGTGATATGGCAGAGAAGTTACATCACATTGCGATGCAACAACTATTGCCTTCTCAGCACACTGATGATGCAAGCCAACTGGCGTTTTTAGCGAGCCATCTCTCAGCAGAAGATATTCAATTTTTTTATCAAGTCATTTTAACGGGACGCAAAGAACTCGCCTTCGCGCCTAATCGTCGTATTGGTGTGGAAATGACCTTGCTGCGTGCTTTGGCTTTTCACCCAAAGCACATAAATACACAAGCGATTTCGCTTTTGGATAAATCGTCAGCGATATCAGTGTCGACAGATAACACGGAGCAGAATCAATCAGCGACCAACAAGTACGTTGATATGCCAGTGATTTCACAAACGATCAAAGCACAATACAAAAGCGATGTAAAAGCCGCCCCAACGTTTTCTCCACAATCTGTTTCCTCATCTTCAATTGATGATGAGCAAGAGACTTCTGTAGGCTATTCCGCTGCGTTGGATGCTTTTGCTCAACTTGATAAGTTAAACACGCTTTCAGTCAATCCACAGAAAGAAGAAAAAAAAAATTCTGATCCTAAACGAGTCCAACTAACAGCGATTACTTCGGAAGTATCTCATAAAACAGAGCAAAATATGACCGCACTTCCTATCGTAGAAATGCGAAAAGAAGTCGCGAGTCGAAAAGTTATTTCTAACAACAAGCCTTCCTCTTCTTTTTTACAAAAAACAGCGGAGCTCAACATGCAGCAAAGCTCATTAGTGTCAGAGCCTGATGAGGTAGGGCAAGAAAGCGAATCTGATGAACTGGATGAGACGAATTTAGCTGAAACATATCGTTGGGAATGGCGCAATCCAGAATTAGCAAAGACTCAAGACGGAATCAAACCGTCAGAATTGAAACACTCTTTAGAGCAAGAAATCACGCCGGAATTAAGACAAAAGGTTATTCAAATTGCTCGTGAGCAAGATCCGTGGACAGATCTTGTAGAGGCATTGCCGATTAGTAATTTAACGAAAGAATTAGCATTGAATTGTGTGTTAGTTGAACAAGAAGATACGAAAATTACATTAGCAATGAAAGAGGACAAAGTACATTTAAACACCCCAACAGCCTATCAAAACCTACAACAAGCACTGAGCCAATTTAAGCAAAAAACAGTGCAATTATCGATCGAGCGGATGACAACATCGCTATGTACGCCAATGGAACGATATCGCCAAACATACAAAACCTTGCGAGAACAAGCTAAGCATGAATTAGAACAAGATGAGAAATTACAACTTTTCTTGAAAGAGTTTAATGCAGAATTAGACTTATCGACAGTGAAACCAGTGTAACGAAGGAAGTGAAGTATAAAATCATGCCCTCTTTTTTGAGGGCATGATTGTTATGACTTATGCTTGTGTGAGGTATGTTTATTGGGATGTAAACCAACATAACCTCGTTTATGTAGAATACTTTCTTTGGCTTTCTTGATCATTTTTTCAATTGTTGACCCCTGTACTAAAATAGAGAAAGTGACAACCGCGTAGGTCATCACTAATAATAAATCACGTACATCCATCCCAATATGTTCAATAAAGAGTATGCCTTTAGGAATGGACAATGCCATGGCGAGTGATAATCCGCCGCGTAATCCTCCCCACGTTAAAATACTCAATGTATAGGGGTTATAGTTGCGAAACCGTTGCATGATTTGAAAAGGTATCCATACACTGAGATAACGCCCAACAAGACAGATTGGAATCGCTAACATGAGTAAAATCACGCCTTGTGTAGTGAAATCGACTAATAGCATAGCTAATCCAATAAGTAGGAATAACAAAGAGTTGAGGAAATGGTCGATCATTTCCCAAAAATGATCTAAATATAGACGGCTTTGTTTCGAAAAACCAACGTAGCGTGTCCAGTTCCCGATTAATATTCCAGCGACTACCATCGCTAAGGCACCAGACACATGTAGCATATTGGCGAGCATAAAGCCTGCTGTTGGGATAGTTAATGTTAAGAGGATTTCAAGGCTACCATCATCTGTTGATGAAATTAAGAAATGAGCGACCAGACCGAGAAGAAACCCAAATAAAATACCGCCGACGGCTTCTTGTAAGAATAATGTTGCGATACCACTTGCAGACGGTTCGTGTCCACCGAAGGCAACAGCAAAAATCGTTGTGAAAATGACCAATCCCACGCCGTCATTAAAGAGCGATTCTCCCTCAACTTGCATAGATAAACGTTTCGGTGCTTTTAAGTTTTTGATAATTGCCAGTACAGCAATTGGATCGGTTGGGGAAATTAACGCACCAAATAAGATGCAGTAGATTAAGTCAATTTGCAGTCCGATGACACTCGAAATTGCGTAGAGAACGCCACCTATGATGAAAGTAGATGCAACAGTTGAAAAAAGAGCAAAAGTAGTAATTTCCCATTTTTGATTTTTCAAGACGGGGAGTTTGATACCCAATGCGCCCGCAAAGAGTAAGAAACCCAATATGCCGTTGAGTAAGAAACTTTTGAAGTCTAATTGCTCCATCACCTGTGTGGCAAGAATATCAAGTTTAAACCAAGAAAGGTGACCAAAGATAAGAAATAAGACGGAGACAATAATTGAAGTGGCGGTAATGGCAATCGTGTATTGAATTTTATCGTTAATTTTTCGAGTGATAAATCCGATGAGAATCGAAATAGCGGATAAAAAACAAATATAAGTATAAATATTCATAGGATAGCTTCCGAGTGAAAAAGAAAAAGGCTAATTTTATCCCGCGAAAATTAGCCTGCTAAGTATAAAATAAATTGGCTTTCTTTAGAAAGGAGTAAATCAATACAATGTGTAAAATTATGCGGCTGCCGTGAAGACAATTTTAACGTTATGATCATCAACTACTCATTTTATTTCTACCGTTGCTCGTATTATAGGCATTTATCTACCAACCCATTCAACTCACACTCGATTCATTTTGTCATAGCGAACTCTATCGGAGAGATAAATTCGTACGTTAATAATACAGTTTTGATTTGAACCTGATTCATTTAAAAGGATATCAATGTCATGATAAATAGCCCTTGCAGATAAACCTTGATTGGTAAGAAAACGTTGAGTATTGTCCATTGTTTTACTCTTTTATCGTTGCATAACAAACAAAAAAGAGGATATCTATTTTGTCGCAAACTCGCTAAAATTACGCCATGTAATTCTTATATGGAATAGAGAATGAAATTGCTTATTTCAAACCAACATGGTGCGATTGTTATGGCGCTCATGCCATTTCTGTATGGTATGTTATTATCACAGCCTGTTTGGCAGCATATTTTTCTTTTTTTAGCTTGGGCGGCATTATATTTGATGACTTATCCTTTTTTGAATTTATTTAAGGGAAGAAATCAGTCCATGAATATTAAATGGACATGGATTTATGGTTTAACCAGTGCAGGCTTTGCGTTACCTGCCTTATGGTACAATATCTATATTGCTTATTTTGTCATCGCGATGTTACCACTCGTCGCAGTGAATATTTATTATGTTAAGAAAAAAGATGAACGAGCTTTCTTGAATGATGTTGCAGGTATTGCTATTTTTGCCATTGCAGGTATGGCAGCGTACTATTTTTCTCAACCAGAGTTTGATCAGAAAATTGGCTTGGTTGCGTTATATCCAAGTTTATTTTTTATTGGTACGACACTCTATGTAAAATCGGTTTTACGTGAGCGTAAAAATCCACGTTATTTAAATATATCGATTATTTTTCACTTACTGTGTGTGTTGATGTTTTTACCTTTGCAGCAATATTTGCTAGCATTAACCTATCTTCCCCCTCTGGTCAGGGCGGTTTGTTTGCCTCGAGTTAAATTATCGGTCAAACAAGTCGGGCTTGCAGAGATAGGGGTTTCATTGTTATTTTTTATTATGCTATTGATGGCAACGTTATAAGGTTTAGCTATGAAGAAAATTATTGTGCTGAGTATGCTGTTATCCATGACTTTTGGAGTCCAAGCACAATCAAATACGCTCAAAAACGAGAGCGTGAGTGATTTATCTACGATATCGGTAGCGCAAGCGACTGAGGGTGGAGAACAGGCTTTGCAAGCGTTAAGTGATGACGAACGTAGAACGTTAATTTTACAAGCCGCCGATAAACAAGATTGGAAGACCGCATTTGACTTGCTTTTGCCGTTAGCGCAAAAAGACGATTATCAAGCGCAAGCGAATCTCGGTATTTTGTATGCGAGAGGTCAAGGTGTTGAGCAAGATTTTGAAAAAGCGTATTGGTGGTTCAGTGAGGCGGCAGAGCGAGGAAGTATTAAGGCGATTAATAATCTTGCGGTGTTTTATCTACAGGGTAATAGTGTAAAAAAAGATATTAAACACAGTATTAAACTGTTTGAAAAAACGGCCGAATCGGGTTCATTGGATGCCATGATGGTATTAGGACAAATTTATGAGAATGAACTAAAAGAATTACCCATGGCATTTAAGTGGTTTAAAAAAGCTGCAGAGGCAGGGAACCATGATGCACAATATCGCCTTGCTATGATGTATGAAAAGGGCGAGGGGACAAAGAAAAATAAAAAACAAGCAGTGTATTGGTATCAACAACTTTCTCGCCAGTCAAGCGAGTTAGCCGCGGTGGCACAAGAGCGTTTATCGCGCTTAAAATAAGTGAGTTGGCATAGGAAAAAGGAGGCGTATTTGCCTCCTTTTTGTTACGAATTGTCGGGATAACAGATTTCAATTTCCGCATTACTGTGTAATCCACGCGGTAATTGAGTGCCTTTTCTGCCGCGTTCCGCTCGGAATTTTTGTAATTCTTCTGGTTTCAAAGTGACTTTACGTTTGCCTGAGTGGAATACTAACGTAGCATTTTCTTCAATTAACAGTAACCGCACTAACAATTCAGAACGATCTTTTGCATTTGCGGCAGGAATCGTGACGATCTTATTTCCTTTCCCTTTAGCTAATGAGGGCAAATCTTTAGCAGGGAAGATCAACATTCTACCTGCTGAAGTTAAAGCCACTAAAAGTGCGGTCTCATTTGTGAGTGTTAATGGCGGTAGCACTTTTGCATTTTCAGGTAAGGAAATTAATGCTTTACCTGCTTTGTTGCGCGCGACCAAATCTTCAAACTTACAAATAAAGCCATATCCTGCATCAGAGGCCATTAACAACGGTTGATTTTCAGTTTCGATTAACACTTGTTCAACACTTGCACCCGCGGGTAGCGTGAGTTTGCCTGTTAACGGCTCACCTTGTGAACGTGCTGACGGTAGCGTTAATGGATCGAGCGCATAACTACGGCCCGTGCTATCGATAAAGACAGCCGCTTGGTTGCTCTTACCATAAGCGTGGGCAAGATATTTGTCCCCCGCTTTGTAGCTAAGATTTTGGACATCAATGTCGTGACCTTTCGCACAGCGCACCCAACCCATTTCCGATAAAATGACAGTAACAGGCTCAGCAGGAGTCATTTCACTTTCAGAAATTGCTTTAGCTTCCGCTCGTTCCACTAATGGTGATAAACGTGGGCTGGCATAAGTTTTAGCGTCTTGTTGGATTTCTTTTTTGATTAAAGTATTTAAACGACGTTCAGAACCTAACGTCAGTTGTAAACTATCGCGCTCTTCTTCTAAATGATCTTTTTCTGCTTGTAATTCGTGTTCTTCTAACTTCGCTAAATGACGTAAGCGCAAGTTCAGAATAGCTTCTGCTTGTTCATCCGTTAAGTTAAAGCGCGCCATTAACACGTGTTTCGGCTCATCTTCATTACGAATGATATGGATCACTTCATCAATGTTGAGATAAGCAATCATCAAACCGTCTAAAATATGTAAGCGAGCAAGTACTTTATCTAAACGATGTTGTAAACGGCGAGTGACGGTGGTGCGACGGAATTGTAACCATTCAGTCAGGATTTCAACTAAGCTTTTTACCGCTGGTTTATTGTCCAAACCAATCATATTCATATTTACACGATAGCTTTTCTCTAAATCTGTCGTGGCAAATAAATGCGCCATTAAGGCATCACAATCCACACGATTAGAACGTGGTACAATCACAATACGAATTGGGTTCTCGTGATCAGCTTCATCCCGAATATCTTCCACCATTGGCAGTTTTTTCGCTGTCATTTGCTCAGCAATTTGCGCAATCACTTTTGATGGAGAAGCTTGATGTGGAAGTGCGGTGATAATAATTTCACCTTCTTCTTTCTTCCACACTGCCCGCATACGTATACCACCACGACCTTGCTCATACAGTTTGCGAATCTCTTCTTTAGACGAAATGATTTCTGCTTCAGTTGGATAATCAGGACCTTGAACCACAGTGAGCAAGTCATCTAGTGTCGCTTTCGGATTATCAATTAACATTACCGCTGCATCGGCAATTTCATTAATGTTGTGTGGCGGAATATCAGTTGCCATACCTACGGCGATCCCCGTTGTACCATTTAATAAAATGTGTGGTAAACGTGCGGGTAAATATTGGGGCTCAGCTAAGGTACCATCAAAGTTTGGTTGATAATCAACAGTGCCTTGACCTAATTCCGATAACAAGACTTCCGCAATTTTCGATAAACGAGATTCGGTATAACGCATCGCTGCGAAAGATTTTGGATCATCTGGCGCCCCCCAGTTCCCTTGACCGTCTACTAATGGATAACGATAAGAGAAAGGTTGTGCCATTAACACCATCGCTTCATAGCAAGCCGAGTCACCGTGTGGGTGGAATTTACCTAAGACATCCCCCACAGTACGAGCCGACTTTTTGTATTTTGCGGTAGCATTTAAGCCCAGTTCTGACATGGCATAAATGATGCGACGCTGTACTGGTTTTAACCCGTCGCCAATAAAAGGCAATGCACGATCCATAATGACGTACATTGAGTAATTGAGATAGGCTTTTTCAGTGAACTCGCGTAATGGGGTTTGTTCAATGCCTTCGTAGTTGATTGTGTTCATAATGTTGTTTTGGTTTTTTGGGTTAATTTTATGTTTGACCTACTTTTCTTTGCTCGTGCAAAGCAAAGTAGGCAAAAGAAACACGCCCCTGATTTTTCTTTTTCCTACGCTTATTGCTAACTTTTGGAATCAACTTTCCAAACTCGCTTGCATTACAAGCTCAAACAAGGAAAGTTATTCTCAAAAGTTGACGCAACCGCTACGGCGAAAAATAAGGGGAAAAAGTTCAAGTAAAGTTGTTCATAAATATTTAAAATTTGTCTAAAAAAGACCGCACTTTATTTTACTTGCGCTTTGTTGTTGTCACGCAACGTCTAAATTTAGACCGCTAAATCCACTTGATCGCCTTTGGTTTGTAGCCAGTTTTTGCGATCTTCTGAGCGTTTTTTAGCGAGTAGCATATCCATTAATTCTAAGGTTTCAGCATCATTATCTTCTTCTTTGTTGTAAGTGAGCTGAACTAAACGGCGAGTATTGGGATCCATTGTAGTTTCGCGTAATTGGATCGGGTTCATTTCACCTAAGCCTTTAAAACGTTGTACGTTTGGTTTGCCTTTTTTGTTTTTCAAACGGTCTAAAATCGCCTCTTTTTCACCCTCATCTAAGGCATAGAAAACCTCTTTGCCTAAGTCAATGCGGTAGAGGGGCGGCATGGCAACATAAACGTGACCGTCTTGTACCAGTTTTGGGAAATGGCGGAGGAATAAGGCGCATAATAGGGTTGCGATGTGCAAACCATCAGAGTCCGCATCGGCGAGGATACAGACTTTACCATAACGTAATTGCGAAAGATCGTCGCTGTCGGGGTCAATTCCTAACGCCACTGCAATATCGTGAATTTCGGTTGACGATAACACTTGTTCAGATGATACTTCCCACGTATTTAAAATTTTACCGCGTAAAGGTAAAATTGCTTGATATTCACGATCGCGTGCTTGTTTTGCAGAGCCGCCCGCCGAGTCACCTTCCACCAGAAATAATTCGGTTTTTTCTAAATCTTGTTGGCTACAATCGGCAAGCTTACCCGGCAGTGCAGGACCGCTGACTAATTTTTTACGCACCACTTTTTTCGATGCACGTAAACGGCGTTGTGCTGAACTAATCGCCATTTCTGCCAGTTGTTCTGCTTGTTGTACGTTTTGGTTTAGCCATAAACTAAAGGCATCTTTCACAACGCCGCTCACAAAGACCGCACTTTGACGAGAAGATAAACGCTCTTTAGTTTGTCCTGCAAATTGGGGATCTTGCATTTTAACTGAGAGCACATAAGCACAGCGTTCCCAAATATCGTCAGCCGTTAATTTGACACCACGTGGCAGAAGATTGCGAAATTCACAAAATTCACGCATGGCATCGAGTAAGCCTTGACGGAGTCCGTTGACGTGTGTTCCGCCTTGAATAGTTGGGATCAAGTTGACATAGCTTTCGCCCAATAATTCACCACCTTCTGGCAACCATAATAATGCCCAGCTCACTGCTTCTTTGTCCCCTTTAAAATCACCAATAAAAGGTGATTCAGGTAAGGTCAGTAAACCATTTACCGCCTCGCTTAAATAATCAGATAAACCATCTTCATATAACCAAACATCTTCAGTGTTGTTGACTTTATCGATGAATTTGATTTCTAAGCCCGAACAAAGTACTGCTTTTGCACGCAATAAATGGCGTAAGCGAGAAACCGAGAATTTGTCACTATCAAAATATTTTGGATTGGGTTTGAAGTGGACGGTCGTGCCTGTATTACGTCGTCCACAAGTGCCGATGACTTCTAATTCCTCGACTTTAACGCCGTTTTCAAAAGCAATTTTATAGACTTCACCGTTGCGTTTGACCGTCACATCAACACGTTCAGACAACGCATTAACCACCGAGATCCCCACGCCGTGTAAACCACCCGAAAACGCATAGTTTTTATTGGAGAATTTTCCCCCAGCGTGTAATTTAGTGAGGATCACTTCCACACCAGACACTTTTTCGATAGGGTGAATATCCACTGGCATACCACGGCCGTTATCAATGACTTCAAGTGATTGATCTTTATGTAAAATCACTTCGATTTTCGTCGCGTGTCCTGCCAATGCTTCGTCCACACTATTATCGATGACTTCTTGACCTAAATGGTTGGGGCGAGTGGTGTCGGTGTACATCCCTGGACGTAGTTGGACGGGTTCAAGATCTTTTAAAACGGTTATTTCATTCGCAGAATAAGTAGTTGTCATAGTAAATGATAGGTTGACTGTCAAAATTGCCCAAGATTTTAGCAAAAAAAGCCTGTTTTTGCACTATGACATATTTTTAGCATATTTATTCACTAAAAATGGAAACGTCGTGAGTTATGTCAACAAAATCAGATCACGGCAATTTTAAGCGCGGGCTTTGATCTTGGCGTCGTGAATGCTTATGCGGCTTATGCGGTCAAGCACGAATTTGATAGCGTCGACAGTATCGATATTATTAATATTAATGCAGGTCGCCATGGGTGTTATTTTGTGACGAACTTTGATCCAGAAGTGAATTTCCGTGAATTTACGGGGACTGTTTGGAGCTGGCAAAATAGCCAATGGGTTGCCAACAAAATGTTTGAAGTAAAACGTACAGATGATTTCCCCATCGTGGGTATACAACATTCCTATTTAACAGGTCACGATGAAAACGGCGATCGTGAGTTAACGTTTTAATGCATAAAAATAATGAGCAAGTGCGAGTGGTCACTCGCACTTTTACTTTTCAGCTCAGTATATATCCCATGCTATACTTTCTTTCGCTATCCTGCCTTGCTACAATGCGCCCATTCTTTACTTAATACGCATCAAAGAAAGCATAAGTATGAAGCAATGATTCGACAAATTGCGTTAAATAGTAAAATGGCGGGAGTAGATATATCCCCTATCGGTGATGCAGGCTTTTACGGTATTACCGTTCCAGAAAATATTATGACTGACTCGATGGCGATTTGTGGACCCCGTCATAGTTATATCCGTATGGCGATGTCAATCAATCGTTAAGTATATTGGCTGCAATTTAAATTGAAATAACGTATCACATGGAAAAAATAGAATTAATTAAAGCAAGCTACAATGAGTTGCCTTATATTTCCAAAGGCTTTTCACATACTTTGCCTGAACGGCAAAAAGCGGTATTAGCATTACTTGGTTTTGAGACACCAGATATTCAGTACGCGAATGTATTAGAAATCGGCTGTGGGTTTGGTGGCAATTTGATTTGTAGTGCGTTGTTACATACCGACGCGCATTTTACAGGGGTGGATTTATCTGAAAAACAAATTGAAGGCGGAAAACAAATTATTCAACAGTTGGGATTAAACAACGTTACACTACACTGCCAAGATATCTCGTTTTTTGAAAATACGTCAACAAAGTTTGACTACATCATTTGTCATGGTGTGTTCAGTTGGGTACCCGAATCCGTTCGTATAAAAATTCTGGAATTGATCCAATCGCACTTAGCAGAAAATGGCGCCGCCACAATTTCTTATAATACCTATCCAGGCTGGAAATCATTAGAGGTGTTAAAGGAGATCATGACATTCCGAGTGAATCAGCTAGAGAAAAATCAGCTTGCCTCCTTGCCTCCATTAGAAAAAGTGGCTTACGCTAAAGGAACGGCGGCATTTTTCGCAGAACATTTGCTAGATAACTCGGTGTTAAAAGAAATTGCAGAGGGGGTAGAAAGCAAGGATGAGCATTATCTTTACCATGAATACTTTGAAGAAGATAACCAGCCTTTTTATCTGCATGAGTTTGATGCTTTACTCGCACAATATGGACTCGCGCATATTTGTGATTCGACGCTTGGGGCAACGTTTCCGATTTTTAAAAACGATGAGATTATCGAGAAGCTGGATATAGAGTGTGGAGATAATCATTTACATAAAGAACAATACTATGACTATTTATTAAATAGACAATTTAGAACCAGTATTGTGACACACCGTGCCAATAAAGAAAAATGTAATATTTCCCGCACGATCAAGACAGCACATATGGATAAATTATATATCAGGGCGAATTTAGGGAATGAGTCTACTTCAAAAGTTATGATGAAGTTAAAAGAAATTCATCCTCAAGTGATCAATGTGTCCGCGTTTATTGACCGTTATTTTGCGGATAATCAAGACGAAGGCTATTCGTCAATTTTATTGGAAATGTATAATCAGCATCTTGATTTTTACGCCAGACCAATTGAAATTAAAACAACAGACAAGCTGAAATTGAAAGCAGTATATCGGCATTATTTGGAATACTATTTAACAACAGATAGACCGATGGTGAGTTTATCTAATTTTATTGGCAATACCTTGCAACTTTCTCATACGGAAATTAATACGCTTTTACTGTTTGATGGCGTAAGAACAGATGACGATGTGATTCAGTATCTGTTAGCAAAAATTGAGGAGGGCGTATTCCAGATTGGCAAAGATTATGAGCAGGATGATCGCCAACAATTAGTGGAAAAAGTGGTTAAGGAGATGCGAATGTTTGTTGAAGCCAATTTGATGAATGAATAACAGCTGTTATCAACACAAAAGAAAAGAGGCATAGGCATGCCTCTTTTTTGTCTAATGTTAATTTGCAAATAAATTTGTCCATAAGTGATGGATCAACGCGCGTTCAGATTGAAATTCTTGATCAGACACAACAGATGGCTCACCTAATAAGTTGAGGTGATGAATACGATCACGCAATGTCACATAACATGCCTTTAATTGTGTGGCGACTTCTTCAGAAATGACCGCACTTTCAGCCATCACATCAAAAATCCTGACGTTATCTGACCATACTGCCAATTCTGGATGCTGTGGTGCATTGGCAAGAACTAAATATTGTGCAATGAACTCAATATCCGTAATGCCACCACGATCGGTTTTGATATTGAAGGTCCCTGTTTTACTGTGAGCAAGGTGTTCATACATTTTTTGACGCATCGCCACGACATCTGTTTTGAGCGTATTCAGATCGCGTGCTGTACAAAGGACGGTTTGACGAATGGTTTCAAATTGTTCACATAAGCGAGGGTCACCATATACTGCACGGCTACGTACCAAGGCTTGTTTTTCCCAAGTCCATGCTTCATGTAATTGGTAATGCTGGAAAGCCGTAAGCGAACTGCATAATAATCCTGATTCGCCAGAAGGGCGTAAACGCATATCGACATCATATAACACGCCTGCAAAGGTATTCATGCTAAAAATACTGATAATTTTTTGTGCCAAGCGTAAATAGAATTGATGGCTGTCGATGCTACGTTTTGCCCCGACAGTTTGGCTGTTTTCTGCCGATTGATAGAGAAAAACGAGATCTAAATCAGATTTATACCCGAGTTCAATCCCACCTAATTTGCCATATCCGACCACGACAAAGCCCTTTTCATTTTCCGCTAAATGTGCAGGAGTGCCAAAACGCGCACTGACTTGTTGCCAAGCCAGATTCACGACAACGTCAAGGATCGCTTCTGCTAAAAATGTCAAATGGTCACTGACTTTCATCACGGGCAAAGCGCCGAGAATATCAGCGGAGGCAATACGTAATAGGGCAGTTTGTTTAAATTGACGTAGCCCATCAATGATCTGTTCTTCATCTTCTGGCGGCAAACGGAGCAAATATTGACGCAATTCACTTTGGTATTGATCATGTGGAGGGGGATTGACTAATGCTTTGCGATCCAAAAGCTCGTCAAGCAAGATTGGATGGCGGGCGACTTGTTCCGCGATCAACTTGGATTTTGAACATAATTCAATCAACTGGGTCAAGGCTTGCGGATTTTCTAGTAATAATTCGAGGTAAGTGGTCCGCGTGACGATTTTTTCCACAATATTCAGTAGTCGCGGTAACAGAGTGTGATAAGCAGGATGGGAAAAAATATGCTGAAGTAGAATCGGTAACAACTGATTGAGGACTTCGCGACCACGTGCGCCAATTGGGCGACGTAATAAATCGTGACGAAATTGCAGTAAAGTATGAATGATTTGTTCAGTATCCGCTTCATGTACATGATTTTCAGCTAACATCTGTTCAATATCTTGCTCATCTAAATCAGCGTCTAAAAAATCATACCAAGCGTGTGTATTGTCATGGTTTTCTTCTTTTTCTTCGCCAATTAACGTATTAAAAACTGCTCGCACTTTTTGTTGGTGCTGGGTTAACACCTGATAAAAGCTTGCCCAATCAGAGATCGGATAGGTGACGTGTTCGGGTTTCCCGTGTAGGTCCCATTGAGTAAAAGCACGTGTTGCTTCGACTAAACGCCAACGATCGATTTCCTGTTCAGGTAATTGCTGAGTTTGTTGATCATGGATAGCTTGCAGCACATTTTCTGTACGACGTAAAAATAAATAGGCTTGTTGGAGATCCACTTTTTGTTGAACGGAAATCAGATCTAATTTAGCAAGCTCAGGGAGTAGGGCTAGTAGTTCATGACGTTGTAGTCCCCTTTCTCGTCCACCTCGAATCAATTGAAAGACTTGTACGATAAATTCGATTTCACGAATCCCACCTGCGCCCAATTTGATATTATCGACTAAACCACGACGGCGTACCTCACGTTCAATTTTACCTTTCATCTCACGCAACGATTGAATCACGCTGAAGTCAATATAGCGACGGTACACAAAAGGGCGGAGCAGTTGTTGTAGGGTTTTCACATGAGGATCTGTTGCTTGAGCCCCTAAAATGCGCCCTTTTATCATGGCATAACGTTCCCAGTCGCGCCCTTGTTCTTGGTAATATTGTTCTAGCGCATTAAAACTCAACGCCAACGCGCCACTTTCGCCAAAAGGGCGTAAACGCATATCGGTACGGTATACAAAACCATCTGCAGTATAGTGGTCTAAAGCGTGAATTAAGCGCTGTCCTAAACGCGTAAAAAACTTCGCATGATCAACCGCACGTCGTGTACCGACTGTTTCGCCATTACTTGGATAGGTAAAAATCAAATCAATATCGGAAGAAAAATTGAGTTCAAAGCCCCCCAATTTCCCCATACCTAAAATATACAGTTGTTGTGGATTTCCCATCTCATCAATGGGGGTGCCCATTTCTTCACAGGCGCGTGCATAGAGCCAATCCCGTGCGCCAATAATTAGGCTTTCTGCTAATTGAGATAAACGAATAAAAATTGCTTCGACTGTCGCTAAGTTTAAGCTTTGACAAAAACTCAATTTTGCTAATTCTTGATGACGGAACGCGCGTAACACTTCATAAAAATGCGGTTCAGCGTCGACTGCGCTCAGTAATTGAGTGAGACGGGGGGAATAGTCACTGCATTCTGCAAAGGATGGGGGAGATTGCCAACACTGGTGTAAAAAGTGCGGGTATTTTTGTAGGACTTCGCTGAAAAAATCGGAGAGCGCTATCGCATACTGCAACTGTCCAATTGGACGAGTACGATCTGTCTTTTCCTTTTCAATTTGTTGGAAAAGCGTAGCATCGTATTGTTCTGGAAAATGGACAATCAGTAATTGAGCAAGTTCGGTTAATTTAGCATCAAATTGAGCAAAGGGAAATGACATAGGCAATCCTATCAAATCAGCACAAAACATGCAGACTTTAGCATAAAATCTTGTCTTTCACTGCAGGAATTTTGCGATTTTGTGCGTTAATTTTGAATGTTTTTTATGTTTTATTTTGCAGAAAATGAAGAAAAAGACGGAATCGTGTGAGAAATAAGCCTTGTCCTGCTGGATCAAAATATTATAGACTTAGCCACTTAGTCGGGGTGCTTGCAACAAGCTGAGATAATACCCGTGAACCTGAAGCAGTTAATACTGACGTAGGAAACTAACAGTCATTATTGCTGTGTACTTTTTTGGTGAAATCACAAGAGAGGACACAATGTCTAAATTAAAAACGTCTTTATTGTTAACCGCACTTTCCACTTTTTCTGTTTCTGTATTTGCACAAAGCCAAGCAGTGAATGTCTATACTTATGATTCATTTACGTCAGATTGGGGCGCAGGTCCAAAAGTGAAAGCCGCATTCGAAAAAGCGCATCCACAATGCCAAGTGAATTTCACTGCATTCGGTGACTCAGGCACAATGTTCAACCGTTTACGCTTAGAAGGCAAAAAAACAAAAGCAGATGTGGTTGTTGGTCTTGATAACTATGCATTAGAAGAAGCGGAAAAGAGCGGTTTATTTACAAAAAATAATGTGGATTTAGCGCAACTTTCACTGCCAATTGAATGGAAAAATCAAACTTTCCTGCCTTATGATTTTGGACAATTCGCCTTTATTTACGACAAAACGAAAGTACAAAATCCACCAAAAAGTTTAAAAGAATTAGTTGAACGCCAAGATTTGAAAGTAATTTATCAAGATCCACGCACCAGTAGCGTTGGACGTGGTTTATTGATTTGGATGAACAGCGTGTATCCGCAAAATGAAGTAGAAAATGCGTGGAAATCGTTAGCGAAACATACTGTTACTGTGGGTAAAGGTTGGTCTGATACTTACGGTGCATTCTTAAAAGGCGAAGCGGATTTCGTGGTAAGTTACAGCACATCGCCATTGTATCACCTAGTGTTTGAGCAAAAAGATCAATACGTGGCGACTGAATTTGCCGAGGGTGGCGTGTTACAAGTTGAAACTGCGGCAAAAGTGATTGATCGTAAAAATGCTTGTGCCGATCATTTCTTAAGCTTTTTAGTGCAACCAGAAGCACAACAGCATTTAGTGACCAGCAATGTGATGTTGCCTGTGATTAATGGCAAAATTGAACCGCACTTTGATGCGTTAAAAGAAAAACAATTGAAAGAAAAAGTGTTAGATACTAGCAAAGTGACCGCAGAACAGCTTAAAAACTGGATTGCAGTATGGCAGGCAACATTAACAAAGTAATGTTGTAATAATGCCAATGCGTTTTTTCCATCAGACGTTCCGCCCATCGCATTACGTGGGCGGAATTTTTGTAATTGCATTTTTGCTGCTATTTTGCGGCAGTGCCTTATTTTCACTTTTTTCTGCACAAGGGGATTATGGCTGGCAACAGCTTGTCAGTGATCAGTATTTGCATCACGTTTTAACCTTTAGCTTGTGGCAAGCGTTTTTGTCTGCGTTATTATCCGTTTTCTTTGGTTTTCTTGTGGCTCGCGCCTTTTTTTATCAACACTTCAAAGGCAAGCGATTTATTCTTAAATTATTCTCTCTCACCTTTGTTTTACCGTCTTTGGTGGCAATTTTTGGTTTGCTTGGCGTGTATGGTGGTTCAGGTTGGTTAGCAAAAATCAGTACATTTTTCGGAAGCGATTGGACACCCAATATTTACGGCTTAACTGGTATTTTAATCGCGCATCTTTTCTTTAATATTCCACTGGCTTGCAAAATGTTTTTACAAAGTTTGCAAAGCATTCCTGTTCAACAGCGCCAGCTTGCAGCACAACTGAATTTACGTGGTTGGCAATTTATCCGCTTGATTGAATTGCCTTATTTACGCCAGCAAGTTTTTTCTGTTTTCACCTTAATTTTTATGCTTTGTTTCACGAGCTTTGCGATCGTGTTAACCTTAGGTGGTGGACCGAAATATACCACTTTAGAAGTGGCTATTTATCAAGCGATTTTATTTGAATTTGATTTACCGAAAGCCGCATTATTTGCGTTGTTGCAGTTTGTGATTTGCTTTGCGTTATTTACGTTAAGTAGCTTGTGGGGCAAAGCGCCTGCCACCGTGTTGCATAACAAAAATTATTGGCAAGACAAACAATCAAGTGCGGTGCAAATCTGGCAAATTTTTTTGATTGTTGTGGCAAGTTTGTTTGTGTTGTTGCCTTTGTTTAACACGTTGGTTTCCGCCTTTTTTTCAGGCAAGTTTTTCAGCTTATGGGCAAGTGAACAACTTTGGCGTGCATTAGGCTTTTCGTTTGTGATTGCGCCAACATCGGCATTACTGGCGGTGTTGATGTCCGTTGCATTATTGTTATTAGCAAGGCGCTTGGCTTGGTTACATTATCCCGTATTATCTCAAAGTATTCTGAGTATTGGGACGATGATTCTCGCCATTCCTACACTGGTATTAGCGATAGGGTTATTTATTCAGCTGCGTGAGGTTGATTTTTCAACATTACACCTTTTTGCAGTTGTGGTATGCTGTAACGCCTTGATGGCAATGCCTTTTGTATTACGCATTTTAGCGGTGCCAATGTATAACAATATGATTTATTATGAAAAATTATGTGAGTCTTTGAATATTCAAGGCTGGCAGCGTGTTAAGTTAATTGAGTGGAATCAGTTACGTGCCCCAATACAATATGCCTTTGCATTAGCTTGTGCATTATCGCTCGGTGATTTTACGGCGATTGCGTTATTTGGTAGCCAAGATTTTACGTCATTGCCTCATTTGCTGTATCAGCAACTTGGGCATTATCGTAGCCAAGAAGCCTCAGTCACGGCGTTTATTCTGTTGATGTTATGTATGTTGATCTTTGTGGTGATTGAGCGACAAAAGGAAGAGAACAATGATTAAATTAGAACAAGTTCATTTTCAATATAAAAATGCAGATTTCTGGTTTGATTTGTCTGTTCCAGCTCAACAAAAAGTCGCCATTGTGGGCGCAAGTGGCTCGGGCAAAAGCACCTTATTGAATTTATTGGCGGGCTTTGAATTTGCCGCACAAGGTGAGATTTGGTTAAACGATGAAAATCATACCGACACCTTGCCACATCAACGCCCTGTATCCATGTTATTTCAAGAAAATAATTTATTTACGCATTTAACTGTGGCGCAAAATATCGCTTTGGGGTTAAAACCTAGCTTAAAATTGACTGCACTTGAAACACAACAAGTGGAGCAAGTGGCAAATGCCGTGGGGTTAGGCAAATTATTAGCCCAATCGCCAAAAAATTTATCAGGTGGACAAAAACAACGTGTGGCATTGGCACGTTGTTTATTACGCGATAAACCGATTTTATTATTAGATGAGCCTTTTTCTGCACTCGATCCTGAATTGCGTGCTGAAATGTTGAATTTACTTTTGACGTTATGTGACGACAAAAAATTGACTTTGTTGATGGTGACACATCAGTTAAGTGAAGTGAAAGATAAAGTGGATCGTATCATTCAAATTGAGAATGGTAGGATCAGTGATTTATCTCTTTGAAATTCACAGTTTTAATGGAAAATAGACCGCACTTTTGCGGTATAAAAAAACGGAAAACAACTATGACAATAGCAACATCTTTTCAAGTAAAAACCCTAACCCCACATCCTTCTTTGGAATATTGGTCTGTATGTAAAGTGGAAGCGTTATTTGAAACGCCCTTTTTGGATTTAGTCTATCGTGCAGCGCAAGTGCATCGTGAACACTTTAATCCAAAAGCGATTCAATTATCGACTTTAATGTCGATTAAAACGGGTGGTTGCCCTGAAGATTGTGGTTATTGTCCGCAGTCTGCTCGTTATCAAACAGGCGTACAAAATCAGCAATTATTAGAAATTGATGAGATTGTCGAGAAAGCGAAAATTGCCAAAGCACGTGGCGCAGGGCGTTTTTGTATGGGCGCAGCTTGGCGTGGTCCAAAACCAAAAGATGTGGCGAAAATTACTGAAATTATCAAAGCAGTAAAAGCCCTAGGTTTAGAAACGTGTGGAACTTTTGGGTTATTACAAGACGGTATGGCGGAAGAGTTGAAAGAGGCGGGTTTAGATTATTACAACCATAACTTAGATACCGCTCCAGAGCATTATCACAATGTGATTGGTACTCGCCAGTTTGATGACCGTATCAACACCTTAGGCAAAGTGCGCAAAGCGGGCTTAAAAGTATGTTGTGGTGGGATCGTCGGTATGAACGAAACCCGTAAAGAGCGTGCGGGTTTAATCGCAAGCCTTGCAAATTTAGATCCACAACCAGAATCGGTACCCATTAACCAATTAGTGAAAGTGGAAGGCACGCCATTAGCAGAAGCAGCAGAATTAGACTGGACAGAATTTGTACGTACGATTGCGGTTGCTCGCATTACTATGCCAAAAAGCTATGTGCGATTATCCGCGGGTCGTCAAGGAATGTCTGAAGAAATGCAAGCAATGTGCTTTATGGCGGGCGCAAATTCCATTTTCTATGGCGATAAATTGTTAGTCACGGGCAATCCAGAAGAAGATGGCGACCAATTATTAATGGCGAAATTAGATTTAGAACCAGAAACGGAAGAAAACCGTTATCGTGCAGAAGATTAATATTATGTAAAGAGCGGTCTATCGCTAAAAAATTTTACAGATATAGGGGGAGGCGATCTGTTTTCCCCACCATAAAAAGATGACCTTTCGTATTTAGCTATAAAAAAACACACTCAAATCTGAGTGTGTTTTTTGTTAACGCTTAAGTAAATAAAAGATTACATTTTGACTTGTTGTTTAATCGCATCGGCAACAAGTTCAGCTTCTGGTCCAAGGATCACTTGTAACCCATTGTCACCTAATTTGACATTACCTTTTGAGCCCAGTGCTTTTAATTGTTCTTCATTCACTTTATTACGATCATTGAGCACTAAACGTAAGCGTGTGATACAAGCGTCGATAGTTTGGAAATTATCTTTCCCCCCTAATGCAACAATAAAGTTAGCAGCACGTTCTTCACGAGAAGCATCTTTTTTCACTTCAACGCTCACTTCATCGTCTTCACGACCAGGCGTTTTTAAGTTGAATGCTTTGATTGCGGCACGGAAGATGACATAGTAAATCACTGCAAACACAAGACCTTGTACTAATAGCATATACCATTGTGTTGCAAGTGGGTTTTGTGAAGATAAAACCATATCAACAAAACCAGCACTGAAACCGAATCCTGCCATCCATTGCATTGAAGCAGCAATGAAGACAGATAAACCTGTTAATAACGCGTGAATCACATAAAGCACTGGTGCAACGAACATGAACGCGAACTCTAATGGCTCAGTGACCCCTGTAAAGAATGAAGCTAATGAAGCCGCAATCATTAATGACGCAACTTGTGCTTTTTTCGCTGGTTTAGCGCTGTGATAAATAGCTAATGCTGCCGCAGGTAAACCAAACATCATTACAGGGAAGAAACCTGCTTGGTACATACCAGTCACACCTAGTACAGCCGTACCATTTGCAAGAGATTGCGCACCGCCTAAGAAGTTAGGGATATCATTGATACCTGCAACGTTGAACCAGAACACAGAGTTTAGTGCATGGTGTAAACCAACTGGGATTAATAAGCGGTTTAAGAAACCATAGATACCCGCACCTGTCGCCCCGATATCTGTGATGGATTTACCAAAGCCTACTAAACCGTTGAAGATCACTGGCCATAAGTACATTAAAATGAAAGACACAATGATCATCACAACAGACGTCACGATTGGAACTAAACGTTTACCACTAAAGAACGCTAATGCAGGCGGTAATTCAACTTGGTGGAAACGATTATAGAGTTCTGCTGAAATGACACCAACTAAAATACCAATAAATTGGTTATTGATTTTACCAAACGCAGCAGGCACTTGGTCTGCAGCAATACCTTGTAATTGAGCAACAGCACCAGGAGAAAGCAGGGTGGTCACCACTAAAAAACCGACTAAACCAGAAAGTGCGGCAGAACCATGTTTATCTTTTGACATACCAAATGCGACACCCACCGCAAACAGTATCGCCATGTTATCAATAATCGCGGCACCAGACTTGATCAAGAATGCGGCTAATTGGCTTTCGCCACCCCAACCATTCGGATCAATCCAGTAACCAATCCCCATTAAAATCGCCGCTGCAGGCAAGGCGGCAACAGGAACCATTAATGCCTGCCCAATTCTTTGTAAGTAACTTAGCACACTCATAGGAACTCCTTTTATTTTTTTATTTGGATAGTATTGAGAAGATCGTAAACGTTTTCTCAATTGCTGTAACTATATGCCGATAAATTTCTATTGCAAATTAAAACTCTGATTTTTGTGATTTTCATCACTAAATATTCTAGTCAGATCACTTTCTATTAGCTATTTAAAATAACTTATTTTATAATGCAAAAAAATAAAACTCCATATTTTGATAATAATTTGATGTCTTCTAGTCAAATTGTTAACAGCGAGTGAAAAACTTTCTTTATGCGTTGTTTTACATACAAATTTACATACAAAAGAGGTAATAAGTCATGCGTTTAATTCCATTACACAATGCTGAACAAGTCGCAAAATGGTCTGCCCGTTATATCGTTGATCGCATTAATCACTTTCAGCCTACAGAAGACCGCCCGTTTGTATTAGGTCTACCAACAGGTGGGACACCATTAAAAACTTACCAAGAATTAATTGCGTTAAATAAAGCGGGTGAAGTGAGCTTTAAACATGTGGTGACATTTAATATGGATGAGTATGTTGGGCTACCAAAAGAGCATCCAGAAAGTTATCACGCATTTATGTATAGAAACTTTTTCGATCATATTGATATTCAAGAAAAAAATATCAATATTTTAGATGGCAATACCGACGATCATGAAGCAGAGTGTCAACGCTATGAGGACAAAATTAAGTCTTACGGTAAGATTCATCTCTTTATGGGAGGAGTGGGAGTAGATGGACATATTGCGTTTAACGAACCTGCCTCATCGCTTTCTTCTCGCACTCGTATAAAAACGCTTACACAAGACACCCTCATCGCAAATTCACGCTTTTTTGATAATGATGTGAATAACGTCCCAAAATATTCTTTAACTATCGGCGTTGGCACATTACTGGATGCTGAAGAAGTGATGATTTTAGTCACGGGGTATAACAAAGCGCTGGCACTACAAGCTGCAGTGGAAGGGAGCATTAATCATTTATGGACAGTGAGTGCACTGCAAATGCACCGTAAAGCAATCATTGTTTGTGATGAACCTTCAACACAAGAACTCAAAGTGAAAACAGTGAAGTATTTCACAGAATTAGAAGCCCGTGCCATTAATAGTGTGAAATAAGGAGAACAACAATGTATGCGTTAATTAATGCGGTTATTTATACTGCACAAGACGTAATCTATGGTAAAGCTGTTGTCGTAGATGGTGATAAAATTCATGCCATTGTACCTGTTGAACAATTACCAAAAGATATGAAAACCATTGATTTACAAGGAAATAATCTCACCGCGGGATTTATTGATCTACAATTAAATGGCTGTGGTGGCGTGATGTTTAATGAAGAAATTAACGTCAGAACCTTAGAAATCATGCAAGAAACCAACTTAAAATCAGGTACGACAAGCTATTTACCAACGTTTATTACCTCGCCAGACGAAGGGATGAAAGAGGCGGTCAAGGTGATGCGTGATTATTTGACCAAATATCAAAATCAAGCCTTAGGTTTACACCTTGAAGGACCCTATTTAAGCGTCGAGAAAAAAGGGGTACACCGCGAAGAATATATTCGTGCAATCAGCCCCGAGATGAAAGCATTCTTATGCGATAATGCTGATGTGATCACGAAACTCACGCTCGCGGCGGAAAACCCAACCGCACAGTATATTCCTGACTTTGTTGAAAAAGGGATTATTGTGTCATTAGGTCACTCTAACGCAACCTATGATGTTGCTAAAGCCGCGATTGAAAAAGGCGCGAGCTTTGCTACTCATCTACATAATGCTATGTCACCAATCAGTTCAGGACGTGCGATGGGCGTAGTGGGGGCTGTGTTAGATTCAGATATCTATACTGGCATCATCATTGATGGTTTACATGTTGATTACGGCAACATCCGTATTGATAAACGTATTAAAGGTAAAAAATTGTGTATTGTAACGGATGCAACGGCGGCAGCAGGGGCAAATATTGAGTCTTTTGTCTTTGTCGGCAAAACGGTTTATGTCCGTGATGGTAAGTGCTACGATGCCAATGGAACATTAGGCGGTTCTGCAGTGACTATGATTGAATCAGTTAAAAATGCCGTGCAAGAAGTCGGGATTCCGCTTGATGAAACCTTACGTATGTGTAACTACTACCCAGCCAAAGCAATTGGCGTAGACGATCGTTTAGGTTCAATTGAAGTGGGTAAAGTCGCAAACTTAACCGCTTTTACACATGATTTTAAGGTCATCGGTACGGCAGTAAATGGTGAGTGGAAAGCCAACTAAGCAAGATAAAATAAAAAATAGCGTGAGGGTTCACGCTATTTTTTTCGCTAAAATGTGAACAAAATAGACCGCACTTATAGCACAATTGTTTTGTTTTTATACACAAAAATGCGATCATGCAGTGCGAGATCTAAAGCACGGCTTAATACCGTTTTTTCCACATCGCGACCAGCACGCATCATCGCTTCTGCATTATAAGTGTGATCAACATTGATCACATTTTGCATAATGATCGGACCTTGATCTAATTCATTATTAATGAAATGTGCTGTCGCACCAATAATTTTCACCCCACGTTCATAAGCTTGATGATAAGGTTTTGCGCCAATAAATGCAGGTAAGAATGAGTGGTGAATATTAATGACGCGATTTGGATAACGTCCGACGAATTCAGGGTTTAATACACGCATATATTTTGCTAAAACAATATAATCTGGTGCATAGTCATCAATTTTTTCCGCTAAACGCTGATCGTGTTCTACACGTGTTAATTTTTCGTGACTAATATGATGGAAAGGAATATCAAAGCGTTCCACCAAGGTTCTTAATGTATCATGATTACCAATGACAGCAGCAATTTCCACATCTAAGCCGCCGTAATAGTTTTTCATTAAAATATCGCCTAAACAATGTGCTTCTTTGGTGACTAAAATAACGATACGTTTACGTTTTGTACTAATTAATCGGCAATTGGTGCCTTCTGGCAAACTAAATTTCAGATCGGCAAGCAACATCTCTTCATTAAAAATCCCCTGTAATTCAGTACGCATAAAGAAATGTTTGGTTTCAAAATCAACGAATTCATTATTATGAATAATATTCAGTTGGTGTTTATAACAAATATTTGTGATTTTAGCGATTAAGCCTTTATCATCAGGGCAATCAGTTAATAATATTTTATTTTCAATCATAGTGTTCACAATGTATTTAAAGTGATAAAAAAATAAAAACCCATTAAGGAATGGGTTTTAAGATACGAGGGAAAAATTAAATTTCGAATGAACTGAGTGATTTTCCTGTATCTAATGCCTTTTGAATCATTTTTGGCGTTCTGCCTTGACCAGTCCAGGTTTTTACTTCGCCATTTTCATCAGTATATTGATATTTGGCTGGGCGAGGTTCTCTTTTTTTGCGTTGAACAGGCGACTCTTGACCGAGTAATATTGCGAGTTCTGCTGCGGTGATTCCTTCTTGCTTTAATGATTCCTTCAATTTTGCAATTCTTGCTTGGCGCTCTGCTGCCTCACGTTCTGCTTTTTGTTCAGCTTCACGTTTTTCTTCAACGACAAGAGAGAACTTTTGTAGGGCGATTTCAAGTTGTTCTAAATTCGTTTCACGTGCTAATACACGCAGACGACGAACATTGCTTAACGTTTTTAATAAATCATTCATACTTGTTCCTCTATATCATATAAAAAGTAGGTGGTATAAAAAAATATCACCTAACGATAAGAATCATATAGTAAATACTATTCTAGGTAAATGCCCTGTATATAGAATATTTTAAAACCAATTTTTTCATCCTAAAAAGTCTATAAATAAGTCGAAAATATTCTTGAGGCGATCTTGGCAAGTGTCATTTTTTATTGTAGTCTTATTCACATCCTACTTATGTAGAGGTGCGATCACTATAAGTATTTTTTCTGAGTGGATAACGATGAGGAAAAAGGAAAGGAGTGACCGCCGAAATCAATTAAGAGTCATTTTAATTGGTTGGTGGCGTCTTCGAAAGGAACGTCATTGTCATAGTCTTTATTAAACTATGGAGCGCTACTGGTTAGGTTAGGTCTTAATTATATTTACCTGCCTTTTAGATCATCTCTATACTCACTCAGTGGTTATCCCTTTATTATAAGGTAAAAAAATTATGGAACTTATTGATTATTCGACGTCCGTTTGGTCTGTTGTGCCGCCTATTTTGGCATTGCTCTTAGCCATTGTGACTCGTCGTGTTATTTTATCATTGAGCATCGGGATTATTTTTGGTTCATTAATGTTGGCAGATTTTAATTTCGCTAACACATTTCTTTATTTAAAAAATAATGTCACCTCCTTGGCGTACAGTGAGGGGGAATTGAATTCAAACAATATTAATATCGTCTTATTCTTATTTTTACTTGGCGTATTAACCGCATTATTAACCGTTTCTGGGAGCAACCGTGCGTTTGCTGAATGGGCACAAAAACGTATTAAAGGTAGACGAGGTGCAAAATTATTAGCCGCGTCTCTAGTGTTTGTCACTTTTATTGATGATTATTTCCACAGTTTAGCGGTCGGTGCGATTGCCAGTCCTGTCACAGATAAATTTAAAGTTTCTCGCGCAAAACTCGCTTATATTCTTGACTCAACGGCTGCGCCAATGTGTGTGTTAATGCCCGTATCTAGCTGGGGAGCCTACATTATTACCTTGATCGCAGGCTTATTGGCGACATACTCCATTACAGAATACTCGCCAATTGGTGCATTTATGACCATGAGCGCAATGAACTTTTATGCGATTTTCTCTATTTTAATGGTATTTTTTGTATCTTATTACGCCTTTGATATCGGCTCCATGGCACGCCATGAGAAAGAGGCATTAGAATGTCCTGAGACTGTTGAAGAAGAACAAACAGGTGTACAGGGACATGTACGTAATTTAATTTTACCAATTGCTGTTCTGATCTTAGCCACAGTTGGCATGATGATGTACACAGGCTATGAAGCACTGGCAGCAGACGGCAAACCCTTTGATGTACTAGGTGCCTTTGAAAATACGACGGTTGGAATTTCGCTAGTTGTTGGCGGTATCAGTGCAGTTATGGTTTCTACACTTTGCATCATTTTAGACCGCCAAGTTAACATGAGCGAATATGTAACAGCGTGGGGGGTTGGGATTAAATCTATGTTAGGCGCCGTGTTAATTTTATTGTTTGCTTGGACAATCAATAATGTTGTTGGTGATGTGAAAACAGGGGTGTATTTATCTTCATTAGTCTCTGATAATTTACCTGTTGCGATTTTACCTGCCTTACTTTTCATTTTGACAGCGGTCATGGCGTTCTCAACGGGAACCAGTTGGGGAACATTCGGTATCATGTTACCGATTGCGGCGGCGATTGCGGCGAATGCGGCTCCAGAATTAATGTTGCCTTGTCTCTCTGCAGTGATGGCGGGGGCAGTATGCGGAGACCACTGTTCACCAATATCAGATACGACCATCTTATCTTCAACAGGTGCAAAATGTAATCATATTGATCATGTGACGACACAGTTACCTTATGCAATCTTAATCGCTTTCGCATCATTTGTTGGCTATTTAGTACTTGGCTTCACCCAATCTGGCGTATTAGGCTTTGTTACAACGGGTGGGTTATTAGCTGTATTAGTGCTGATTTTTAAACGCAATTAAAATGTGATAACGATCACAAATAATACAAAATACAAAATTTTTTCTTATTTTACAAAATGCGGCAATTGCCGCATTTTTTATTTGTTTTCTATTCATTTCTTTATTTAATGCCAATTTATTCTTCTTTATTAGTTTTAAATTCTGTTTAAAGGTGATATTTGGCACATTTTGGCGTGTAAAAAAACATAGACAAAAATTGTACTTTTCAGTAAAACATATCTCATGTAAGTGCTTAATAGAATGACTACAGCATCAGACAAACGATAAAAGCATGTCATAACAGGCAGCTAATTTGAGAGGTGAAAATGAAAAAGTTATCAGGCGCAGAAATGGTAGTGCAATCCTTGAGGGATGAAGGGGTTGAATTTTTGTTCGGCTATCCAGGCGGATCCGTCTTAGATATTTATGATGCCATACATACGTTAGGGGGGATTGAACATATTTTAGTGCGTCATGAGCAAGCCGCAGTGCATATGGCAGATGGATACGCCAGAGCGACAGGAAAAGTAGGTTGTGTTTTAGTCACATCTGGTCCTGGTGCAACGAATACCATTACAGGAATTGCCACGGCCTATATGGATTCCATTCCGATGGTCGTGTTATCTGGACAAGTGATGTCGGGCTTAATTGGTAGCGATGCCTTCCAAGAATGCGATATGGTGGGGATTTCTCGTCCTGTCGTAAAACACAGCTTTTTGGTTAAATCTGCCGAGGAAATCCCAGAAACAATTAAAAAAGCATTCTACATTGCATCAACAGGGCGTCCAGGACCGGTGGTGATCGACTTGCCTAAAGATGTCGTGAATCCTGCGAATAAATTTACTTACCACTATCCCGAAAAAGTTGAGTTGCGTTCTTATAACCCGACTACACAGGGACACAAAGGACAAATTAAAAAAGCCTTGAAAGCGCTTTTAGTGGCGAAAAAACCCGTACTCTTTGTTGGCGGTGGGGCTGTAACAGCAAATTGCAGTGACAAATTGACGCAATTTGCGCGTGCATTACATTTACCTGTGACATCCTCATTAATGGGCTTAGGGGCTTACCCAAGTTCAGATAAACAATTTTTAGGGATGTTAGGTATGCACGGAACCTATGAAGCCAATAATGCAATGCATCACAGTGATCTCATCTTAGGGATTGGCGTGCGTTTTGATGACCGTACAACGAATAACTTGGCAAAATATTGCCCAAATGCCAATGTCATTCATATTGATATTGATCCGACTTCTATTTCAAAAAATGTCCAAGCTACGATTCCAATCGTCGGAAGTGCAGAAAATGTGTTAAATGAATTTTTAGCTTTGCTGGAAGAAGAGGGATTAGTCAAATCTCAAACCTCACTTGAAGAGTGGTGGCAACAAATTGAAGCATGGAAAGCCGTGAAATGCTTGTCTTTTGACCGAAATAGTACCGTGATTAAACCGCAGCAAGTGATGGAAGTGGTATATCGCTTAACGCGAGGTGAGGCGTATGTTGCATCCGATGTAGGACAACATCAAATGTTTGCCGCATTACATTATCCTTTTAATCAGCCTCGCCGTTGGATTAATTCTGGTGGGTTAGGTACGATGGGATTTGGCTTGCCAGCCGCCTTAGGCGTGAAATTAGCTTATCCTGATGCAACAGTAGTATGTGTAACGGGGGATGGCAGTATTCAAATGAATATTCAAGAATTATCAACGGCACAGCAATACGAGATTCCAATTGTAATTATTAGTTTAAATAACCGTTTTTTAGGCATGGTAAAACAATGGCAAGATTTAATTTATTCTGGTCGTCATTCTCAATCTTATATGAACTCATTGCCTGATTTTGTGAAATTAGCCGAAGCTTATGGACATGTCGGGATTCAAATTAATACGCCAGATGAATTAGAAGAAAAATTAACCTATGCTTTCTCATTAAAAGAGCGGTTGGTTTTTGTCGATATTAATGTGGATGCCACTGAGCATGTTTACCCAATGCAAGTACGAGGCGGTGCGATGAATGAAATGATTTTAACTAAACCGGAGAATAACCATGCGTAGAATTTTATCTGTTTTATTAGAAAATGAATCCGGTGCATTATCACGTGTCGTCGGCTTATTTTCTCAACGTGCTTTTAATATTGAAAGTTTGACCGTAGCACCAACAGACGATCCCACGTTGTCACGTATGACGATTGAAGCTTACGGCGATGAACAAGTTCTGGAACAAATTGAGAAACAACTGCATAAACTTGTGGATGTGTTTAAAGTGATTAGTTTAAGCGATTGTGATCATGTTGAGCGAGAAGTGTTATTGATAAAAGTGAGAGCACAGGGGGCGTCTCGTGATGAACTAAAACGCCTCGCCGATATTTATCGTGGACAAATTGTTGATGTCACGACGAAATCATATACGATTCAACTCACGGGAACCAAAGATAAATTGGATGCGTTTATTCAAGCAGTCAAAGATGAAACCAGCATCATTGAAATCGTACGCTCTGGATTGATCAGTTTGTCTCGTGGAGAAAAAAACTGTTTATAACAATCGGTCTGTAACGATAACGTGCGCTGGATATCTGATAAATTTCGGCGCACTTTTTTATTTTGTTAAGCGGATCAAAAATAATCAGTTTGTTTTTTGTGATTTTAAAAAATTAACGATATAATTTTTCCCCAACGAAACATTAATTCTTTTACGGACTTCTTTTATTTTTCGTTCATTTTATCGAGCAAATTAAAGCTTATCAGGAAAGTGTTTGGCATTTTAAGGAGTAAATGTGAAATTAGATGAGCTTGCCAGATTGGCTGGCGTTTCGCGCACGACAGCCAGTTATGTGGTCAATGGAAAAGCCAAAACGTACCGCGTCAGTGACAAAACCATCCAAAGAGTGGAAGAGCTGATTAAAAAATACGATTTTAAACCGAATGCAATGGCAGCAGGTCTTCGGGCAGGCAAAAGCCATACTATCGGATTAATTGTGCCTGATTTTGAAAATATCAGCTATGCCAAAATTGCTCGCCGCTTAGAAGCAGGATTTCGTGAAAAAGGCTATCAACTTTTAATTGCCTGCTCAAATGATAATGCAGAGACAGAAATCAGTTGTGCAAAACATTTATTTCAACGCCAAATTGACGCGCTCATTGTCTCTACTGCGTTACCACCAGACACCGACTTTTATCAACGAATGGCAACCATTCCTGTCGTGGGGTTTGATCGCCCATTAAACTTGAACGAAGACCGTTTATTAACAGATGATGAAGGTGATGCGTATCGTTTAGCACAGCGTTTAATTGAACAACATGGACATAAACGCACCTTATTTCTGAGTGCACTGCCTGATTTTTATATCAGCCATAAGCGAGAGAAAGGCTTTCGCGCAGCCTGTGAACCCGCGTTAACCGATGTCACTTACTTATATGCCACGCAATTTGATAAAGCAGCAAGTGCCGAGGTATTTGCACAATGGTTAGAGCATAATCCCTTGCCAGAAGTAATGTTTGTGACATCATTGACTTTATTACAAGGCATATTTCAAGTTTTAATTGAACGTTATCATGGTATTCCAGAACAACTTGTTATTGCGACTTTCGGACACCATGAAATGTTAGATTTATTAGAAAATAAAGTCATTTGCTGTGTACAAAATCATGACCACATTGCGCAAGCACTCTTAGCGCGTGTTTTGGCTAAAGTCATGTCTAAACCGAAATTGACAGCAGCACAGGAACAAGTCATGGTAAGGCAGATTATTGAAACCTAGACTGAGCGCTAAGGAGTGTCCTTTTTGCTGTCCAACTCGACGATAGGAACCGTGACGGGGGGAGGAAGCGGTTCGGGCTCTCCTAAAAAGTGCGGTTCTTTTTCCATTAATAAATCAACAATGGCAACAATACGCGCAAAGAATTCCCGAAAGCGAACAAAATAATGCCCATGTGGGTATTCTGCCGCAAAGCAAATCGCATCAATATCGTAATATTGAGCAATAAACAAAGCACGTTCACAGTGAAATTTTTGCGTAATAATCGTAAACGAATGCGCATTAAACACCTGTTTTGCTCTGATCACCGAATCTAAAGTCCGAAACCCAGCAAAATCCATATACATAAATTCTTGTGGCAGCCCCATTTTACGTAAATCTTTAAACATACTGCGTGGCTCATTATATTGATGGGTACGGTTGTCGCCACTTAACAGTAAATAATCCACTTTATGTGCAGAAAAAGCCTCATAAGCAGACAGTAAACGATTATGATAAAAAAGATTAAGGGTATTTTTGTCAAAATATTTTGATGTACCTAACACCAGACCATAAGGTCGATAAGGTAATGTGTTGACATCAGTATAAATATGTTTTTGCACAGAAAGACTGATGGCTTGATCAATCAGCAATAAGATCACCGCAAAAGAGGATAGGCTCATCACTACATAACGAATCAACCGTTTGCAAAAGGCAAGTTTGAAAAACGCAAAAATCCGAGTCATGTTGAAGCTATTATGATGAGATGAGAACTGAGCTTCACCATAATGAAAAAAGAGTTGAAGTGCAAGCTGAATTTTAGTAGATTTGTACGTAAAGACGTTTAGATGTCTATTTTTAATAATAAACCACGATAACAAGAATAAAAACAAAACAACACGGGCGGGTGGCATGGCAGCACAAACAGTACGACTTTTCACAGAAGACGCATTTGATCTCAATTTAGGTGGAAAACTGACGCATCTTGATATTGCCTATCAAACGTATGGACAATTAAATGCAGAGAAAAATAATGCTGTCTTAATTTGCCATGCTTTAACTGGCGATGCAGAGCCCTATTTTGCAGATGAATCACAAGCGGGATGGTGGCAAAGTTTTATGGGCGAAGGGTTAGCACTCGATACGTCCCGTTATTTTTTTATTTGTTCTAATGTACTCGGGGGCTGTAAAGGGACAACAGGTCCCGCTTCTCCCCACCCTGAAAATAACAAACCTTATGGCAGTCAATTTCCCAATATTGTAGTACAAGATATCGTGAAGCTACAAAAAGCGCTGCTTGATTTTCTTGAGATCCCTCATTTACATGCCGTGATCGGTGGCTCATTTGGTGGTATGCAGGCAACACAATGGGCAATTGATTATCCTGATTTTGTTGATAATGTCGTCAATTTATGTTCCTCATTACTGTTTAGTGCCGAAGCAATTGGTTTTAACCACGTGATGCGTCAAGCGGTGATGAATGATCCCAATTTCAATGGCGGTGACTATTATGAACATCAGCCACCAGAACAAGGACTGGCGATTGCTCGTATGTTAGGCATGCTCACGTATCGAACCGATTTACAATTAACCAAAGCATTTGGGCGCGCCATCAAGTCTGATGCACAATTTTGGGGTGACTATTTTCAAGTGGAATCTTACCTCAGTTATCAAGGAAAAAAATTTTTAGGGCGCTTTGATGCGAATAGCTATCTTCATCTCTTGCGAGCTTTAGATCTATACGATCCGAGTTTGAATTACGACAATATGCATACCGCACTTTCGCGCATTAAAGCACGCTATACACTGGTCGCAGTCGAAAATGATCAATTATTTAAGCTCGCAGAGTTACACAAAAGCAAAGCGTTATTGGAAGAATGTGGCGTCAATTTACACTATTACGAATGTTTATCAGATTATGGTCATGACGCATTTTTAGTGGATTACACCCTATTTGAACACAAAATTCGCGCAGGGCTAGCAGGAGATTAACGTGACGCAGTAGACACAATATTCATCTCATGTTGAGCAAATTGTGGATATAACTCGCTCAATTTTACCCCATTGGGCAGCGTTAAAGTCGGAGCAATTTCAAATAACGGGACAATCACAAACTCCCTATTTGTCATATCATAATGAGGCAATGTCAGGCGTGGGGTTTGCATCACCTCATTCTCATACAACAAGATATCCAAATCCAGTGTACGCTCACCCCAACGGCGTAATCGTACACGCCCTTGCGTTTGTTCAATCTGTTGTAAATGATCCAAAAGCGCGAGGGGAGAGAGGCAAGTATGTAAACAAGCCACCGCATTCACATAGTCGGGTTGATCTTGTGGACCGAGCGGCTTGCTTTGATAAAAGGAACTCACTTTCATGACTTGCGTTTCAGGGAGTGCATCTAATGCCTCTAATGCCGCTTGTAACTGAGCAACAGGCGTATTCAAATTACTTCCCAACGCAATATAAGTGATGTTCATCGATTGACCTCTTCATCATGCCAACGGTTTTGGTTTATGGCGTTTTCTGGCACGGTAATATTTTTTCTTCGGTTTAGGATGCAGGCGTTGTTGTTCTTGCACCAGAACATCACGTTGCTCCACATTACTAAATTGATATTCATGCCACCATGTTGCAAGCTCGATTGCTTCGCCCCCTTCAACTTCAGCGCGCATGACTAATAAATCAAATGCCGCACGGAATTTAGGATGTTCCATCGTACGAGTAGGATACTGACCAGTCCGTTTTAGAAGTTGTAATTGAAGGAACCAAATGTCTCGAATGACCGCAGTATGACGACGTGGTGCAGCGAGTGACTGACAAAAGAGATCCAATAACTCATTACTTGCTAAAGCATAGGCATCATGATTATTAAGTCCACCTTCATTTTTCAGTATTTCCACTTTCTCACGTAATGGATACCAGAAAAATGCCGCAAACAAAAAGGCAGGATTAATCCGTAATTTATCTGCTACTCGCTCATCAGTTGAGGTCAGGGCTTTTAAAATCATTCGCTCCGCAAAACTGTCGGCGTTATGCGTAAAATACGGCATTAATGCAGGGAAAAGTTGCTCAAATAAACCGTATTCGCGTAATAACTGATAAGTTTTCACGCCATATCCCGCCTGTAATAATTTTAAACTCTCATCAAATAAACGTGCTGGTGGAATATTTTTGAGTAAAGGAGCAAGTTGGCGAATTGGTTGTTCGCTTGGTTTTTCTAAGAACATATCCAACTTCGCCATAAAGCGAATCGAACGTAGCATACGCACAGGATCTTCTTGATAACGTGTAGCTGGATCACCAATTAAGCGGAGCTTACCTGCTTTTAAATCTTCAATCCCATTAAAGTAATCACGTAACGTATTGTCTTGTGGATTATAGTACAGCGCATTGACAGTAAAATCGCGGCGCGCAGCATCTTGTTCAAGGGTACCATACACATTATCGCGGAGTAACATCCCTTGCTCACTTTGTTTCGCATGATTTTCATTACGGCTTTCCGTATGATTCGCTCGAAACGTAGCGACTTCGATCACATCTCGCCCAAACATAATATGTGCTAAACGGAAACGGCGTCCCACTAAGCGACATTGACGTTGGAAAAGGGCTTGAATTTGTTCGGGTCTCGCATTTGTCGCCACATCAAAATCTTTTGGGTGTTTACCGAGTAATAAATCCCGCAAGCACCCCCCAACAATATAGGCTTCAAAACCTTGGCGGTGTAATTTCTCGACCACGCTTAACGCATTACGATTAATCATTCTTGGAGTAATGCCGTGTAACGAAGCCTTGATAATATGCTTATCGTAATGGTGCACAGATTTAGAGGTTTTTTCGGTAGGGGCACTGGGCTGAATAAAAGCGGAAGTAAGGCTTTTATCAGATGGCGAAGTGTCGGACTGTGTTTGGGTAGAATCTGTTTTTTCTCTTTCGGTTAAATAGGCTTTTGTTTTTTTATTAAACAGATTTTTAATGTACTTTAAAATAATAGACCTCATTAAACGATGTAGCTTTCCAGTTAAAAGTGCGGTAAAAATGACCGCACTTTAAGAGATTTTTTGTTATGTTAAGGTAAGCAGAAAAATCAACCAACCATTTGTTTTTCACGAATCTCAGCAAGCGTTTTACAATCAATGCAAAGATCGGCAGTTGGTCTTGCTTCTAAACGACGAATACCAATTTCAATTCCGCATGAATCACAATAGCCAAAGTCACCCGTTTCGAGCTTTTTCAAAGTATTTTCGATTTTTTTCATTAATTTTCTTTCACGATCACGAGTACGTAGCTCTAAACTAAACTCTTCTTCTTGTGTAGCACGATCAGCAGGATCAGGGAAGTTTGATGCCTCATCTTGCATATGGGCAACCGTACGACTGGCTTCTTCAACGATCTGATCACGCCAAGCTTGCAAAATTTTTCTGAAATGAAGCACTTGCGCCTCATTCATATATTCTTCGCCTACTTTTTCTTTATAAGGCTCAACACCAGCTAGGGCTAATATACTTAAAGAGGATTTAGACATTGGTTTATCTCCTAATAGAAAATCGTCCATTCATTTAACGGTTGAAATGACATCATTATTCACACGCATTGGCGTTGATTTTTTTAGTTTAAAATGACCGATAAAGGCGAGAGGCATTTTAAAAAGCGTTATAAATAGCAGAACTCATCTGAATTATCAAATGAATTTACCAGATATTACAAATTTTGCTGAAATAAATCTGATTTTTGCGATCTCGGTTACAAAATAATTTCAAGAAGTGAACAAAATACACATCAAGAGAACATCCTGCTTTTCTTTCTTTTTTAACACATAAAATTGGACAGAAAATGAGAGGTTCACTTGAGCGCATGGCACAATGTATGTTGATAAGTGCGCTATCATTATATTGGTTACCCGATGGGTTATTATTCACTTTGCCTGCAAGTTGTTTGACTATCGCCATAGTCAGTGTGCTATATCTTGCCAGCCAAACGTGCACAGCCTCATGGATAACCCATAGCTTACATATTCTACTATGCCTAATGATCTGTTTAGGTTACACCCATTATCAAGCACGACAGTTATTAGCACAGGCGGACGCTATCGTACACTTACCCAAAAAAATCCATACACGCTTTAAAATTGTTGAAGTGATTCATCAACACCCCATGCAAACCTACATTGCATCCGCCCAATTGGACGCAAACCAACCTGAGCAACGCCTTTATCTTCACGCTTCTTTACCTCAACCTTTGCAACGTGGCGAAGTTTGGCAAGGGGAATTGACCCTCAAACCACTAGCAGCACGCTTAAATGACGGCGGAATGGATAGACAACGATGGTATTTTGCCCAAAGAATCACCGCACGCGCCTCAGTGAAAAGAGCGGTAAAAATACAGCAAGCATTAACTTGGCGTGACCAATGGATTCAAACGGTTTCTAAACAGACTGACGGATTAACGTATCAAGGCTTGCTCATGGCGTTAGCCTTTGGAGAAAGAGCTGGACTAGCACAACCTCTCTTACAAATTTATCAAAAAACCAATACTGCTCATCTGCTTGCAATTTCAGGATTACATATCGGATTAGCCATGAGTTTAGGCTATGGGCTCATGCGCCTGCTACAACTTATCTTGCCATTACGCTGGATAACGCCCGGGTTACCACAAATGGCGGGCATCCTATTAGCCCTAAGCTATGCCTACCTCGCGGGCTTTTCGATTCCAACTACCCGCGCCTGTCTTGCGCTTTGTCTTGTGATCGCGTGTCGCATGAGTCGTTACCATTACACAGTCTGGCAATTATGGCAAATTGTCATCGCCACATTATTATTACTCGATCCTCTGAATGTCCTATCCCTCAGTTTCTGGTTGTCTGTCAGCGCAGTGACCATACTGATAATCTGGTACCAGATTTTCCCGCTAACATTAATACAATGGCGTGGCAACCCCCTTCAAGCAAGCCCTTGGCGTCGTGTCTACAGCTTGATTGCATTGCTCCATGCTCAACTGGGCTTATTGTGGCTTTTGACGCCAATCCAATTAGGGTTATTTACAGGACTGTCTATAGGTAGTGTCATGGCGAATCTTGTTGCGGTGCCTTTTTATACTGTCCTGCTCGTACCGATAATTTTATTTGCTGTCTTCAGCCAAGGCGCATTCGCATCTTGGCAGATAGCCGATAATTTAGTTCACGACATCACCTTATTTTTACGCATCTTACAACCGCTGTGGTGGTCACTCTCAGCACAACAAAGTGTGCTCATCAGTACGATATTCGCCCTGCTGTTACTCGCAGCAATCTGGTATGTATATCGTAGTAAACAACAAACACAACACACATTATTGCTTCCTGACACAATAAAAAAGCAAACGCGTGGTTTTCACCTTATCGCTAACCCAACGTTACCTCGCACGTTACAAATGAGCCTGTATTTTGGCTTAACTGGTTTCATCTTCATCAGTTGGCTCACCATTATTTACTCAAACCGTCACACATCAGATTGGCGCCTCACAACCTTAGATGTCGGGCAGGGGCTCTCGGTGCTGATTAGCAAGAACGGACGAGGAGTCTTATATGACACAGGTGCTGCTTGGCGTCACGGGAGCATGGCACAGTCAGAAATTTTGCCTTATTTACAGCGACAAGGAATCCAACTGGATTACCTCATCATCAGTCATGACGATAACGATCACGCAGGCGGTGCTAAAACCATCTTACAACACGCTCCCGATATCCATTTGATTACCGCATCCACTCAAAATTATGGCAAAAAAGACCGCACTTTCTGCCTCGCGGGTAAACAGTGGCAGTGGCAAGGGCTCACTTTTCGCGTATTAGCACCACAAAAGATCACCAAGCGAGCAAAAAATACCGACTCCTGCGTGCTCTTGCTTTCAGATGGAAAATATCACGTGTTATTAACAGGAGATGCCGACATCGCCAGCGAAAAACGCTTCGCTTCACAACTTAACAAAATTGATGTGCTACAAGTAGGACACCATGGCAGTAAAACCTCGACAGGACACCGCTTATTACGACAAACACACCCTGATATAGCCCTCATTTCTAGCGCACGTTGGAATCCATGGCACTTTCCCCATCCCACCGTCACCGCGCGTTTAGCCCATTACCACAGCCAAATTTATCACACCGCCGAAGCAGGACAAATCACCTTGACCTTCACCCCATCCCATATCCAAGTCCACACCGCGAGAACGGAATTTTCACCTTGGTATCGTAGATTAATTGGCTTAGAAACAAAATAAAGGTACAATGCCGCACATAAATTCATATCAAACAGAAAAGTTTATGCAAGATAAAGATCTTTCAACAATACAAACATTTAAGCGCTTATGGCCAACCATTCGCCCTTTCAAACTGGGGCTCATTGTTTCTGCGATTGCATTAGTCATTAACGCACTCGCCGATGCAGGATTGATTTCATTACTCAAACCTTTATTAGATGAAGGGTTTGGCAAAGCCGATACGTCTTTCCTACGTACCATGTCATATGTTGTTGTATTGGTTATCCTCTTGCGCGGTGTCAGTAACTTTGTGTCCTCTTACTGCTTGTCTTGGGTATCAGGAAAAGTCGTGATGACCATGCGTCGCCGTATTTTTAAACATCTGATGTTTATGCCAGTTCCTTTTTTTGATCAAAACTCCACAGGCAAATTATTATCACGTATCACTTACGACTCAGAAATGGTCGCCAACTCTTCTTCAGGCGCCCTAATCACCATCGTACGTGAAGGCGCTTACATCATTTCACTGTTTGTTGTCATGCTATATACCAGCTGGCAACTGTCTTTAGTGTTATTCCTGATCGGACCGATTATCGCCGTCCTCATTCGCCTCGTGTCTAAACGCTTTCGAGAGTTAAGCAAAAATATGCAAAACTCCATGGGGGAATTAACCACCGCGGCAGAACAAATGTTAAAAGGGCACAAAGTTGTGCTGTCTTTTGGCGGACAACACGTTGAAGAAGAACGCTTTAACCACGTCAGCAATGATATGCGTCGGAAAAGCATGAAAATGGCAGCCGCCGATGCCATCTCCAACCCAATCGTCCAAATTATCGCGTCTTTCGCCTTGGCAGCCGTGTTATATTTAGCAACCGTGCCGAGCATCATGGATCAAAACCTGAGTGCAGGCTCTTTCACTGTCGTGTTTTCTTCCATGTTAGCCATGATGAGACCACTCAAATCGTTAACCAATGTGAATGCACAATTCCAGAAAGGGATGGCGGCCTGTCAAACCTTATTTGCCTTATTGGATTTAGACACAGAAAAAGATTTAGGCACCTATAAAGGCGAAAAAGTACAAGGAAATCTAACCTTTAAAAATGTCACCTTTACCTATGAAGGTCGCAGCGAACCCGCCTTACGCCAAGTCTCGTTTGAGGTAGAAAAAGGCAAAACCGTCGCCTTAGTTGGTCGTTCTGGCTCTGGTAAATCGACCATTGCCAATTTAGTCACGCGTTTTTACGACCTTGACCAAGGGGAAATCTTGCTAGATGGCGTCAATATTCAAGATTACCGCTTATCCAGTTTACGTGAGAACTGTGCAGTGGTCTCACAACAAGTGCACTTATTCAATGACACAATTGCTAACAACATTGCTTACGCGGCAAAAGACAAATATACCCGCGAAGAAATAATGAAAGCCGCACAAGATGCCTACGCCATGGAGTTTATTGAAAAACTAGAACATGGATTGGATACCGTGATTGGAGAAAATGGCGTCAGCTTATCGGGAGGACAACGCCAACGTTTAGCGATTGCACGAGCATTACTACGCAATTCCCCAGTCTTAATTTTGGATGAAGCGACCTCCGCACTCGATACCGAATCGGAGCGCTCAATTCAGCTTGCCATAGAAAAATTACAAAAAGAGCGTACCGTCATTGTCATCGCACACCGCCTCTCAACGATTGAAAACGCCGACCAAATTTTAGTGATTGATCATGGCGAAATTAAAGAGCGGGGCACACATGCGGAATTATTGGCATTGAACGGTGCCTATAAACAGTTGCACACCATGCAATTTACGCACTAATTCATCAACGTTTATCAACAAAGAAAGAGGTCACAATGCACTTTTGGTATTCACGCTCATGGATCGCCTACTTGCTACTGCCTTTTTCTTGGCTATTTTGGCTGATCACCGTTTGCCGTCGTGCCTTGTTTAAACAAGGCATATTCAAGTCTTATCGAGCTCCTGTCCCAGTCATTATCGTCGGCAACTTATCTGTCGGCGGCAATGGGAAAACGCCCGTCGTCATTTGGCTAGTCGAACAGCTTAAACAACAAGGATTACGTGTCGGCGTCATCTCTCGTGGATATGGCAGCCAAGCGGACACTTATCCGCTGCGAGTCACCCCACAAACCGACACCCGTCAAGGCGGAGATGAACCCGTTCTCATCGCCAAACGAACTCAAGTACCCGTGTGTATTTCGCCCAATCGCCAACAAGCAATCGAATTGCTATTACAACACCAACCTTGCGATGTCATCATCAGTGATGATGGCTTGCAACATTATAAGCTACAACGTGATGCCGAAATTGTAGTAATGGATGCCGAACGAGGTATCGGTAACGGCTGGCTTTTGCCCGCAGGACCACTACGCGAACTGCCTGATCGTTTACAAAACGTAGATCTTGTGATCGGCAACGGAAAAGCCAACGACTACACTGACGTCGTCATGACGCTAACACCACATTACGCCATCAATTTAGTGACAGGCGAACAACGCGAATTAACCGCCTTCCAACACGTCACCGCCATAGCAGGCATTGGCAACCCACAACGTTTCTTTACAATGTTACAGGGGTTAGCTATCCAATTAAGTCACACGCACGCTTTTCAAGATCACCAAAAATTTGAACCGCACCAATTTGACCAATTTGATCCCAACCAACCGCTCTTAATGACTGAAAAAGATGCGGTAAAATGTATCGCATTTGCACAACCAAACTGGTGGTACGTCCCTGTTGAAGCACATATTGAAGGTGAAAAAGTGCGAGCGTTTTTAGCCAAATTTCATCCCCAACAACCGACGTCACCATAACGTCAAGTAAAGAAAAAGAGGAAACAATGGACGCCAAATTACTAGACATTATCGCTTGTCCAATTTGTCATGGACGTTTAACCTTAGATAAAGAGAAACAACAGCTCATCTGCAAAGTGGATCAGGTCGCCTATGCCATCAATCAAGGCATCCCCGTTTTATTAGCGGAACAAGCGATCCCCTTATCAAACAGCCAACAGGACAAATAATATGACCGCCTTTACTGTGATTATCCCAGCGCGTTACGCATCAACCCGCCTCCCAGGTAAACCACTTGCAGATATCGCAGGCAAACCGATGATTGCCCATGTCTTTGAACAAGCCAAACAATCAGGCGCGAGCCGCGTAATCATCGCAACCGATCATGTACAAGTTGCAGACGTCGCGCGCAATATCGGCGCAGAAGTGTGCATGACATCACCAAAACACAACTCTGGTACCGAACGACTTGCCGAAGTAGTGGAAAAATTAGCCATTCCTGATCAAGAAATTATCGTCAATATTCAAGGGGACGAACCACTGATCCCGCCATCAATTGTACGCCAAGTGGCAAACAACCTAGCAAAATACCAAGTCAAAATGGCGAGTTTAGCGGTCAAAATCCACGAACCAGAAGAGTTATTTAATCCCAACGCCGTCAAAGTCTTAACCGACAAAGACGGCTACGTATTGTATTTTTCTCGTGCCGTCATCCCATGGAATCGCGATCAATTCGCCACAATACATCAGAAAACACAAAGCGTCGCGCAACTAACCCTTTCAGATCACTATCTACGCCACATCGGAATTTATGCCTACCGAGCGGGCTTCATCAAACAATACGTACAATGGCAACCAACCGCCCTAGAGCAAATAGAAAGCTTAGAACAACTGCGCGTATTATGGTACGGCGAAAGAATCCACGTCGAGCTCGCTAACGAAGTGCCACCAGTGGGGGTAGACACCCCAGAAGATCTGGAAAAAGTGCGCGCAATTTTACAACAGCAATAAGACCACCTAGGCACCAGATCATGTTTGACGCGAAATCCTTTTTAGCCCATGTCCCGCATTCAGCGGGCGTCTACCGCATGTATGACGACAAAGATAACGTCATCTATGTGGGCAAAGCGAAAGATCTGAAAAAACGCTTATCCAGTTATTTTCGTGCCAACTTAACCAGCAAAAAGACCGAAGCCCTTGTAGCATCTATTGCACACATTGAAACCACGTTGACCTCTTCGGAAACCGAAGCCTTATTACTTGAACACAATTACATAAAAACCTACCAACCGCGCTACAACGTGTTACTACGGGATGACAAATCCTATCCCTATATTTTACTCACCGCAGAACGTCACCCTCGCATCACAGCATACCGAGGCAGTAAAAAAATCAAAGGCGAATATTTTGGACCCTATCCCCACGCCAGTGCCGTACGAGAAACCTTATCGTTACTACAAAAATTGTTTCCAATCCGCCAATGCGAAAATGCCGTGTACAACAACCGTTCTCGCCCTTGTTTACAATATCAAATTGGACGTTGTAGCGCGCCCTGTGTAGCAGGATACGTCACAGACCAAGATTACCAACAACAAGTGACCTTCGCCCGACTATTCCTACAAGGCAAAGATCAACAAGTGCTCGATCATCTGGTCAGCAAAATGGAACAAGCCAGTGCCGAACTCAATTTCGAGCTCGCGGCAAAAATTCGTGATCAAATCCAAGCCGTCCGCGCCGTCATCGAAAAACAATTCGTTGCCAATGAACGCCTAGACGACATCGATATCATCGCCATCGCGTATCAACTCGGTATCGCCTGCGTACAAGTATTATTTATTCGACAAGGAAAAATCCTAGGTAACCGCAGCTACTTCCCCAAAGTCCCAGCGAACACCGATTTAGCCGAATTAACCGCCACATTCGTAGGACAATTTTATCTCCAAGCACACCAAGGACGCAGCATCCCCAACAGCATCATCGTGGATCATAAATTAACAGAAAAAACCGAGCTAGAAACCTTATTAACGCAACAAGCAGGACGCAAAGTTCACATCCAAGATCACAGCGCAAAAGGGGAGAAGAGCAAATATCTCCAACTGGCACAAATGAACGCCAAATCAGCCCTCATCACCCAACTCAAACAAAGCAATCTGATTCAAGCGCGTTATCAAGAACTGCAAGCCTTACTCGGACTGTCCACCATTCAACGCATGGAATGTTTTGACATCAGTCATACCATGGGCGAACAAACCATCGCCTCTTGCGTCGTCTTTAACCAAGAGGGACCGCTAAAATCCGATTACCGCCGTTTTAATATCACAGGCATCACCCCAGGCGACGACTATGCTGCAATGGAACAAGCGCTACTCAAACGTTACGACAAACCCCTTGAACAAGACAAAATCCCCGACATCATCTTTATTGACGGCGGCAAAGGGCAGCTCAACCGCGCCCGCCAAGTTTTCCAACAACTAAACGTAAAATGGGATAAAAACAAACCGCACCTAATTGGTGTCGCAAAAGGGGTCGACAGAAAAGCAGGGCTAGAAACCTTAATTCTCAGCAAACAAGGCAAAACCTTACACCTACCGCCAGATAGCCTCGCGCTACATTTAATTCAACACATTCGTGATGAAAGCCATCACCATGCCATCAGCGGACACCGCAAAAAACGCCAACAAGCCTTCATCCAAAGTGGGCTCGAAACCATCAACGGCGTCGGTGCCAAACGCCGCCAAGCGCTACTAAAATATTTAGGTGGCATGCAAGGCGTGAAAAACGCAACACGAGACGAAATTGCTTCAGTGCCAGGGATCTCCCCAGCCCTTGCCGAGCGAATTTATGACGCATTACAACATTAATCCCCAACAATTTAGCCCAGAAAAGAAAATTCCATTTTCAAATAAAGCCAGATGTTCTAAAATGAACCAATTATAAAAACTGACCTAATTCGCCCTATGAAACTGAATATCCCGATCTTTCTCACGCTATTCCGAGTCATTTTGATTCCTTTTTTTGTCATTGCCTTTTATCTTCCATTTTCTTGGTCGCCTTTTCTCACCACATTCATCTTCTTCATCGCAGGTATCACCGACTGGTTCGATGGTTACCTCGCAAGAAAATGGAAACAAACCACCCGTTTTGGTGCCTTCCTCGACCCCGTGGCAGACAAAGTCATGGTCACTGTCGCACTGGCGTTAGTCGTAGAATATCACCACTCCTTCTGGATCACCTTACCCGCTGTCATCATGATCTCAAGAGAAATCATTATTTCCGCCCTGCGCGAATGGATGGCGGAAATTGGCGATCGCAATAAAGTCGCAGTGTCATGGTTAGGTAAAGTCAAAACGACCGCACAAATGCTCGCACTCGGCGGATTACTATGGCGCTATAACGTCGCGATGGAAATCGCCGCCATTATCTTGCTCTATATCGCCGCAATTTTAACCGTCTGGTCCATGTTACAATATCTAAAAGCAGCAAAAGGCAGCTTATTATCGGATATCAACCCATAACCTCACCCCGTTTAAATGAAAAAGCACGTCTTAACGTGCTTTTTTCATCGCCCAATTCCGCCACCGCACGACCAGAAAACCCCCATAAAATCAATCTTTTTGCCTATTCTGATTTGTTTTTAATCAATCGAATAACGCTTTTGCATTTTTTATTTGACTCCCGCAAAGAAATAAGTAAAATGCACATCGTTGTTTAGCGATATCGCCAAATAACAAAAAGCGGGAATAGCTCAGTTGGTAGAGCACAACCTTGCCAAGGTTGGGGTCGCGAGTTCGAGCCTCGTTTCCCGCTCCAAGCTTAACTTATCATAGCGATAAGCCCGAGTGGTGAAATCGGTAGACACAAGGGATTTAAAATCCCTCGCTTTTCGAAGCGTGCCAGTTCAAGTCTGGCCTCGGGCACCATTAAAACCCTACAAACAATATTTTGAGTCGCGCAAGCGGCTTTTTTTCTACCTAAAATTTACCCATACGCATTGATCAGAAGAGGATAAGAGAATAGTCACCACAACGGGTACAGTAAACGTGTATAGTAAAAGAAGAGAAATCCAATTGGTTATATGAAAATCACACCATACCGCTAACACGTTCCCCCTCCCAAACAATCCCCCCATCTCGCCAAAGCACATAATCCGTGAACCATACCTAAATCTAAACCTAAACCACTGAAGCGCGCAAGCCACCAAATCTTTCCACGAAAAATGACATCACTTAACGCCCTCTCATCATCCTCCCTCATAATTCTCTCTCATCACCTGACAACCTCGCCGTCTTTCCCTCCGTTAAAACCAAAAGAAGCAGGATCTTTCCGCCAATCAATCATCGCGCTCAGAATACAAACAAATCACCGTCTTTTTTATTATTCATTTCCACCGAATAAAATAAAAAAAGAAAGCAATATTTTTATTTATTTTAACTTGCAAATAAAATTTAAATAATATTCTAAAAATAAAATCCGTATAAAAAATAATTAATTTGATTTTAATTAAATCAAATTGAAATAAATGTATTCAAATTGATTTTAAAATAATCTCATTAGACCAGTTTAATTGCTTATTTTTTCTGTTTTTTTATTTTGAAAAAGCCACTAGAATCTCGCCCGATTTATTTAGTGATTAAAACGTCGCGCATTGGCAATTATGGATGATTGCTAAATAAACAACGCTCTCATAGGGAGATGAATTTTAATTTAACATTAAAAATAGGAGCATAAACATGTTGAACAAATTAACTACTCAAGCGTATATTTCAGCAACGGAATCATTTCGTCAATTTAAACAAGATCAACGCGGTGTGACCGCCATCGAATATGGCTTAATCGCGGTTGCAGTGGCGGTGTTGATTGTAGCGGTATTCTATAAAGATACTGGATTTATTAATACTCTTAAAGGAAAATTTAGTTCTTTAACGGATACGATTAAGGATGGTAAAGTAAATTTATCAATCAAGTAATAAATGATATCTAGTTGCTAGCTTACTAAAATAGTAAGCTAGCTCTTGAATAATAGATTTTATAATGGAATATTTAACTAGGTTTAGAAATTGCCAACAAGGTGTGACCACTATTGAATATGGATTAATTGCTTTTGTAATGGGCATATTGGTGGTGACAATTTTGTCAGGAGAGCAGAGTTTTATTTCAGCGTTACAAGCAAAATTTGAATTATTAACAGCAACCATTATTCGTGCAATAAATTATATTTAACACATCTTACTTTGAAATAATGAATGGACTGATTATTTTACTGCACCTTATCACAATATTATTCCTAATGGCTCTATCATGGACCGATATAAAAGCAAGAGTGATTAGCAATAAGATTGTGCTCGGTATGCTAATGGTGATAATTCCATTAGCCTGGATGAAACACGGACAAATTAACCTCTTTCCCGCCTTCATTGTGCTGGTCGTTGGGTTTTTCCTGTTTACTTTCCACCTCATCGGCGCAGGCGACGTCAAGCTAATCTCTGTGTTAGTTTTAGCGATCCCCACAGAGCAACTGCTGTATTTTTTCTTTTTTACGACATTTTCTGGACTGCTTTTAATTGTATTCGGCTGGCTTTTTTACCGCCAATCAATACGTCAAAACGGTCTACCTTATGGTGTCGCGATTAGCTTGGGTTTTCTCTTCAATCTCGTACTGTTTAGCTAACCTTCACAACCTAACCCGACAACCTTATACATCACTACAACCTAAACCAAGAGGCAATAATGAACTATAGAATGCTATTGATTGTATCTTTTCTGACTCTGATGGTGGGAGTCGGCGGAATTTTCTTCATTCCAACCGAAGAAACCGTGGTAAATATCATTAATACCACAGAATCGACCACCGTAGAGAAAAAACCAGAAAAACTGATCAAAATCGCCGAGTTAAAACGCGATATTCACCCAGGAACCCTACTACAAGTAGAAGACTATTCCCTGAGCGAATTAAAAGTGGAAGAAGACAATCCACTGGTTAACAGCGATTTAACCCAGTTATTAGAAAAAACACCGTCCAAAAGTTTACAAGGACACCTTATCGCACAAAGTCTTAAAGCAGGCTCACTGTTGTCAGAAGCGATCCTCATTTCACCAGAGGACCCGAAATTCTTAATCAGCAGTTTAGATCCCAAACAAGAAGTCGCATACCGTGTCTATCTTAAACCGACGGAGCGTTACATTTTAGATACTGTACGCAGCGGCGACTACGTCTCCGTGTATAACCAACAAATCGCCAAACGTTCACGCGATGACACCGTTGAAAAATACACGTTACTCAAACTGTTTAATGATCTGGTCGTGTTACAAGTCAAAGAATTTGAACGCGTCGTTGATGAAACGAACCAGAACCAAAAACCAACCCAACAACAAGACGAATTATCTGAACAATATATTGGATACATCAGTATCAAAGTCAAACCAGAACAAGCCAAAATGTTTTATTCACTGGAGCGAGACGCACAGTTGATCGTCCTCCCTTCAACGAATCAAGCAGAAAGCATCAATAAACGTGGCACGTTTATTAGAAAATTAAGAGGGAATGAATAATGAAAACCAAAAAAACGAAAAATAAGTTGCTGTCGCGCTTAGTTGTCGGCTTAGGAAGCATCTTATCCCTAACCGTGTCGGCACACACATTCAATTTAGAACAAGGCGGAACCAAATTAATTCGTACCGATCAAAAAATTGATACCATTTTCGTGTCGTCGCCTAACGTTGCCGATTATGAAATTCTAGATGACAACACCTTCATTATTTATGCCAAAGAAGAAGGACGTTCAGAAGTGACCGCATTCGATGCAAACGGCGCACCACTGACGACAGATTTTGTGAATGTGAACAACGTGATTAACAATATTCATGATATCACAGACGCTAATCGCCAAATCAAAGCGCGTTTCCCAAATTCTGATTTGTCCGTGAAAAAAATCGGTAAAGCCTACGTCATCGAAGGCAAAGCCGTGAGCCAAGAAGAAAGCGACGAAGCACACCGTATCGTCGGCGAAGCACTGGGCTCAGGCAAAAAAGTCACCGAAACCACCTTAGGCGATCAAACCATTCCATTTTTGGAGAAATACCAATTTGATGGTGTCGTGAATAACGCCAACGTGCGTGAAACCACACAAATTAACGTCAAATTATCAGTGGTTGAAGTCAATAAAAAATTAACCGAAGCCCTTGGCATTAACTGGGGACGTCTAGCCGATGTACACAAAGGCACTTTATTAGGCGGCAGCTGGTCGGGCAAAGGCGGCTTTGACGGCTCAGGTTCGATTTTACAATTAAGTGCACCGGGAGTTTCAGCCTTCATCACCGCGTTAGATAACCAAAATAACGGCAAGATCTTAGCGGAACCTAATATCTCTTTATTATCAGGTGAGACCGCAGATATTTTAGTCGGTGGAGAATTACCGTTTGCACAAAAAGAAAATGGCGGCGGTACCAATATTGTGTATAAGGAATTTGGTGTCAAATTAAACGTTGGTGCCAAAATCCAAAAAAATAACCGCATTCGTTTAGCGTTAGATCAAAGCGTTAGTAGCGTTGCGGGAAACTATTCTCATGGCAGCATTGGTACCGTCCCATTTTTTAATACACGTCGTGCTAAATCGATTTTTGAAGTTGCCGACGGAGAAAGCTTTATCATCGGTGGCTTATTTAGCTCACAAGATGCAGAAGGCGTGAATAAAGTGCCAATTTTAGGTGACTTACCTATTTTAGGCTCATTCTTCCGCAGTGCAAAAACCGACAGAGAAGACAAAGAACTTGTGATTGTAGCAACCGTTAACTTGGTTAAACCCGTTCAAGAAAGCGATATCGTGTATCCGACTTTTGAACAAACAGGAACCATGGAACGTTTCTTCAACGTAACACCAATTAAAAATATCTATCACAAAACCTTAGGGGCGAATTTCTTAAGAAATGGAGGATTTATTCAATGAGAAACATCGTAATGAGCTTGGCTGTCCTGCTCTCATTCACATCAGCACAAGCGATGGCATTTTCTAAACATGAATTAGTCAATCCAAATTTAGCACAACCGACACAGCTTGATGACTTGAGTCGAGTGCAATTAGTGAACCGTTATGTGCTATCCGATGAATCTGATGTCGCCTACCACAATGTCGTCCGTGCGGTAGTCAGAGATATCGGCAGTGATAACAGCAAGAAAGTCCAAATTGTTTGGCATGATCACGCGTCACAAAAAAGCGCGAGCCAGCTTCGCCACGCGTTAATAAAAAAAGGGATCGAAGAAAAGTCAATTCAACTTGTGCGTAGTCAGCACGAGAAAGCCAGCTATCCACTGTATGTAGAAGTGACCAAAATCGGCGCGAAAAAAATGAATTGCCCTGTCGATACCGCAGAAAACATGATGAGCTGGGATGGAATGAACGCGTGTGCAACAAAAAATAACTACCGTGTTCAATTAAAATATTAATGAGTAAAAAAGAAATAAAAGGGATTTTTTATGTTATTGCTTGATAAGGAAAGTATAGCAGTTGACACTGTCCGAAAAATCGTAATTGTTTCGCGTCAAGAAAGCGTACAATGCAACGTCGCGCAAACATTACGTACTCGCGGATTAGAAAATGTAGAGATCATCAACACTGACTTTTTATCATCATCAAATCTCACATTTAACGCCGAAGAAGTTGTCGGAGTAATTGTGGATATCGCTCATGAAACGGATGTAAAAGTCATTTCTGAAAATGTTTACAGTGTCGTACCTCAAAATGTGTGGTGCTGTGTTGTCGGACAAAGCGATTCGATCTCACTTGCCCAAAAATTAATGGATGAAGGCATTCCGTATTTCCATTCTGAAACCCAATTAAATCAGATGGTGGCGAAAATTGTATCGGGAGTCAATATTCCCTTTGTTCGTAACACCGTCAAAATTGCCGTACTCAGTTGTAAAGGGGGCTCAGGCGCAAGCATGATCAGCGCCCACTTAGCCAACGAGATCGCACTCCACAAAAAAGTACCCGTGCTATTAGCACAGGGCGTAAATGGGTCGCAAGATTTAGAGTTATTATTTGACCGAAAATTACAAGGTGATGTTGTCCCTTATATGTCTAATCTAGAACTCTATAGTGGTTTACCATCACGTTTACCGGCATCAACCACCGATAAATATAATTTTATCATTTACGATCAACCTATCTTCAATAGTCACAAAGAAGAGTATTCAAAATATTTAGAATATAGCAATAGTTGTGTGCTCATCGTAGAACGTACCTTAGCGTCATTACGTGTGGCAAAACAATTCTTAGACGAATGCGATCGTGTCAGAAACGCCACAGGGAAACCAATTCGTACGTTTATCTGTATTTCTGATAACAGTCTTGAAAAATCGAAACTCATTTCAACCAGTGATATCGAAACCTTGTTGAAATGTCCTGTCGATGTCGTGATCCCATTCTTGAAAAAAACCGATGCGAAAACCGTCCTTGACGTCAATTTAGGGCGTTCAGGTAAAAAAGAGATTCATTCATTAATGATGAAAGTCGTCGGCGCGGTATCACGTCAAAGAAGACGCTCAGAAAAACAATCGTTTTTGGAATTGCTACGCAAGACCATCATGGGTAACTAAACAGAAGATAAGAAGATATGTTGACGAGAGAACAACAAGTTTTTTTTAGAAACGAGTTGCTGAGCAACTTGGATATCGAAAAAATCGACCAAGTCCAAAGTGAGAGAAGCAAACTCGTAGAAGAATTAACCCAACTCGTGTATCGAGTCGCGGGGAATATTTATGTCACCTCTGCAGATGCCTTATTTATGGCAGAGAATATTGCAGATGAAATCGGCGGTTATGGACCGATTAGAGAGCTGATGGAAGATGATACCGTCAATGATATTTTAGTGAATGGTCCAAACGATGTTTGGGTGGAAAGAGCGGGTATCTTACAAAAAACGGACAAAGTCTTTATTAGCAATGAGCAGCTAACCGATATTGCCAAAAGGTTAGTGGCGAGAGTCGGTCGCCGTATCGACGATGGGAGTCCACTGGTGGACTCTCGTTTGCCTGACGGTAGCCGTTTGAACGTCGTAATTGCACCGATTGCGTTAGATGGAACTTCTATTTCAATTCGTAAATTCAGTAAATCCAAAAAATCCCTACAAGAATTGGTGAATTTTGGATCGATGACGAAAGAAATGGCAAATTTCTTGATTATCGCCGCAAGATCACGTGTGAATATTATTGTATCGGGCGGTACGGGTTCTGGTAAAACAACGTTATTGAATGCGTTATCAAATTATATTTCGCCACAAGAGCGCGTGATTACCTTAGAAGATACTGCCGAGCTACGTTTAGAGCAACCTCATGTTGTGCGTTTAGAAACGCGATTAGCTGGGGTGGAACGAACAGGGGAAATCTCGATGCAAGATCTCGTAATTAATGCCTTACGTATGCGTCCTGAACGAATCATCGTCGGGGAGTGTCGTGGTGGTGAAGCCTTTCAAATGCTACAAGCTATGAATACGGGCCATGATGGATCTATGTCAACTCTGCACGCCAATAACCCACGTGATGCTACGGCGCGTTTAGAAAGCATGGTCATGATGTCAAATGCGTCTTTACCGCTTGAAGCGATTCGTCGCAACATTGCCTCTGCAGTAAACATCATCGTACAAGCATCGCGCTTAAATGATGGATCGAGAAAAATCATGAACATTACCGAGTTAATGGGCATGGAGAATGGACAAATCGTGATGCAAGACATTTTCTCTTATCAACCAAGTAAATTCCGAGATGAAAATGGCAAAATTACGGGAGAGTTTATTTCTCATGGTTTATTAACACGTTCAGTTGTCTATCAAAATGCTCAAGTCTTTAATTTAAGTGATGAATTACAAAGCATTTTTGAGGGCGATTAAATGGTCTTAATGTATTACTTGATCCTCGCGTTTGGTGTGGTGTTGTTTTTATATACCGCACTCGCTTGGAGAACAACCCGAAAAAAAATACATGCCAATGATGTTTCATTAAGTAAAAGCGCGAAATTGATGCTTGCAATCAAGACCAAGATCGCGCTGTGGCAGTATTACTTTATTGCGGGGGATAAGAAGAAATTAGTTAAACACATTGTGATAAGCGTCTCGGCGTTCTTCGTGTTGTTTTTTATTAATTTGACGTATTTCCGTTTAGAAAGCGGTCTTTTTGTTCAAATCTTCTTACTCCTTTTCATTGTTTTCGTATGGAAGTTTGGTCAGTACCGTACCCAAAAAATGTTTAATGCCATGTTCCCAGAAGTGATTCAAATCATGAATGCAGCAGCAACAGGGGGCGCAGGGCTTTTGCAATCATTAGAACGCTGTGGCAGGGATCTTACAGGACCACTCGGCGAGGAGTTTAAAAGCATACATAAGCGTTTATCACTCGGTGAAGAACCAATGTCTGTTTTTGATGACAGCTATACTCGCTATCCCTATAAAGAGTTTTACTTCTTTATCACGATTATCCGCACAAACTTATCAAAAGGTGGACAAATCAGAGAGGTGATTTCTCGTTTAGGGCGTGTGATTGCGGACAGTAAAAAGATGGAGCAAAAAAAGAAAGCGATGACATCAGAAGCGAGAATGTCAGCATTCATTGTAGGGATGTTCCCGATTGCTTTCTTCTTATTTATGCAATTTGCCATGCCAGAAAACTTTGATTTCTTAATCAACGATCCAAGTGGTCAAGTCGTGCTCTATTACGTATTTGGTAGTGAGCTATTTGGTATGTTGATTATTTGGTGGCTAATGAGGAAGTCAACATGACAATGAAATTTCTCTTATTTTATGTGTTGCTCATCATTTTTGGTCTTTCCGTCTTATTTATTACGTTATCTAACAAAAAGAAATTAGAGCGCAATAGAAATATTTTGGCGGGTGAAATACCGAATGAAAGGGATGAGGAAAGCGCAGAAAAAGGTAAAACCAAGCAGCAAGTTGAATTAGAGTTATTGCTTATTAACAATAACCCTATTTTGAAAGTGCTTGGGATGATTGATAAAAATATACGCGTTAAGTTGTTACTGACGGCATTATTATCTGGCGTGTATTACTTATATGCGTTGAAAAATAACCTCGACTTTGTCGTGGGGTTAGCGGCGATTCTGTTTTCTATCATTGTGATCCCTGGGATATTAACCAATTCAATTTTGAAAGCAAAAATTAAGAAAATCATGGTGGATCTACCAGGGTTTATTGATTTAGTGGCGGTGAATGTCCAAACTGGGATCAGTATTGATGCAGCGTTAAAACAAGTTGCAACAGACTTTAAAAAGCTTAATCCCGATTTGACATATGTGATGTTAAGGATCATCCGAAAAGCAGAACTCACGAGCTTGTCTCAAGCCTTACAAGATCTTTCGATTTCGTTGCCGACAACCGAAGTCAGAATGTTTTGTACCGTATTACAACAAAGTTTAAATTTTGGTTCATCTATTTATTCACATCTCATTCAATTATCAGCAGATATTCGTGAGATGCAATTATTGATTATCGAAGAAAAATTAGGAACATTGTCGGCAAAAATGAGTATTCCACTGATTCTCTTTATTATGTTCCCAATTATCATTTTAATTTTAGCACCAGGTATTATGAGGGTATTTCCAAATGTTTTCTAAATTAACAAAAAAAACCGCATTATGTATTTTAGTTTTGTCTGTCGCAAGTTGTTCGACAATGAATGGGAAGAAAAATACGATGCCAGCTCAGGACAGTGTCGCTGCAAAAGAAAGCTTGTATGAAAATACACAAAATTATTCATCTTTGATTTCCCTTTATCGTGATGTCTTAAAAGAAAAAGAAGATCCCGTCACACGCTACAAATTAGCGCAAACTTACTATTTACGTGGTGATAGCAAATCTTCTTTATTATATTTAGGCCCGCTATTGATGGACACCACGAAAGTTGATGTTCCTGCGAAAATCCTTCAAATCAAAAATTTAATTCAGCTAGAAAAATTTTCTGAAGCGATCGCGGTAGCAAATGATTTACTGACACATGCCAATAATAATGGCGAAATCTACAATTTAAGAGGGATTGCGCATGCACAAGAAGGGAATTTAGAGCAGGCGTTGAGCGACATTAATCAAGCTAGACAATATTTTATTAGTGACAATGTAGCGATTAATAATTTAGCCATGTTAAGTATTATCAATGGGGACTTTAACAATACGGTATCGCTGTTATTACCACAATATTTGAATGGGGTGAGAGAACCGCGTTTAGTACATAACCTTGTTTTTGCCTTAGTCAAAAATGGTAATGTGGATTATGCCAAAGATATTATCGTGAAAGAGCGTTTAAACGCCTCGCCTGATGATTTAATCAATGCGTTGAAAAAAACTACGACTTTCTCAAAAGGCGTGCGTCGATAATAAGGGTTTGATATGAAAAAATTTCTATCAAATAGTAAAGGAACATCTACCGTCGAATTTGCATTAACCATTGCGTTTTACTTATTCATTGTGATGTTCATTTTTGAATTTTGCCGTTTAGCTATTGCGACGGCATATTGGGATCTCGCCATTATCGAAAGTGTTCGGATCGCCAAAAATGAACAAGCGGATGAAGCAAATTATGAAAAAGTGTTCAAACAAGTTTTAACTGAACAGAAAAAATTCAGTGATGAATCCACGATGGGCTATTTGGCAATGTTGGAGAAAAATGACTTTGATGTCAAAGTGCAATATGTCGATTGCCCAGAAGAGATTAATTGTTTGGGGAACCTTTTAAAAGATCAGTTCCGTCAACCTAAAAAAATAACTAATGGCAGTTATTTACAAATTGCACCTAATGGACGTTTAGCTACGTTGGCTCATTATTCTTTAAAATATAATTACAAATTTGTAGTGCCGTTGCCGTTTATTCCGAAATCTTGGTCAGAGGCTGTGATGAATCGTGAATTTGTTGTGGTACAAGAATTTGAGCGTTCTAGCTTTAAGCCAGGCAAAAAGAAAACCAGTTAGGGTGATCTTTTGAAAGCTATCTTGTGAATGATGTTATAGAGCGATATATGAAAGAATTGAGTTTATTAGACCTAAAAAGGTTTTTACGCAATAAAAAAGGTGCAGTGACCATTGAGTTTATTTTTATGGCAATGTTTTTAATCTTTTTATTTGCTTTCCTGTTTGATTTAGTGATGTTGCGATCCACCTTGGGTAAATTGGATAATGCCTCTTATACCCTAGTCAGTATTTTACGTGAGCGCTCACAACTTTATAATCGAGAGTATGTTATTAGTGAGGATGACTATAAGCAGTTCAGTAAGCTTGCTAAAAAATTGATTTATGGTAATGCTGACAGCAATAAGAGACTAGATGTTGTCCTAGAGTACTGGACTGAAGGCGATAAGCAACAAAATGGACAAAATAGTGGAAATCCTTCAGGAAAGCTTGATGGTAATAATGGAGGAGGTCAGTGTCAACCATATCGTCAATTGTCCAATTTGACCTATTTATCGCCACGTTCTGAATTGAACAACGAAAGGAAAATTCCGCTGTATCAAGTGACACTTTGCCTTGAAACGCATAGTTTATTTGAAGCGTTATTGTTAGATAAATCTCAGCGATCAAATGGACTGATGCGTTCTTCATCCGTGTCGGTATCACGATAACTGTGATGAGAAAATCCCTTGGTTTTGCCAAGGGATTTTTTTATCTGATGCGGATTGTTGTGCGATGACTAACTTGCTGTTGGGGTTAGCCTATAAAAAGGGATTAACATGTTATGTTAATCCCTTGTCGCGCTAACAATCAGAATTAGAGTTTATCAGCGTGTTGTTTTAAATATTTCGCTACGCCTTCTGGGCTACCTTTCATCCCTTCTTTGCCTTTTTCCCATTGTGCTGGGCACACTTCGCCGTGTTCTTCGTGGAATTGTAACGCATCAACCATACGAAGCATTTCGTCGATGTTACGACCTAGTGGAAGATCGTTTACAACTTGGTGACGAACTACCCCGTTTTTGTCAATTAAGAATGATGCACGTAATGCTACACCAGCTTCTGGGTGTTCAATACCGAATGCTTGTGCAACTTCGTGTTTGATGTCGGCGACTAACGCGTATTTTACTTCACCAATCCCGCCATTTTCGACAAGGGTTTTACGCCAAGCATTGTGGCTGAATGCTGAGTCGATTGATACACCAACGACTTCTACACCGCGTTTTTTAAATTCTTCGTAACGGTGATCAAAGGCGATTAATTCTGATGGGCAAACGAATGTGAAATCAAGTGGATAGAAAAATACCACTGCAGCTTTGCCTGCGATATGTTGTTTAAAGTTAAAATTCTCAACGATTTCACCATTACCTAATACTGCGGCTGCAGTAAAATCAGGTGCCTGACGAGTTACTAATACCATAGTCATAATCTCCTGTTAATAAATTAAACAAATCAATTCTGTTAGCGAAACGCTACAGAATAGCGGTTTTATTTTAAAGAAAGTTCACTCGTTTTGACAGTTGTTTTTGCCTATCGCTTTATTCGGAATATTTTTAGGTTGGGGGAGAGAAAAAGGGGAGAAAAATGCGTTGTCTTTAGACCGCTGAAAACCGACCTACACGTTGATTACTTTAGTAAAAGAAATCAGTGCGGTCGGTTTTTTTATTTTTTATAAGAGAATGCTACCGATAACAGCCAGCGCAAACCCCACAAGACCAATTAAGGTTTCCATCACAGTCCACGTTTTGAGGGTGGTTTTTTCATCCATTTCTAAAAAACGACTGACGAGCCAGAAACCCGAGTCATTGAAATGAGAGAGGGCGGTCGCACCAGAAGCAATTGCAATCACGATAAAACATAGATCAAATTGGCTTAAGCCTGTTGTCGCGGCTACCGTTGGGGCAATTAACGCGGAGGCGGTGGTGAGTGCCACAGTCGCAGAACCTTGTGCAACACGTAAGGCGAGTGCGATGATAAACGCGGCAACAATCACTGGAAGCCCAGTATCAGAGAGCATGCTAGATAACTCATTACCAATGCCACTTGCGCGTAATACGCCACCAAACATTCCGCCTGCACCTGTTACTAAGACGATAGCGCAAATCGGACCTAGGGCGTTGTCACAAATTTTTTCAATTTGCTCATAACTGCGTTGATCTTTTAATAATACGATAGCAACGAGTAAGGTAATTAATAAAGCGATAGGGGTTTTCCCGAGTAGGCGTAACCCTGCCACCCATGTTTGCGACCCATCGATCACTTTTGCGACGCTAAGGGTATTTAAACCTGTATCAAGCAAGATCAGGAAAATCGGCAATAATAAAATTAACAGCACTTTACGGAAACTCGGTGGATTTTGTACCGCTGTTTCATTAATCGCATTGCTGCTTAAGAAGCTTTTCGGGAGCGCTAAGTTGATTTTTTTACCTGAATAGAGACCAAATAAATAGGCAGCAATGTACCAAGTTGGGATTGCACAGATTAACCCAACGAGGACGAGTAACCCCATGTTTGCACCTAATAAATCACCCGAGGCAACTGGACCAGGGTGAGGAGGTAAGAACGCGTGCATGACGGCAAATGCCCCCGCAGCAGGCAAGGCATAACGTAATGTTGAACCGCCGAATTGTTTTGCCACACTGAAAATAATCGGTAGCATCACAACAAGCCCCGCATCAAAGAAAATAGGGAAACCAAACAGTAAGGATGCCACACCTAGAGCAAAGGGGGCTTTTTGTTCGCCAAATTTGTTGATTAATGTGTCGGCTAATACTTTGGCACCACCCGTGATTTCAAGTAGGCGTCCAATCATTGCACCGAGACCGACGAGCAGTGCTACTGCGGCGAGCGTATTACCAAAACCCGATAATAATGTCGGTAAAATTTTATCGACAGGGATGTTGGTCGCGAGTGCCGTTAATAAGCTGACAATGACGAGTGCCACAAAAGCATGCACTCTGAATTTCATAATTAATAGTAACAGCAGTAAGACGGCTGCAATCATAATCAGAATTAGCATAGGAAACCTCCTTTGGTGTGTTGTTACTGGTAACATACTTCCTGTATAGATTTTGGTAAAGTGAATTTTTGAACGAGGTATCAAATTTGTGATCTTGTTCAAAGAATCACTGAGGTGATGTTTGAGTGAAGTTTAGTAGGTATTTTCAAACGGCGGATTTGTGTGAGTTAGGTCACAAAAATAGATGTTACCAGTAACGTTTAGTGGGAATTTTCGGTATGGTAGGCAAAAAGTCACGATAAGGAGTGAGCCATGTCAGCAACGAAAGGAAAAAGTTTTATTTTGATGGGCGTGTCGAGTACGGGAAAAACCTCGGTGGGCACGGCGGTTGCACAACGTTTAGGGATTAAGTTGATTGATGGAGACGATCTGCATCCAAGAGCCAATATTCTTAAAATGGGGCAAGGGCATCCCTTGAATGACGAAGATCGTGCGCCTTGGTTAGAGCGTATTCGCGATGCGGCATTTAGTTTGGAGCAGAAAAGTGAGGTGGGGATTATCATTTGTTCAGCGCTGAAAAAACAGTATCGTGATGTTATTCGAGAGGGGAATTCGGTCAAATTTCTGTTTTTACATGGACCTTTTGAGTTAGTATTAGCACGGATGAAACAGCGTAAGGGACATTATATGAAGCCCGATATGTTAAAAAGTCAGTTTGAAACGTTAGAAGTTCCGCAAGCGGATGAGCCAGATGTGATTCATATTAGTATTGATGGCACGTTTGAGGAGGTGGTGGAACGTTGTATTAAGGCGTTAGCCCCGTTAATCTAGAAAATGCTTGTAAGTGACCGCACTATTGGGATGTCTGATATGACTGCCAAAAGTGCGGTTGTTTTTTTAGATACTTTCACCTAAGTGAATGTGGTAGCCTAAGTTAATGATTGCACATTGCTGTGGCATGCCTTGTATCCGATTTAAAAGCTCTTGCGCGGCAACGTTACCAATTTGTAAGCGAGGGGTGATGACAGTTGCTAGTTGGGGAGTCATGGCTTGTCCTACATCGTGACCGTGAAAGCCTGCAATGGCAATCTGTTTGGGCACGCTGATGCCTAAACGTTGGCATTCAAATAAAGCACCAAGTGCCAAGTCGTCATTAGTACAGAAAATCCCATCTAATTTAGGATAGCGCTGTAATGCTTCATGTAATTGTTTCGCCCCTAAGCTAAAAGAAGAGGGCTGCTCAGTGATTAAGCTATGAGGGGATAAACCATGTTTTTTCATGGCTTGTTCATAACCTTGCATTTTGAGGCGCGTTCGTTTGTCCATGCGGGCTGAAAAATATACGATATTGTTATGACCGCGGCTGATCATTGTATCGACCATGGCTTGTGCCGCAGCAATGTTATCAAAACCGATAGCTTGTTGGATGCCGACTTCGCTACATTCCATGATTTCAACGACAGGAATATTGGCGACTTCGAGCATTTTTAAGGTGCGAGCGGTATGGTGATTTTCCGACAAGATTAAGCCGTCAACATTGTAAGAAAGTAAACTTTCGATGCGTTGTTCTTCTTTTTCAGGGCGATAACCATAGTGCGCGAGCATGGTTTGGTAACCAAGACGGTCTGTGATCATTTCAATGCCTTTTATGACATCAGCAAAGACATGGTTAGTTAAGGAGGGGACGAGTACACCGATTGCGCGACTTTTGGCATTAGATAAGATATCGGGAGCACGGTTGGGAATGTAGCCAAATTGTTCAATCGCTTGGGCAATACGACGTTGTGTTTCGGGGGCAACGGCGTCTGGCTGGCGTAAATAACGACTGATTGTCATTTTGGTAATGCCTAAATGGGTGGCAATATCTTGTAGCGTAGGGCGTTTGCGCTTCGTCATTTTTTCTCAATGTCTTTTTTATTTAACTGGCGTATAATTAAGCCGAATTATTGGGTAGGAGGACGGAAAATGCAAGCCAAAAATGAAGAGAATATGCACGCACTTGAGCAAGAAATGAATGATACGATCGCGAGTACGATACGTTTAACTCAGTATAGTCATGGGGCTGGGTGCGGTTGTAAAATTTCCCCAAAAGTGTTGGAAAAAATTCTGCATTCCGAGATGGAAAAATGGGTTGACCCCAATTTGTTGGTGGGAAATGAAACCAAAGATGATGCTGCGGTCTATGATATTGGTCATGGGATTGGGATTATTAGTACAACGGATTTTTTCATGCCGATTGTGGATGATCCGTTCGATTTTGGGCGTATTGCCGCCACGAATGCCATCAGTGACATTTTTGCAATGGGCGGAAAACCCATTATGGCAATTGCTATTCTCGGTTTCCCTATTTCAACCTTACCCGCAGAAGTGGCGCAGAAAATTGTTGAAGGGGGACGTTTTGCTTGTCAACAAGCTGGGATTGCGTTAGCGGGCGGTCATTCAATTGATGCGCCAGAACCGATTTTTGGTTTAGCCGTGACAGGTATCGTATCTACTGAGCATGTTAAACGTAATGCGTCTGCACAAGCAGGGTGCAAATTGTTTTTAACGAAACCGTTAGGGATTGGTGTACTGACGACGGCTGAGAAAAAAGGTAAGTTAAAAGCGGAGCATCAAGGACTTGCGACAAAAATTATGTGCCAAATGAATACGATTGGTGCGCAGTTTGCTGAAGTAGAGGGCGTTACAGCGATGACCGATGTAACGGGGTTTGGTCTATTAGGTCACTTAACAGAAATTTGTGAAGGGTCGAATTTAAATGCTGAAGTCTATTTTGATCACATTAAGACATTAGACGGTGTCGCTCGTTATATTGAAAAAGGCTGTGTTCCTGGGGGAACAGAGCGCAACTTTGCGAGTTATGGGCATAAAGTGAGTGAAATGAGTGCGCTACAAAAAGCGATTTTATGTGATCCACAAACTTCTGGTGGGCTATTAATTGCCGTGAAACCAGAGGCGGAACAGGCGGTCGCTGAACTTGCACAACAGGCAGGTATTGAGCTGATTGAAGTGGGTAAATTGGTCGCTGCGAATCAGGAAAGTGCGGTAAGAATTCAGATACTTTAGCACTAGCTGTGAGCGCTAACTGTGGGGGAATGCAATTTGAGTGGGCATTCCCCTTTGTTATTGAGCGTTTATCTTTTGTTTAAAATGAGATTTGCCATCATTTCAATATGGTGAGGATCTGCATTTAACGCTGGGATATAGCGATAAGAATGTCCACCATTCGCCAAAAAGAGCGCTTTGTTTTCTTCTTCAATTTCTTCTAAGGTTTCTAAACAATCTGCGGCAAAACCTGGGCAGATAACGGCGACTTTTTGAATGTTTTGGCTTGGTGCATGGGCTAAAAATTGATCTGTGTAGGGCTGTAGCCATTCTTCTTTACCAAAGCGTGATTGGAAAGCAAGTCCCCATTGATTTTCTGTGAGTCCTAGACGATCAATGACGGCTAACACGGTTTGTTTACAGTGTTCACGATAATAATCACCCATGTTTTCATAGCGTAAAGGAATGCCATGAAAAGAGAAGAGTAAAAATTCATCAGGTTGAAAATGGGTCTTAATCGACTCCACGAGCGCAGAAATGTAATCGGGATTAAGATGATAAGAATGGATGAAGTCAAAAGGCAGAAAACCACGTTGTTTTTTGATGACATTTGCAACGGCATCAAATACCGCCCCTGTGGTGGAGCTACTGTATTGCGGGTAGAGTGGTAACACGATCACTTTTTCAACTGCTTGCTCTTGTAGAGATTGCATGGCGTTTTCTATTGAAGGTTGACCATATGTCATCCCGATTTCAACCACAATATTTTCTTTTTGTTGAATAAAATAATCTTGTAAAGCGGTTTGTTGAGCACGGCTAATCGCTAAGAGCGGTGAGCCGTTTTCAGACCAAATTGACGCATAATTTTTAGCGACGCGTTTGGCACGAAGAGGGAGAATAATGCCTTTTAACAAGGGATACCATTTATAGCGAGGGAGATCTACAACGCGTGGATCCGTTAAAAATTGCCACAAATACGTTGAAATGGCTTTTGGCGTAGGCTGTGTTGGTGTTCCTAGATTCACTAGAATAACACCGATTTTTTGTTTATTCATGATCGACCACAGAAAGCGTTAAACGTGCGATGCAACAAAGTTTATTTTGTTGATCCCGAATGTGTATTTGCCAGACTTGTACTTTTCTGCCTAGGTGTATTGGGGTGGCGCGTCCAGTGACATTCCCTTGTTTTACTGGGCGCAAGTGGTTCGCATTGATGTCTAATCCCACAACATCTTGATTGTGGTGAATGCAGCAAAAACCTGCCATTGAGCCCAGCGTTTCAGCTAAAGCGACAGACAGTCCACCGTGTAATAACCCCATGGGTTGCGTTGTACGTTGATCAACGGGCATGGTGGCTTCAAGCCAGTCTTCGCCTTGTGCGCTAAATTGTATCGCCAGATGTTCTACCGCACTGTGTCGGCAGAAATGATTCATTTGTTCTAGGGTATAGTCTTTTTTCCAGATCATATTTTATCTACAAGTGTTAATAAGGCTTGTACGGGATGTTTAGGTTGCCATTGTTCTATACGTTTGACTTGGCTACGGCAGGAATAACCCGTTGCCAAACAATATTTTGGATCTTTGCCCGTTAATTTCGTTGCCCAAGAGAGTGCATAGATGTCCTTGGACATTTTAAGATGCGCGGTTTCATGTCCAAAAGTGCCAGCCATGCCACAACATCCCACGTTTTCTACTGTCAACTGTTGCCCAAATTGTGCAAAAATGTGCTGCCATGCTTTTGCGCTACTTGGCAAGGCGGTTGACTCAGTACAATGTGGGAATAAATGCCACTGATATGAGGTCATAGTGCGGTCTGTTTTTAGCCAGTTTTGTAATACACTTTGTGTATCATCAAGTTGATTCTTCAACCATTCCTGTGAGGTGAGCACATGGAAGTCACCGCGTTGGTCCGCTAAAATCTGTGTATACTCATCACGATAAGTCAATACGATCGCAGAATCAACACCGACCATGGCAATATTTAATTGTGCCATACGTGATAAAAAGTCAGCTTGATTTTTAGCAGTTTTAGCAAAACGTGTTAAGAACCCTTTTACATGCTGTGCTTTACCATTGGGTTTGAATGGTAATAAAACAGGTCGGTAACCGAGTTTTTGGGTGAGCGCGACGAAATCAGCCACCACTTTCGCATCGTAGTAAGACGTGAAGGGATCTTGCACAATCAGTAAAACACGTTGTTTTTCAGCCGCACTTAACTGCTCTAATTCTTCCAAGCGGTCACCTTGATAACCAATTTCCACTAACTGTTGAGCCAAAGAGGGCGCAGATAATAGGGGTAAATCGACTAAGCCTAATACTTTTTCGCCAACGAGTTGTGTGAATTTAGCTTGGGTCAATCGATTAAAAATTGTAGGTTTCTTAGCCATTAATGGTACAAGGTATTCCACGTTCGCCATCACATGATCCTTGACGGGACGTAAGTAACGGCTGTGATATAAATGGAAAAATTTCGCCCGAAAATGAGGAACATCAATTTTAATTGGGCATTGACTTGCACAAGCTTTACAAGCCAGGCAAGTATCCATTGCCGCTTTGACTTCGTGAGAAAAATCGTATTCTCCCCGCCATTTTTGGATAGTATGTTGTAGTCGGCGGACGAAATCAGATAATTTTATTTCAGTTTGACGAAAGTCGAGTTCTTTCGGCGTGATATCGGTATTCGCCAGTAAACGTAACCATTCGCGTATAATCGCCGCACGTCCTTTGGGTGAAAATAAACGGTTTTTGCTGACTTTCATGGAAGGACACATCGTGCTGTGTACATCAAAATTAAAGCAAAGCCCATTGCCGTTACAGGTCATGGCACCGTTAAACTCCTCACGAATTTGAATGGGGATCTGGCGATCCTGGTCAGCCCGCATTGGCGATAAAATTGAATAGAGTTCATCTTTGCTCTGTAATGGGGTACAAATTTTACCAGGGTTGAGACGGTTATCTGGGTCAAATAGAAATTTGATATGACGTAACGTTTGCCATAATTCTGGGGTAAAAAATTTTTCACCATATTGTGAACGCATACCTTTACCATGTTCGCCCCAAATTAAGCCGCCATATTGACGAGTGAGGTCTGCGACACGATCGGAGATCTGTTTGAAAAGCATCACTTGTTCTTTATCACATAAATCAAGCGCAGGACGAACATGTAATACGCCCGCATCAACATGTCCAAACATGCCGTAGTCGAGTTGGTGAGCATCTAGTAAGGCACGGAATTGAGCGATGTAATCGGCTAAGTGTTCTGGCGGGACGCAGGTATCTTCCACAAAAGGAATGGGCTTTGCTGCCCCTTGTGCATTGCCTAATAATCCCACAGCTTTTTTACGCATGGCGTAAATGCGTTCAATTGACGCTAAATCCGAACATACTTGATAACCAATAATGGCATCTTGTTGTTGCGCAATTTTTTGGTCTAATTCCGCACAGAGTGCATGAACTTGTTTTTGTATTTTTGCTTTATCGTTACCCGCATATTCCACGATATTTAGACCAAGCGTAGGATGATTATCATCTTCAAGCAGCAATTCATTCACCGAATGCCAAATAATGTCTTGTTTCGCGAGATTTAAGACTTTTGAATCAATGGTTTCGACGGAGAGTGCATTGGCTTTTACCATAAATGGTGCGTTACGCAAGGCGGCATCAAAAGAACGGTATTTAACATTGATTAGCGTACGATATTGTGGAATCGGCGTAAGATCTAACGTGGCTTCACAGATAAAGGCGAGTGAACCTTCTGAGCCTGTTAGCAGACGAGTCAAGTTAAATTCACTTTCATCATGATTAAAGACATTTTTCAGATCATAACCTGTTAAAAAGCGGTTGAGCTGAGGTAAATCTCGAATAATATTTTCACGTTGTGCTTTACAGCGCTGAAAGATGTCTTGGTGTAAGTGTTGTGCTGTTTTTGACAATTTCTGTTGTGCCAGGTTATCAACAAAGTGATCTGTTTTAATTGCTCGTGTTTCTAATATTTCACCATTCATCAGAACAGTGCGTAGCCCTAAAACGTGATCAGAGGTTTTGCCATATTGTAATGAACCTTGCCCAGAAGCATCAGTATTAATCATCCCGCCTAATGTAGCGCGATTACTGGTAGATAATTCTGGAGAGAAGAATAAGCCGTAAGGTTTCAAAAATTGATTGAGTTGATCTTTTACAACGCCTGCTTGTACACGTACCCAACGTTGTTCTACGTTTAACTCTAAAATTGCTGTCATATGGCGTGAAAGATCAACAATGATATTGTGATTGATCGCCTGCCCATTCGTGCCCGTTCCCCCTCCACGAGGCGTAAAGGTTAAGCTTTTGTAAGCTGTTTGTTGTGCGAGCTTTGTGATGATGACGATATCCGCGATGCTTTTAGGAAACAGAATCGCTTGCGGTAATTGCTGATAGACACTGTTATCCGTTGCTAAACTGAGTCGTTCGGCATAGTGCGTCGCGATATCCCCAGCAAAATGTTGGGTCTTTAAGTCGTTTAAATAGTCAGAAATCAAGGGACTCAATTGTGGGATGTCTTGCAAACGAGGTAACATGTTAATCACTCTGTAAATTTTGAAACAATAATGTAAAGGTTAAGTAAATAAGGGTAAGTGTTTCATCTGAAATAAATAATGGACAATTTTATCATATTCACATGCGATGTCGTTGGAAATTTTTTAATCAGTAAAATTTTTTGTGCAAGAGAAAAGAAATCGCTGGGTATTTTAGAGGATTTGAGGTATTTAATGATGATTTTTTAACCTTTTTGGTGTTATTTTTGCTTAAATAATAGCCTTTTACGGAAAAGAATTTGATTTTGTAGAACTAAGGTAGGATAATATAGGGACTTTTGAGAATTCCTTTATGCAGTTAATTAAATAAAGGAAAGAATTTGTCAAAAGAGATTCAGGCAAATTCAAGCCTTATGAAATGTAAAGACTTAGACTAAGTAGGTTAAAAAGAGTTCACTTTTTAATACAAAAAGTTTAAGATGAGAAAGAACACAAATTTTGTGTTTCCAAGTTTTATCAAATGAAAACTTGGTTTTTATTTAAAGATGACTAAATGATAAGAGGATCATCCAAATGAAAAAAACTGCAATCGCATTGACTATCGCTGCACTAGCAGCAGCTTCAGTAGCACAAGCCGCTCCACAAGCTAACACATTCTATGTGGGTGCTAAAGCGGGTTGGGCATCTTTCCACGATGGTTTAAATAAACTTAACTATAGCAACAATGATGTTAGTCTTAGTACTAAAAATGATTCAGTAACTTACGGCGTATTTGGTGGTTACCAAATCACTGATCATTTTGCAGTAGAATTAGGCTATGATGATTTTGGTCGTGCTAAATTAAAATTAGCTCCAAAGGTACAAGCACCAATTGAAAGCATGACTATCGCTAAACATACTAACCATGGTGCACATTTAAGCTTAAAAGCGAGCTACCCAGTGTTAGAAGGCTTAGATGTTTATGCGCGTGTTGGTGCAGCATTAGTACGTTCTGACTACAAAATTGCAGATGAATTAGCTGCAACAGGTGAAATTGTACGTAATCACAGCTTAAAAGTTTCTCCAGTATTTGCTGGTGGTGTTGAGTATGCGTTCATTCCTGAATTAGCATTACGTGTAGAATACCAATGGCTTAAAGGTGTAGGTAAATACAAAACTGCTAGCGGTCACCAAGTTGATTACAGCCCAAGCATCGGTTCTGTCACAGCAGGTTTATCATACCGCTTCGGTCAAACTGTTGCGATGCCAGAAATCGTGAGCAAAACATTTACGTTAAACTCTGATGTCACATTTGGTTTCGATAAAGCAGACTTAAAACCAGCTGCACAAAACGTGTTAGATGGTATCTACGGTGAAATCGCACAATTAAAAGCGGCTTCAGTAGCTGTTTCAGGTTATACTGACCGTTTAGGTGCAGATGCTTATAACTTAAAATTATCACAACGTCGTGCTGACACAGTTGCAAACTACTTAGTTGCGAAAGGTGTTGCACAAAACGCTATCATGGCAACAGGTCATGGTGAAGCTAACCCAGTAACTGGCAACAAATGTGACGCGGTTAAAGGTCGTAAAGCACTTATCGCGTGTTTAGCTGACGATCGTCGCGTTGAAATTGCAGTTAAAGGTAACAAATAATTCATTTGTTAGGCTTATAGCAAGAATTTTAAAAGACCTAAACGTAGTTGTTTAGGTCTTTTCTTTTATTCGTTAATTAAATTTAAAGGAACGTTGAAATGAAAAAGTGGCTTGTATTGATTGTAGTGGCAATTGTTGCTGGGTTTACAGTGATGACCAGTTACAATGGCTTAGTGAAAGCAGAAGAAGAAATTGATTCTGTATGGGCGAATGTGGAATCTTCTTACCAACGTCGTGCGGACTTAATTCCAAACTTAGTGAATACCGTGAAAGGTCAAGCGGATTTTGAGAAAAACACCTTAACGCAAGTGATTGAAGCGCGTGCAAAAGCCACTCAAACAAAAATTGATCCTGCAAATCTGACTGAAGAACAACTTGCTCAATTCCAACAAAATCAAAATGAAGTGGGCTCTGCGTTATCTCGTTTATTAGTGACTGTTGAGCAATATCCTGCATTGAAAGCCAATGAAGGCTTTATGAATTTACAAGCTCAGCTTGAAGGCACTGAAAATCGTATTAATGTTGCGCGTAATAAATTTAACGAAGCCGCACGTATTTATAATCAAAAAGTACGTCAATTCCCAACGAAGTTAGTGGCAATGTTATTTGGATTTAAAGAAAAACCATATTTCAAATCTGTAGAAGGTGCAGCAAATGCGCCAGTGGTGAATTTTAATTAAGAAGAATCAAATGGCTTTATTTTCAAAAATTCCAATTGATAAACAACAAGTTGAGAAAGCCATTTCTCAACTTGAGCAAAAAAGCTCGGCAGAATTGCGTGTTTATGTGGAAAGTAAAATGCCTAAACAAATGAGTTCAGGTGTAGAGCGTGCATTGCAAATTTTTAATGAGCTTGGCATGCAAGAAACCAGCGCGCGTAATGGCGTGTTAATTTATGTCGCCTTTAAATCTCATCAATGCTCAATTATTGGTGATTACGGTATTCATCAATATGTTGGCGAACCCTTTTGGCAGCAACAATGTGATGTGATGATAAGCCATTTTCGTCAAGGCAACTACACACAGGGCATTGTGACTGCAATTGAAAATACAGGAAAAGAGCTTGCTTTACACTTTCCTATTCAACCAAATGATAAGAATGAATTAGACAATGAGGTGATTATCAATGGTTAGATGGCTAAAAAGTGCGGTCATTTTTTTCTCTTTTTTCTTTACCTTATCCGCTTTTGCAGCACAATTTCCCCCTTCGCCTAATCCGTTCCAATATGTGAATGATTACACCAACACATTATCGGCTCGCGAGAAAGGGGCATTAGAGCAAAAGTTAATTGCTTACGGTAAGGAAACAAGCTCACAAATTGCAGTAGTGATCATTCCTTCCACAGAAGAATATGAGATTTCACAGTACACATTTGAGTTGGGCGATAAATGGGGGATTGGTCGTAAGCAATTAAATAATGGCGTACTGATGCTGATTGCAAAAGATGATCGCAAAATGTTCATCGGGGTTGGACAAGGCTTAGAGGGGGTATTGCCTGATGCCTTTTTATCTCAACTCATTCGCCATCAAATTACGCCTTATTTTAAACAAGGTCAGTATGCCGAGGGGATTAATAACGGTTTAAACTACCTTATTGCAGCCAGTAAAGGCGAGTTTGATCCAAACCAAGTTGCAGATGAAGACAGTTGGGAAGATTACATTCCCATTTTTATGGTGGTGGTATTCATCTTATTTGTGGTATTAAGTGACTTACGCGCAACCCCTTACATTAGCCCAACAGGACATCATTCATCACGCAGAGGCAGCACATTCGGGCGTGGCAGTAATTATCGTGGCGGTGGCGGCTTCGGTGGATTTGGAGGCGGTGGCGGATCTGGTGGTGGATTCGGCGGTGGCAGTTTCGGTGGCGGTGGCGCTGGCGGTAGCTGGTAAATAGTTGATTATTGCAGTCGGGTTATTGGTCAGTTTTTTTCTCTGTGCTACAATATCACCGTTTATTTACTTTCGAGGACAATTATGGAAACCTTAGATAAAATCAAAAAACAAATCAGTGAAAACCCTATTCTTATTTATATGAAAGGTTCACCAAAATTCCCATCTTGTGGCTTTTCTGCGCGTGCAGTGGAAGCATTGATGCATTGCAAAGTGCCTTTCGGTTACGTTGATATTTTACAACACCCTGATATTCGTGCTGAATTACCCGCCTACGCAAACTGGCCAACATTCCCACAATTATGGGTGGAAGGTGAGTTAATCGGGGGTTGTGACATCATTTTAGAAATGTTTCAACAAGGCGAATTACAAACTTTATTAGCTGAAGTAGCAGCAAAACATCCACAAGAATAATATCTTAAAGCCCGCAATTTTGCGGGTTTTCTTTTCTCAATCAGCACCACAAATAAAGAATAACTTGTTATAATTCTTTACCAACATCAACTGCATGTTTAGAGAGTTTTATGTCCTTACAGTTTAATTCCGTCGCATTATTATTGGTTGTATTGATTTTGCTCGGCGTATTAAGTAATAACAGCTCAGTGACAATTTCAGCCGCAATTTTGTTATTAATGCAACAAACATTTTTAGCGCAATATATTCCATTTATGGAAAAAAATGGCATTACTATTGGGATCATCATTCTCACGATTGGCGTATTGAGCCCGATTGTGTCAGGCAAAATTCAGCTGCCTGATCTCAGTATTTTCTTAAATTGGAGAATGTGGTTAGCCGTTGCTGTTGGATTGTTGGTTGCATGGCTTGGTGGGCGTGGTGTTAGCTTAATGGGAACCCAGCCGATATTATTAACGGGATTATTAATCGGTACGATTTTAGGGGTGGCGTTTGTTGGGGGAATTCCTGTTGGACCGTTAATTGCGGCGGGGATTCTTTCGTTATTTTTGGGTAAATCATAACGTGAAATAAGGAACAATCGATGAAAAATAAATGGTTATTTATTGCGGCATTAAGTGGATTTTTTTGTATCGCATTTGGTGCATTTGCAGCGCACGGCTTAGAAAAAACACTTTCACCACAAGCCCTTGCGTGGATTGATACAGGTTTAAAATATCAAATGTTCCATACTGTCGCCTTGATGGTGCTTGGTGGGTTACAGGCTTATTTGCGTATTGATTGTGATAGATGCGTTTCGGTGATTGGCACAACCTGGTCATTTGGCATCTTGCTTTTCAGTGGCAGTTTATATTTATTAGCCTTAGGTGCAAGCAAAGCTTTAGTATGGGCAACGCCAATTGGCGGCACATTATTTTTAATTGGTTGGGCCGCATTAGCATATCGAAGTATTAAAAATTAAGTGGTATGAAGAAGAATCTAAGAAAAACGGAATTTAGCACATTACAAAAATCCCTATTATCAGAACTCAATGAGGTGATGAATGGGGATTATCGTCAGCTTTTGGCTCGAATTAAAGGCATTAGCAATATTAAAAATGAACAGGCTCAACAAGCCGTTGCCGCCGACATTCAGAGACAAGTCCAATTAGCAAAAGCACGTTTAAATCAGCGCAAAAGTGCGGTCAAAAATATCGAATTTCCTGAAAATTTACCAGTAAGTCAGCGTAAAGACGAAATCCAAAAGTTGATTTCACAACATCAAGTGGTAGTCATTGCTGGTGAAACGGGATCAGGAAAAACCACCCAATTACCTAAAATGTGTTTGGAGTTAGGCTTAGGGACAAAAGGCTTAATTGGTCATACGCAACCTCGCCGTATCGCAGCACGTTCTGTGGCCACTCGCATTGCAGAAGAATTAAAAACAGAGCTTGGCGATTTAGTGGGTTATAAAGTCCGTTTTACTGATCAAATCAGTGAAAATACGATGGTCAAATTGATGACCGACGGTATTTTATTAGCCGAGATTCAAAACGATCGCTTTTTAAATCAATATGATACGTTAATCATTGATGAAGCACACGAGCGTAGCTTAAATAACGATTTCATTCTTGGCTATTTAAAACAGCTTCTTCCAAAACGCCCTGATCTTAAGTTGATCATCACGTCTGCAACGATTGACGTAGAACGTTTTTCTAAACATTTTAATAATGCGCCAATTATTGAGGTTTCAGGCAGAACTTATCCTGTTGAAGTGCGCTATCGTCCCGTTGTTGAAAATGAAGAACAAGATCAATTACAAGCCATTTTAGATGCGGTCGATGAGCTACAAGCGGAAGGGCGTGGTGATATTCTCATTTTTATGAACGGTGAGCGTGAAATTCGAGATACTGCGGAAGCCTTGCAAAAACAGGATTTAAAACATACCGAAATTTTACCGCTCTTTGCGCGTTTATCGGCACAAGAACAGAATAAAATCTTTCACCCATCAGGTTTAAACCGCATCGTACTGGCGACAAACGTAGCTGAAACCTCGTTAACCGTGCCTGGCATTAAATATGTAATCGACCCTGGTACCGCACGTATTTCTCGTTATAGCTATCGCACAAAAGTGCAACGTTTACCGATTGAGCCGATTTCTCAAGCCTCGGCGAATCAGCGCAAAGGGCGTTGTGGACGTGTGAGCGAGGGGATTTGTATTCGCTTGTATTCAGAGGAGGATTTTAATAGTCGTCCTGAGTTTACTGATCCTGAAATTTTACGCACCAATCTTGCTTCGGTTATTTTACAAATGACTGCGCTTGGATTGGACGATATTGATGCGTTTCCATTTGTTGATGCACCCGATAAACGTAATATTCAAGACGGGATCAAGTTATTAGAAGAATTAGAAGCTTTTCATTTCGTCAAAACAAAATTTGGTGAAAAACGTCAATTAACTCAAGCGGGTAGACAATTAGCGCAGTTGCCAGTTGACCCTCGTTTGGCAAAAATGTTGTTGACCGCAGTGAAATTGAATTGTTTGCACGAAGTGATGATTATTGTGTCGGCATTGTCGATTCAAGATCCACGCGAGCGTCCACAAGAAAAACAACAATCAGCGGACGATAAACATCGCCGTTTTGCCGATAAAAAATCGGATTTCTTAGCCTTCTTTAATTTATGGCAATTTATCCAAACGCAACAAAAAGAATTATCGAAAAACCAATTCCGCCGTTTATGCCAAAAGGATTATTTAAACTATTTAAGAATTCGTGAATGGCAGGATATTTATCATCAAATTCGCCTTACTGTGCGTGAAATGGGGCTACCGATAAATTCTCAGCCCGCAGAATATTCACAAATTCATACCGCACTTTTAAGTGGTTTGTTGTCGCATATTGGTATGAAAGAAAGTGAAAAACAGCAGTATTTAGGGGCTCGTAATGCACACTTTGCGATTTTCCCTAACTCTGTTTTATTTAAGAAACAGCCGAAATGGTGTATGGCTGCAGAATTGGTGGAAACCTCAAGACTTTGGGGGCGAATGGTGGCGGATATTGATCCTGAATGGATTGAACCTTTAGCTGCACACTTGATTAAAAAATCTTATGCCGAGCCTCGCTGGTCAAAATCCAAAGGCGCAGTGATGGCAGATGAGAAAGTGAGCTTGTATGGTGTGCCAATCGTAGCAAGTCGCCCAGTGAATTATGGCTCGATAGATCCACAAATGAGCCGCGAAATTTTTATTCAATCGGCGTTAGTTGAAGGGGATTGGTTCACCAAACATAAATTCTTCCACCAAAATCGCCAATTGATTCGTGAAATTGAGGATTTAGAGCATAAAAGCCGTCGTCGTGATATTTTGGTTGATGAACGCACTTTATTTGAATTTTATGATCAACGCATTGGCACAGAAGTGGTTTCTCAACGCCATTTTGATAGTTGGTGGAAAAAAGTCAGTCAAAAAGATCCTGAGTTACTGAATTTTGAAAAAGCCTTTTTAACGAAAGAAGATGCCGAACAAGTGAGTGAGTTAGATTTCCCTAATTTTTGGCATCAAGGCAATTTGAAATTTAAACTGACTTACCAATTTGAGCCAGGAACAGATGCTGACGGGGTAACAGTTCACATTCCTCTACCTTTGTTAAATCAAGTGGAAATGACGGGTTTTGACTGGCAAATTCCAGGCTTACGCAAAGAGTTGATTATTGCGTTAATTAAGTCGCTACCAAAATCGTTGCGTCGTAATTTTGTGCCTGCGCCAAATTATGCAGAAGCCTTTTTAGGACGAGCAAAGCCGCTTGAAAAGCCACTTTTAGAAAGTCTGATTTATGAGCTTCGCCGAATGACTGGCGTGAGCGTTGAGCCTGAAAGTTGGCAATTAGATCAGTTACCAAGCCATTTAAAAATGACGTTCCGCGTGATTGACGATAAAGGCAAAAAAATTGCTGAATCAATGGACTTAGATAGCCTGAAATTCCAATTAAAAGATCAAGTACAAGAAAGTATTTCTGCAGTGGCAGATGACGGTATCGAGCAAAGTGGTATCCACGTTTGGAACTTCGATAACTTACCACAATGTTATGAGCAGAAAAAACGGGGTTTTACGGTGAAAGCTTTCCCTGCGATTGTCGATGAAAAAGAAGCAGTAGGGATTAAATTATTTGAAACGGAATTTGAGCAGCAGGTCGCTATGCAACAAGGCTTGTGCCGTTTATTATTGCTCAACGTACCTTCGCCAATTAAATATCTACATGAAAAACTGCCGAATAAATCGAAACTCGGTTTGTATTTCACACCATTTGGGCGAGTATTGGATTTGATTGATGATTGTATCGCCTGTGCCGTAGATAAGCTGATGAACGATTTTGGTGGATTAGTTTGGAATGAAACGGATTTTGATAAATTACGTGATTTTATTCGTGAGAATTTAAATGAAACCACTGTTGAAATTGCCAAACAAGTGGAACAAATTTTGACCTTAACTTATGAGCTTAACAAACGCTTAAAAGGCAAAATGGATTTCACCATGGCATTTGCGTTATCCGATATCAAAGCACAACTCAGTGGCTTGATTTATCAAGGCTTTGTGCAAAAAACAGGGTATGCCCGTTTGAATGATTTACAACGTTATTTGCAAGGCATTGATAAACGGATTGATAAATTGTTGCAAGATGTGAATCGTGATCGTGCAGCAATGTTAAGAGTAGAGCAAGTCAACCAAGCGTATCAGCAGCTCCTTGCAAAACTGCCAAAATCTAAACCGCACTCTGATGAGGTAAAAGAAATTCCCTATATGATTGAGGAATTACGAGTCAGTCTATTTGCCCAACAACTCGGTACTAAATACCCAATTTCAGACAAAAGGATTTTAAATGCGATTAAAGAATTAGGTTAAGCGCAAAAAATAAAAGGCAGAGATTTCTGCCTTTTTCTTTATTTATGCGTTTTTGAATTAAATAACAAAAAAGCCAGAATATTCATTATTCTGGCTTTTATGCAATCTTGGTTTCAATTCAGTGGTGGAGCTGGCGGGAGTTGAACCCGCGTCCGAAATTACTCTACCTTCAGCACTACACGTTTAGTCTAGTCTTTAATTTCATTTACCCACTGCGGACAGACACGCGACAGATAAACTAGCTTGATTCAATTTAACGTTTCGATCCACAAGCGGAGGCGTCCACGCGATCTCGTTTGAATTTGACTCCTCTGGATCCCCGTCTTACGAGCGGAAGCTAGGGAGAGAAGGCTATGAGCAGGTTATTAAGCTGCTAAAGCGTATTGTTCGTCGTTTGCGACTATTTTTTTGCGGTTTGTTTACGAGGCCTACCGCACCTCGACGTGCACCTTGGGCTTCGCTAATCCCGTCGAATCCAGAATCAGCCCCAAAAATCTGGCACAGTCTACCAAAAACACCTGCAAAATAAAAGCATTTTTGGATTGATAGACGAGAATCATGTCAACCTTCAGGAATAACGTACAATAAAAAAGCTAGAATGATGGTTTTGCTAGCTTTTCATGAATTAGAGAGATTAATTCGTTAGTTTCTTATCTTATCTTTCAATAAACCAGATGAGCCTTCAGAGTAATCTCTTGGTTGCTCATCTGAGCTAAGATGAAGGGGTTGTTCGGTTGTGTGCTGACCAATTAATTCTTGTGAGAATAAGGGTTTATGACTTAACTCTGGTAACAACTGTGTCGATGAGGTCGCAAGATGGGTATACAATTTTTGGTAATCTTGCGCAATGTTTTTTAACAACTCCGCACTTTCTGCAAAATGTTTTTCAAGTTCTTGTTTTTGAAGATCTAATTGATTTTTTACTTTTTGTAGCTCAGTCTCTGTTTTCACTTGTTTTTTGACGGAGTCTTTTGTGAAACGTAGAAATAAATAACCAATAATTAAGCCAATAATTAAACCGACTAGCCCAGCTTGCCACATTTCAGGGGTCCAATTTTGCATAACATCACTCCTTATCATTAATCAACACAATGTATTTATGTTATCACGAAATAAAAAACATTTCTTTGCACTGGATCACAACAATGAGAAAGGGCACCAAATGATGCCCCATTATCGTTGACTTAGTTTTTGGTGTTACGTTTCGCGCGTTGTAATTTCTCATACGCTTGTAGCAATTTTTGATGTTCACCAAAATGGCATAGATGTTCATCATCCGCGATCAAATCGTAGAATGGATTTCCACCTTGTAATGCGGTCCAACTTGCCTCTACAGCATGTTGACCATACAGTTTCTCAAATACCATACGGTATTGGGCAGGATCACGATTTTTATCTACAAATAACATAATACTATTGACTAAACAACGATAATAATTTGCTCTTTCTGCACTGAAAACAGAGCTATTCATATTTAAGGTCCACGTTGCCCAATCAAGTGCGGCATTTAAATCACCCACAGCTAAATACAACATAGATTTTAGTTCACCAATACGTAATGTTGCCCAACCAGATTGTTGCGGTGCAACGAGACCAATAAATTCCCGTACACGTACTGCATCGTCAATACCTTGCTCATCTAATTCAGATAAGAGTTCATAATAAGTCTCTTGTGAATGATGAAAGTGTGGTAAGTCGAGAAGGATTTCTCGCCAATCCATACCCATATTATTATTCGCATAAATTAAATCATCAGCAGGGTAAATATCGGACATGCCTGGTACAAGAATACGGCAGGCATACACACCTAAATGCGTATAGTCCATGATATACACTTCTTTTTGTTCTGCTTGGAAAATAGACATTAAATTGTGATATTCCTGTTCAGTGGTTCCTGAAAAATCCCAATCGACAAACGAGTAATCTGCCTCTTTTTTGAATAAATCCCATGAAATAAGACCACTTGAGTCAATAAAGTGGGTTTCTAAGTTGGCTTGTTCTGCAACATCGTCCTGATTAAATGAAGGAGGAGAAAATCCATCAAGATCTTTTAAGCTGCGACCTTGTAAAAGTTCAGTCACTGTACGTTCCAATGCGACTTGAAAATTGGGATGAGCACCGAAAGATGCGAAGCAGGTACTATTCGTCGGATTCAATAGTACTACACAAATGACAGGATATTTGCCACCGAGGGATGCATCATACGCTAAGATAGGAAAACCTTCTTCCTCTAACTTTTGGATTGCTGCTTGAATCGCAGGGAATCGAGCCATCGTTTCTGCAGGGATTAACGGTAAACTTATTGCTTCTGCAATAATTTTATTTTTAATATGACGTTCAAAAATTTCAGAAAGTGCTTGAACACGTGCTTCAAATTGACTATTCCCCGCAGACATCCCATTAGATACATATAAATTTGCAATAATACTTTGTGGAATATAAACAAGGGATTGATCAGACTGACGAACATAAGGCAAGGCAACAATGCCTCGTTCATAGTGACCCGATTGTAAATCGATCAGTAAGTCAGGCGTGAGTTCCTGATTAGGATCGTAATAATCTAACAGTTCGTCATTGAGGAGCCCCGTTGGCAGTAGCGTGTCATCTTCAATAGGAAACCATTTCTCATTTGGATAATGAACAAACTCACTATTGGCGATGTTTTTGCCTAAATAAAAGTCAGCAAAAAAGTAATTTGTCGAAAGACGTTCAAAATATTCGCCTAATGCCGAGGCTAAAGCAGCTTTTTTCGTGGCACCTTTACCGTTTGTGAAGCATTGAGGGCAATCTTTGTCACGAATATGCACAGACCACACATTTGGTACAGGGTTTAACCAAGACACTTCTTCAATATGAAAGCCAAGTGCGGTCAGTTTTTGTTGAAATTTGTTAATACTTTCTTCAAGTGCGGCATCTTTGCCAAGAATAAAAGTTTGTTCAGACATGCTTATCCTATTTCTTATTGTTTTTGCAGGTCGGCATAATAGGAGAGTTTACTCCCTACCGCAAGTCAAATTGTATTTATTTATGTAGAGGAAATGAGTTAAATACACCAATTGGTTCAAACTGGGTTGGTTTAGATAACGAGGTTTTTTGTAGATTAAGTGTGAGGGGGTAAACACGTTTACGGGCTACGATCATGATTAAGTGAGGAAAGCAGGTGGAATGTTGCTGATGGGCAAGGGCTTGACATGCTAAAATATCAAAGTTGAGCAACGCGAGCCAATCTAAAATACGCCATGTGGAATAATAACGGACTCGTAATTTTTCATGATGTTTTTTGTTAAGATAGCGCTTGAATAGAAGTGGGCTGATGGAATTAAATAAGGACAAAAACAGATAGCCATCTTCCGTTAAAACACGATTGACTTCGCGTAATACTTGATGAGGATCTTGACTAAAATTTAACGTATTCGCTAACAGGCAGGCATGAATACTTTTTTCAATAAAAGGAAATGCGGTGGTGTCGGCTTGGAGCAGGTTAGCATGGTGCAGTTGTGCAAGCTTCTGTATAGGTTCTGTAATAAGTGGTGTCAGAATAAGCTGTTCAGGCAAAAAGACATGGCTGGTTATCTCCGCACTTAGTCCGCCAATCTTAAGTAGTGGATAACCTGAAATTTTAGGAAACCAAGTTGAAAAAGACTGACTGAGTACGCGGCAATAAGCGTCACCATTTTGCAGTTGGCGCCAACTATGTGGTAATGTCATTGTTTGAGAGTATACTGTTTCCCACACCATGATTGAACCTTATAAGGATAATTTATGTTAGTACCAATTCCTGCGTTGAATGATAACTATATTTGGCTGTATGGACGAGCACATTTGCCTGTAATTGTGATCGATATACCAGAAACTTCGCATTTGCTGTCATTTTTAACGACGCATCACTTATCCGTTGAGGCACTCTTATTAACTCATTATCATACAGATCATACTGCAGGTGTCGACATATTCAAACAATACTATCCTACCGCTCGCATTTTTGGTCCTGAAGAAACGCGTTCAAAAGGGGCAACGGATATTATTCAACCTGGTGTGTTTCAAACGGATCATTACCAGATTGAAGTCATCGACACCAGTGGTCATACGGAACAGCATGTGAGTTACCTCATTGATGGGCATCTATTTTGTGGTGATAGCTTGTTCTCCGCAGGATGTGGAAGGGTCTTTACGGGTGATTATCAACGGATGTTTGATGGATTACAGCGTTTAAGTTGTTTACCTGATGACACGATCGTGTGTCCTGCCCACGAATATACGTTATCAAATTTAGCGTTTGCTGAAACCGTCTTACAAAATCATCCTGTCCTACAAGCGCATCAAGCGCAGGTCAAACAGCTAAGGGCACAGGGTCTGCCGAGTTTACCAACGTCTTTAGGACTCGAAAAACAGATTAATCCGTTTTTAATGGCGCCTGATCTTGCTTCATTTGTAACATTGCGACAAGCAAAAGATGTGTTTTAACTCATTCTGGTGTGATCTTCAGCCAAAAGGAGTGGGTTAGGTTTGCTCATAAAATAGCAATTGAGTTAAAATATCATTTTATTTCATGTGGGCAATTCAAACCGTCATCATAAAAGTGCGGTTCATTTTTAAGTAATCTATGACAATTTTAGTGCTAGGTATTAATCACAAAACCGCCTCTGTCGCAGTACGTGAAAAAGTGGCGTTTTCAGCCGAAAAACGTCGAGAGGCATTGGAACAGGTACAGCAACGAAAACTTGCTGACAGTAGTGTGATTTTATCAACTTGTAATCGCACAGAGGTCTATTTTCACCACCACGCAATCGCTCCACAACAGGCATCCATTTGGACAAAAAGCTGCATACAATGGTTTGCAGACGTGCATCAATTGCCTTTAGAGGCATTACAAGAGTCCATTTATTTTCAACATAATCAGCAAGCGGTTTTACACTTGATGCGTGTGGCTTGCGGGTTGGACTCTTTGATCTTAGGTGAACCGCAAATTTTAGGACAAGTCAAACAAGCCTATCAAGCGACAGAACATTATTTGCAAGAAACTCATCAAACAGGTTCAAGTGAGCTGTCTCGTTTGTTCCAAAAAACCTTTCTCACAGCGAAACGTGTACGTAGTGAAACAAACATTGGTGGAAGTGCCGTTTCTGTTGCTTATGCTGCTTGTAGCTTAGCGCGTCAAATTTTTGAATCTCTTAAAACGTTAAAGGTATTATTTGTTGGTGCAGGAGAAACCATTGAGCTCGCTTGTCGCCATCTTTTACGCCATGGTGTACAACATATTATGATTGCTAATCGTACCTTTGAACGTGCCCAGTATTTAGTTGAAAAATTAGAGGCGACAGAACAGATCCAAATTTTATCATTGGCGCAGTTGCAACAAGGCTTAAATCAAGCTGATATTGTGATCAGCTCAACAGGAAGCGCAACGACCTTAATTCATACAGACATGATAAAAATCGCACAAAAAGCACGTCGTCAGTTACCGATGTTATTAATTGATCTGGCTGTTCCAAGAGATGTAGAAGAAACTGTGAGCACATTAGAAAGTGTATATCATTATACAGTTGATGATTTACAACATATTATCCAAAATAACTTAACAGAAAGACAAAAAGCAGCAGAACAAGCACAAGCGATTATTCAACAAGAGTGTGATGACTATTTTGAGTGGTTAAAAGTGCATCAATTTTCTACTCTTATCCGTTCATACCGCGGGAATGCGGAGGCGATTCGTCAACAGTTAGTCAACAAAGCGCTTGTCGCCCTAAAGCAAGGGGAAAGTGCAGAAAGTGTATTGCAAGCACTCAGTTATAAGCTCACAAATAAATTATTACATTCACCGACTCAAGTGATGAATGGAATGGTTAAAGCGGGCAATGCGTGTGGTTTAGAATTATTTTCTTCTACGTTAAAAGATGAACAAAAGTGAATTGTCTTTCAAAAATGATTTCTAATTCGGTTGATCCATTTTAAAATAAAAGGATTGTTTTTTTATTGGGGTAGAACATGCGAGAAAATCATCAAATTGCAAATGTTGATTTAGTTAAACAAATGAATAGTGCCGTTGTGTATAAATTGATTGATCAACAAGGGCCCATTTCTCGTATTCAAATTTCTGAATTAAGCCAACTTGCACCCGCAAGTGTGACAAAAATTACACGTCATCTTTTAGCGCGAGGATTGATCAAAGAAGTTGAACAGCAAGAATCAACAGGGGGGCGTCGAGCAACTTCTATTATTGCTGAACATAAAGCATTCCGCTCAATTTTGATTCGTTTAGGACGCAAACACACTACGTTTGCTATCATGGACCTCTCAACGAAGTTACTAAAACGCGAGGTTTTTGAGTTACCTGAAAATCAAAGTGTAGAGTGCATTGAAGCATTTTTACTGAAACAGTTAGCGATTTTTATTGAAGAGAATCAGAAACGAGGTTGTGAATTTATTGCAATTGGTATTACGGTACCAGGTTTTGTTGATGTGAAAACCAGCATGATTGAATTTATTCCTCACCTTAATCTCGAAAAACCTTGGGACCTCGCCAATCTGATTTCAGAACATTTTCATCTGGCTACTTTCATTGGTCATGATGTACGCAGTCTAGCATTGGCAGAGCATTATTTTGGTGTAACTCAAGATTGTTATGATTCCTTGTTATTACGCATCCACCGAGGTGTTGGCGCGGGAATCGTGATCAATCATGAAGTCTTTCTTGGCTATAAAAATAACGTGGGTGAAATTGGACATATTCAAGTGGATCCACTCGGTAAACGCTGTTTATGTGGTAATGTGGGGTGTTTAGAAACAGTAGTCAGTAACACGGCTATTGAGAAAAAAATGCACGAGTTATTACAAGACGGTTATCAGAGTAAATGGCTTTCTTTAGACACTCATGATATTGAGGCAATTTGTAAAGCAAGTAACAAGCATGATGCGGCTGCTAGCGAACTCATTGAACATGTGGGCGTGCAAATTGGGCGAGTGTTAGCCATGAGTGTGAATATGTTTAATCCTGAAAAAATCGTGATTTCAGGTGAAATTACTCAGGCAAAAGGTATTTTGTTTGCCGCGATTCAACGCTCTTTAGAGAGTCATGCGTTACCTGCGTTTGTCAAAAATACTCCTTTAGTTGCCTCGGAATTAAAAAATGAAGATGTCATCGGTGCCTTTGCGTTAATTAAGCGTGCATTGTTAGACGGTAGCTTATTACGCCGATTGTTATCTGAGTAATCTTTGCTTGGTTTTAAAGCGATTTGTTCAAAGTGTATGCGAATGAGTTAAAATTTTCATTTTTATAAAAAAAAGAGTTGACGAGTGGGGGCGATATCAGCATAATTAGCCCCGCAAAGCCGATGTGGTGAATGCAAATAATAAAATGGCTATGTAGCTCAGTTGGTTAGAGCACAACACTCATAATGTTGGGGTCACAGGTTCGAATCCCGTCATAGCCACCATATTTGCGGGACTGGCGAAATTGGTAGACGCACCAGATTTAGGTTCTGGCGCCGAGAGGTGTGTGGGTTCAAGTCCCTCGTCCCGCACCATTCATTAGCTTGCAAGTCAAATATAGTA
>NZ_JBSIUM010000006.1:0-176091 GCF_054052285.1 Pasteurella sp. P03HT
TTCTAGTTTAAGCACCTATTAAGACTTCAATCATTAAAATTTTTCAACATGAAATCAATCAACAAGTGCCCACACAGATTGTCTGTTAGATTGTTAAAGAACAAAGAAAAACGACGCGATTTTGTAATCTCTTCTCTACAACGTCGCGTCGTTGTGTGCGGCGTATTATAGGCAAAAATAAATCTCGTGCAACCCCTTTTTTACACTTTTTTGTAATTTTTTTCGCAAAAGATTATTTTTTATACTTTTCAATCAACACAATAATTCGCGGTGCTGTCTTTTTATGCATTTACAGCTAAATGATGTAACTCCTCAAAGCCCCAAGATTGCATGATTGTTTCGAACTGTACTTCATCCTCAAATGATTCAGTACAGAAGATTAAATTTTTTTCTACTGTTTTTGACCGCACTTCAATATCTAACAACAACGATTTAACACGGGCAGCAATTGCTTTTCCAGCGTCCAAAAAATATGTTACTTGTGGCAAGCAATGAGCTATTTCATCTTTTATTAATGGGAAATGTGTACATCCAAGAACAACTGTATCTAATTGAGGGAGTGATTGCCAAGGTTCCAGCTCTCGCTTTAGTTGTGTAATATCCACGACTTTTCCGTGCAGTTTTTGTTCCGCAATTTCAACTAATTTAGTACTACCAATTCTTTCTACAATACAGTGATTCGCATAGCGATTGATTAACTCATTAACATAAGTACGTTTCACGGTTCCTTTGGTCGCAAGTAAACCGATATGTTTGGTTTCTGATATGTTAGCTGCAGGTTTAATCGCGGGTACTGTACCAACAATGGGAATAGAAAAACGCTCACGTAGCGCTGGTAAGACAATTGTACTCGCAGTATTACACGCGATAACAATCAAATCCAAAGGAAACATCTGATCTATTTTATTACAAATAGATAAAGTGCGTTGGATAATGGCTTGTTCACTTTTTTCAGAGTAAGGGAAAAAGGCATTATCAAAACAATAGAGATAATGGCAATGAGGTAATAATTCTCTCACTTCTTTATAAACACTTAATCCACCCACACCTGAATCAAATAAAAGAATGGTGGGCTGAGCTGGTTTAGTCATGTTCTTCCTTTATAAATATTTGGTTATCAAGAAATAATTCAGCAACCATAATCGGATAGTGATTAATTTCAACTAATGCACGCCTTGCATAATGGTTGGTTTGAGGCATTTTTGTCCATTGCAAGCTTTTTCGAATACGATTGGTTTGACGAAATAACCACTCTCCAAGTGCCGTATTACCTAATGTTTGTAACTCTGTATATTCAGATAATACACGTTCGGGGATAAGTGTTCGCGCGAAAACAAGAGTTTTCTTATCGGTATGTAATAACACTTCTCTACACCAAAACTGTTTTTCAAATTGGAAAAGTTGTTTTTCTGTCACAGAGATATCAGTCACCCAGCCTTCAAAGATGACGGAGATCTGTACGTTCCCAAAGTGCAATTTTAATTGTTCAGTTAAGGAGGAAGACAAGCGTAACCAAGATTGCTTGCTCTCTGAAAGTTTACTGATTTCTGCCTCATCAGAAGGCAGCCAATTTGCCTCCTGTAATAATTTAGAATAATTAAGCATTTGAATAAATTTCTTTGTTATGAAGCCAGCGCTTAATTAGCGTCATTGCAATATCAGGATGAGCGATGATCAGCTTTCGTGCATAATGTTGTACGATTGGGATCATTTTACGATCGCGCATTAAATTCGCGACTTTAAATTCAGCAATCCCCGTTTGTTTTGTCCCTAGCACTTCGCCAGGCCCTCTAATTTCGAGATCTTTCTCAGAAATAAGAAAGCCATCTTGTGTATCACGTAACACTTGCAAACGTTTTTGAGATACTTTGCCTAGTGGTGATTTATACATCAACACACAAAATGATGCCGTGCTACCTCGCCCTACTCGCCCTCTTAATTGATGTAATTGTGATAAACCTAAACGTTCCGCATTTTCGATAATCATAAGGCTGGCATTAGGAACATCAACTCCAACTTCAATGACTGTTGTAGCAACTAATAAGTCAATCTCAGCTTGTTTAAATGCAGTCATGATCTCGTGTTTCTCGCTTGGTTTCATTCTGCCATGAACTAAGCCAATTCGTAAGTGCGGTAAAATTTTACGGAGATCTTCTGCAATGGCCTCAGCAGCTTGAGCCTCAAGTACCTCCGACTCATCAATTAATGTACACACCCAATAGGCTTGTCTTTTTTCATTCACGCATGCACGATTAACACGAGCAATCACTTCAGCGCGCCGTTCTTCCGAAATTGCTACCGTAGTAATCGGAGTTCTCCCAGGCGGAAGTTCATCAATAATTGACGTATCCAAATCCGCATAAACAGTCATTGCTAAAGTTCTCGGAATCGGTGTCGCAGTCATAATTAATTGATGAGGGTATATCTCTGCTTTTTTCCCTTTTTCACGTAGCATTAAACGCTGGTGTACACCGAAACGATGTTGTTCATCCACAATTACTAATGCTAAGTCAGCAAATTCGACTTCTTCTTGAAAAAGTGCATGGGTTCCAACCACCATCTGTACTTTTCCTGTCCGAATATTTTCTAACGCTGCCTGACGCGCTTTCCCTTTCACTTTGCCAGCCAACCAACCTACTTCAATGCCTAATGGCTCTAACCAACGACGGAAATTCGTCGCATGCTGTTCTGCTAAAATCTCAGTTGGAGCCATTAATGCCACTTGTTTGTGATTATCAATAGCTAAAAGCGCAGCTAATGCGGCGACTAATGTTTTGCCTGACCCCACATCCCCTTGCACTAAACGCATCATAGGAAAAGTATGTGAAAGATCTCGCTCGATATCTTGTGTGACTCGCATTTGTGCATGAGTGGGTTGAAAAGGTAATTGTGCTAAAAAGTGTTGTTTTACATCACTTTGGTAGTGAAGTGGATATGCCTGAAACTGTTGCGTCCCTAACCGCACTTTTTGCATCGCAAGATTATGAGCGAGCAATTCTTCAAAAATAAGGCGCTGTTGAGCAGGATGCGTTCCCTTTTCTAACGACTCTACTGAAATATCTGGAGGAGGGCGATGTAAAAAACGAATCGCCTCTTTTAAACTAAAGGGATGAGGATTAAATTCATCTGTCAAAATTTCAGTAATTTGCATATTTTCAAGCAATGCTAACGCTTGATCCGTTAATTTTCGTAATGTATTTTGTTTTAACCCTTCAGTTGTAGAGTAAATTGGTGTCAAATTTTCTTCTAAAACTAAAGGGATATTATCACGAATAATTTGGTATTCTGGATGGTGAATTTCCGCCATGAAACGCCCACGCTTAATTTCACCAAATGCTTTAACACGTGCTCCTGGTTGCAAGCTATTTTTCATTCCCGCATTGAAATTGAAAAAGCGTAACATTAGTTTAGAGGAACCATCAGAGAGAGAAACATTTAAAATAGGACGCTTCCCGAATTGTACTTCACAAGTTTGTACGATGCCTTCAATCGTGGCATACGACTCAGGACGCAAATCGATAATAGATGTAATACGTGTACGGTCTTCATAACGAATAGGTAAATGGAAAAGTAAGTCTTGAAGATTGTTGATCCCAATCCGACTTAATTTTTCAGCGATTGCAGCCCCCACACCAGAAAGAGTTGTCAAGGGGACTGCATCAAGAAGTTGAGTTGTCATTTATTGATATTACGTTCAATATTAACAAAACCAGGGATTGCTTTGATTTTACGGATAATATTTGCTAAGTGTTTCGTATCTTTAACCGTTAATAAAACCACGATTTGATATAAACGCCCTTCTTGTTCTTCCGTCCAAATACTTTGGATGTTACTGTCTAATGATGAGATTGTTGTAGTTAAATTTGGCAACGCACCTTGTTGGTTGATCAGTTCAATTCTCAACTCGGCCTCAAAGTCGATCATATTATCGCTTTGTTCCCATTCTACTGACATGTAATGTTCAGGATTTTCTTTGCGATTTTTTAAATTCGCACAGGATTCATGATGAATCACTAATCCTTTACCTGAGCTCGCATAAGCAACGATTGGATCACCTGGAATAGGATGACAACATTGTGCAAATGTGGTTAATAACCCACCCGCACTTTTAATCTCAAAATGATCTTTGTTATTATTGACATCGCCATCAGTGTCAATTTCAATCGCCTCACCAAGCAAACGATAAGCAATGACAGCGCTCATTTGATTACCTAAACCAATTTCCATTAGTAAGTCATCAAAACTGTCTAATTTTAATTCATTTAATAAATTTTGTATGCGAGTTTGATCAAGCTCGTCCAATTTCATTGGTGCAAGCGCGCGTGTCAATTGACGTTTCCCTAATGTCATGGCTTCACCGCCACGCAGGTTTTTAAGAAAATGGCGAATATTTGTACGCGCTTTTGCTGTTACTACAAAATTTAACCAACCTGCACTAGGTTGTGAATTAGGCAAAGTAATAATATCGACCGTTTGACCAGATGTCAGTGCTTGAGATAATGGATAGGATTTACGATCTACATTTGCGGCAATACAACTATGACCAATATCAGTATGGACAGCATAGGCAAAATCAACTGGGGTCGCACCAACTGGCAACTCGACAATACGCCCTTTAGGTGTGAAAACATAAATTTCTTTTGGAAAGAATTCTGATTTCACACTTTCAATAAATTCAAACGAGTTACCGACACTCTGTTGTAACTCAATTAAACTTTGTAACCAGCGTTGTGCTCGAATCTGTACAGTTGTACTATCGTTTTTACCGCCTTCTTTATAGGCCCAATGCGCAGCTACTCCCATTTCTGCCATCTGATCCATTTCTTCAGTACGAATTTGTACTTCGACAGGCACACCATGTGGACCAATCATAGAGGTATGTAGTGATTGATAACCGTTAGCTTTAGGTACTGCAATGTAATCTTTTACACGACCTGGACGTGGCTTATACAAACCGTGCATTTGTCCCAACACGCGATAACATGTGTCCACATCATTGACAACCGCACGGAAAGCATAAATATCCATAATAGAATGAAACTGTTGATCTTTGAGTTTCATTTTTTGGTAAATGGCATATAAATGCTTTTCTCGCCCAAAAACGCGCGCTTCAATCCCAACGTCTTCTAAACGTCCTTTGATCTCATTCGTAATCCGTTGGATCATATCTTTACGATTACCACGAGCAACTTGGATCACTTTTTGTAAAACAGCATAACGTTGAGGATGCATTGCTTCAAAGCCTAAGTCCTCTAATTCATTTTTGATGTGCTCAATACCAAGACGATGTGCCAAAGGACTATAAATTTCTAAGGTTTCTTTCGCAATACGACGGCGCTTATCAGGTCGCAATGCCCCTAAAGTGCGCATATTATGCGTTCTATCCGCTAATTTAATTAAGACAACACGTATATCACGTGTCATGGCGAGAATCATTTTACGAAAATTTTCTGCAGCGGCCTCTTTGCGAGTACGGAATTTTAGCTTATCCAGTTTTGACACGCCTTCAACAATTTCCGCTACACTCGCACCGAACTCGGCTTCCAGTTGTTCTTCTGTATAAGGTGTATCTTCAATGACATCATGCAACAATGCCGCCATAATAGCCTCATGATCTAAACGCATTTCAGCAATAATGGATGCTACCGCAACAGGATGAGTGATATAAGGCTCCCCACTAGAACGAGACTGTCCTTCATGTGCATCGCGTGCAATCACGTAGGCACGTTTCACTAATTCGATCTGTTCTGGGGGTAAATACGCCTCAATAATGCGATTTAAACTTTCAAAAAGATACAAAGGGACACCTAACTTAACGTTAACTGATTAAAATATCGTAAAAACAAACCGCACTTCTATTGATTAGACAATAAAGAAACCGCGTGTAATTCGTTACTTTCTCTTTCAAGCGCATCATAACGCTCTTGAGCATTCATAATATCGTTATTGATTAATCCCTTTTCAATTTCACGCAAAGCAATCACTGTCGGCTTATCATTATCTTCTGGGACTAGCGGTTCACGTAAATGCAACTGTAATTGTCTTGCACGACGTGCTGCGGTTAAAATTAAATCAAAACGGTTACCAATTTTCTCTACCGCATCTTGCACTGTTACACGAGCCATATATTACTCCATCTCATTTGTCATAAAATAATTAAAAAAAGGGGTGATATGATACTAAAATACTGGTTATTTTGCTAGTAATTGTTCAATCAACCGCTGATTTTGTTTTTCTTGATGTGATAAGGTTAAACGCTCTGCACGAAGAATCGATTTCAGATCTTCTAATGCCTGTTCAAACACATCATTCACAATCACATAGTCGTACTCATTATAGTGTGAAATTTCTTCAATAGCTTTTGACATACGTGTTGCAATAACTTCTTGACTGTCTTGACCACGCCCAATCAAACGTTGCTCTAATTCAGGTAAGGAGGGCGGTAAAATGAAGATACTTTTTACATTGGGTACTTTTTGGCGAATTTGTTGTGCACCTTGCCAGTCAATGTCTAAAAATACATCAATACCTTTTGCTAAATTTTCTTCAATTGCAGGTAATGATGTCCCGTAATAGTTACCGCCAAATACTCTCGCATATTCAAGGAACAAGTCTTGCGCGATTAATGATTCAAACTCCTCAACGGAAACAAAATAATAGTGTACACCATGACTTTCACCAGGACGAGGCGATCTTGTTGTATGAGAAACTGACACCATCATGTTCTTGTTATTCTGTTGGTTTAATAATGCAGAAATTAATGAAGATTTTCCTGCGCCGCTCGGTGCAGAAAGAATATATAAATTACCTTGAGCCATGATGCGTTCCTTTATTAATAAATAATGTCTTCTTATTATGCCGACAATTCTCCGCAAAATCAGCTAAAAATAAGACATCGAGTGACTTTTTTTCAACATTATCCTTCAATCAAGTCGCCTGTTTCTAAATCTTCAAATGCCATGGATACAGAATTAACACAATAGCGCAATCCTGTTGGCTCTGGTCCATCTTCGAAGACATGTCCTAAATGGGCATCACACTGACCACAACGAATTTCAACACGTGGTCTCGCTAATTTATAATCATCTAGATAACGGATCGCATCAGGTGAAATCGCCTCAAAAAAACTTGGCCAACCGCAGCCTGCATCAAATTTTGTATCTGAAATAAAAAGTGGGGAATGACACAAGACACAGCGATAAAGTCCCTTTTTATTTTCATTTAATAAACGCCCTGAAAATGGACGTTCAGTGCCCTGATTTAAACAAATATGTACTTGCATCTCTGTCATCTCTTCTCTCTTTTTCATTCAATTCTCCCTAAAAAATGGACTAACAGTTTGTTTTAAAAAATAGAATAGCATGACACAAGTGGCTTTTTTTATTATTTTGACCTAGATCACAAAAAGTTTATCTGCTGTTGTTTTCACCATGCTCTTGTTTCACAACTAAAAAAAAACCGTGCTATAATCTTCTCGACAAAAACAAAAGTGAAACATTCCATTTTTGTTCTATGTAACAGTTTTGTTTAACTTTAAATATAGGTGAAAATCTTATGGCAATTAAAATTGGTATCAACGGCTTTGGCCGTATCGGTCGTATCGTATTCCGTGCAGCACAACATCGTGATGACATCGAAGTTGTCGGTATCAACGACTTAATCGATGTTGAATATATGGCGTATATGCTTAAATACGATTCAACTCATGGTCGTTTCGATGGTACTGTTGAAGTAAAAGATGGTAACTTAGTAGTGAACGGTAAAGCAATCCGTGTAACTTCTGAACGTGATCCTGCAAACTTAAACTGGGGTGCATTAGGCGTAGATGTTGCGGTTGAAGCAACAGGGCTATTCTTAGATGACGCAACAGCACGCAAACATATTACTGCGGGTGCGAAAAAAGTTGTATTAACGGGGCCATCTAAAGATGCAACACCAATGTTCGTTAACGGTGTGAACTTTGATAAATACGCAGGACAAGACATCGTTTCTAACGCTTCTTGTACAACAAACTGCTTAGCGCCATTAGCGAAAGTAATTCACGAAAAATTCGGAATTAAAGACGGTTTAATGACAACTGTTCACGCAACAACAGCAACTCAAAAAACTGTTGACGGTCCATCAGCAAAAGACTGGCGTGGTGGTCGCGGTGCGGCACAAAACATTATCCCTTCATCAACTGGTGCAGCGAAAGCAGTAGGTAAAGTATTACCAGCATTAAATGGTAAATTAACTGGTATGGCTTTCCGTGTTCCTACTCCAAACGTATCTGTTGTTGACTTAACTGTTAACTTAGAAAAACCAGCAACTTACGCTGAAATCTGTGCAGAAATCAAACGTGCTTCTGAAAACGAAATGAAAGGCGTTTTAGGTTACACTGAAGATGCAGTCGTTTCTACAGACTTCAACGGTTGCACATTAACATCTGTATTTGATGCAGCAGCAGGTATCGCTTTAACAGATACTTTTGTGAAATTAGTGTCTTGGTATGATAACGAAACAGGTTATTCAAACAAAGTATTAGACTTAGTTGCATTAGTTCACAACTATAAAGGCTAATCTTTAATTGCCTACATTTTCATAGCCTCTTGCAAAACAAGAGGCTATTTTTTTATGTATAAAAATAAAAAGCTGAGCTTATTTGTATCTGCTCAGCTACTGATATATTCTTACTTATTATAAAATGTGTACTACAATCCGCACTCATCACGTAGTGTAAACACATCATAAGATACGCCGTTAATTACCGACGACTTTTTCTAATTTCTCACCTGCTTTTTGGATATCTTTACCCACCCCTTTGGTTGTTTCACAAGCAGTTAAAGATAAAACGAATGCTGCTGATAATAAAATAGCCACGATTTTTTTCATAGAATGTTCCTCTATTGGTCAGTAATTAAATGAGCTCAATCAATACAGCTCTATCTCATCCTATACTATTTTTAGCAAAACACAAAATGCCTCATACATATTTGCTGATTTTATGAAGAACGAGTCCTTAATGAAAAAAGAAATCAATTTCTAACTTATTAAGCATAATTTCAGTAAAAATAACTAGTTTATTCTAGCTAACAAGTGTAAGCTTAGATAGATTAAATCATACTATAATGAATCAAGGACACCATGAGTAATTTGAATCTACATTTTGTGAATCGCATTCGTGAACAATCTGAACATTTATCAAATGAAACTGCATTACGTTATCATACTGAAACGGGCTGGAAAGATATAAGCTGGAAACAATTTCAACAAGACATTGATACTTTCTCTTATGCGTTATTAGCTAATCAGATTGATATACAAGATAAAATCGCTATTTTCTCCCATAATATGCCTCGCTGGACGATTGCTGATATTGGTACTATGCAAATCCGTGCAATTGTTGTGCCCATTTATGCTACCAGTGCGGCTAAACAAGTGGAATATATTCTAAATAATGCTGATGTAAAAATCGTATTTGTTGGTGATCAGGAAGAGTACAACTGTGCGCTAGATGTATTAGGTAACTGCCCTCAATTACAAAAAATTGTTGCAATGAAAGACAGCATCGATTTAAAAGGTCACCCTAAAGCGTATACATGGCAAGCTTTTCTTGCTGAAGGTTCTGAACAGCAATCAAGTATGCTACAAAATCGTTTAGCCAGTAAAACGCTGACTGATTTATTCACTTTAATTTATACATCTGGCACAACAGGGGAACCCAAAGGGGTGATGCTTGACTATGCGAATCTTGCTCATCAATTAGCAGCCCATGACACAGCATTTGAAACCTTAAATGTTAACCAGTACGATGTCTCCCTTTCATTTTTACCATTTTCTCATATTTTTGAACGTGCTTGGGTGGCTTATGTACTCCATCGTGGTGCTGTTAACTGCTATCTTGAAGATACCAATAAAGTCAGGGAAGCACTCACTGAAGTTCGCCCGACTTTAATGTGTGCGGTCCCCCGTTTTTATGAAAAAATTTACACTGCAGTATGGGACAAAGTACAAAAAGCGCCATTTATACGTCGTGCAATTTTTAACTGGGCAATTTCGGTTGGACAAAAACGTTTTGAATTAGCAAGCCAGAAAAAACCAATTCCATTTATCCTACGCAAAAAATATGCGCTTGCGGATAAATTAGTGCTGTCTAAGTTACGCCAATTGCTCGGCGGACGCATCAAAATGATGCCTTGTGGAGGTGCAAAACTTGAACCTACTATAGGATTATTCTTCCACAGTATCGGGATTAATATCAAACTCGGTTATGGTATGACGGAAACAACTGCCACCGTGTCTTGCTGGGAAGATAACAATTTCGAGCCGAATTCGATTGGTACCCTGATGCCTGGCGCAGAGGTAAAAATCGGTGAAAATGATGAAATTCTAGTACGTGGTGGAATGGTGATGCGCGGTTATTATAAAAAACCGCAAGAAACTGCAGAAGCATTTACCGAAGAAGGATTTTTAAAGACAGGCGATGCTGGTAAGATTGATGAAAAAGGCAATCTCTATATTACTGATCGCATTAAAGAATTAATGAAAACGTCAAATGGCAAATATATTGCACCACAATATATTGAAACGAAAGTAGGCAAAGATAAATTCATTGAACAAATTGCAGTGATCGCAGATGCGAAAAAGTATGTATCCGCATTAATTGTGCCTTGTTTTACTAGTCTTGAAGAATATGCTAAACAACTCAATATTAAATATCATGATCGTATGGAGCTCATTAAACATTCTGAGATTATCAAAATGTTTGAGCAACGAATTAATGAGTTACAAAAAGAGCTGCCTAGTTTTGAACAAATAAAAAAATTTACGCTGTTACCACAAGCGTTCACCACAAAAATGGAAGAAATTACGCCGACGCTAAAACTGAGACGCAAGGTTATTGTGGAACGTTATAAAACACAAATTGAGGAAATGTATAAAGATTATACAAACAAAAAAGACAGCAAAGAGTAAAAAAGAAGGGCTTCAAAATTGAAGCCCTTTTGTTTCTCTTACGATAACTGTGACTACCGTTTATTTATTCAAACAAGAGAAGTAACTATCTGCCGTATATTGTAAAAAGTTTGCATAAGAGTTCAAGCCCAGTTTCACTGTTTCTCCCATTGGATCTAAACGTCCAACATGAACCCCCGTACCTTTACTTAATCCTTCAATCACTTTTGGTGTAAATTGTGGTTCAGCAAATAAACAATTGACTTTATGCTCTTTAATTTCTGCTTTAATTTTTGCCAATGTTTTTGCACCCGGAGCAACTAATGGATTAATCGTAAAATAGCCTGTTTGTTTTAGATCATAAGCCTCATTGAAATAACTATAAGCATCATGGAAAACGTAGAAACCTTTATCTTTAACTGGCATCAACTGCTGTTTAATTTTCTCACTTTGCTCATCTAAAGTGCGGTTAAATTCTGCTAAATTTTGTGCAATCTTCTCTTTTTTCTCTGGATAAAGCTCATTCAAACGAGAGGCTAGGCGTGATGCAACAATTTTGCTGATATCCGGTGAATACCAAACATGCCAGTTTGTACTGTGATCATGGTCATGTCCATGAGCATGTTTATGGTCGTGGTCATGTTTGTGGTCATGATCGTGTTTGTGGTCGTGATCGTGTTTGTGGTCATGCTCATGTTTGTGGTCGTGATCGTGTTTGTGGTCATGATCGTGTTTGTGGTCATGATCGTGTTTGTGGTCATGATCATGCTCCTCGCCTTCTAAAAACTCACCAATTTCAGCAAAATCTGCAATGCTGAGTACTTTCTTAAATGGCATCGGGCGCAGTGTCTTATCTAAAAATGCATCCACATCTTCCCCCACCCACACAATGAGTTCTGCAGATTGCAATTTCTGAATATCTGATGGTTTTAAGCTGTAATCATGTGGTGAGGCACCTGCTGGAACAAGCACTTCTGTCTCAGTAATGCCATCGGCGATAGAAGATGCAATAAAACCAAGTGGTTTAATTGAAGTAACAATCTGTGCACTGGCTAGCGCAGAGACTGACGCAAGTGCCGCCGCTAATGCAGTTTTTTGTAATGTATTTCGTAAAATCGACATATACCGTACCTTATTAAGAATAATTATCAAAAATTAGACGACTAAGCCTACTCTTTTTCGTTTTAAATTGCTATCTTTTTTTTACCTGAAAAATAAGTTTTTATTAAAAAAGCGAATTCACTTCGCTTTTTATCCTGATTTGTCTTAACGCAGTAATTTATCAATCACACGTGAAACAGCAAAAAAGCCAAAGGTGGCTGTAATCATCGTTGCAGCACCAAACCCATTCGCACAATTCATGCTCGCCGATACTTCACAAGCGCCATCAGTTTTAGGAAAGATAAGAGGTTGTGTCGAAAAAACACAATCGACACCAAATTTTCGTTTCGGATTTTGACTGAAATGATATTCTTTACGTAAAAGTGAGCGCACTTTTGAGGCAAGTGGATCTTGAATTGTCTTGCTCAAATCGGCAATTTGGATCTGAGTAGGATCTGTTTGTCCACCCGCACCACCAACTGTGATCAATTTGATTTTATTACGTTTACAGAACGCAATCAGTGCCGCTTTGGTTTTAACACTATCAATCGCATCAATCACATAATCATAATTTCGTAACAGATAGTCCGAAAGATTTTCTGCTGAAATAAAGTCATCAATAATGTTAACTTGGCATTCTGGATTAATTAACGCAACGCGTGCTTTCATTGCTTCCGTTTTGAGTTGCCCAATATTGCCTGATAGCGCGTGAATTTGACGGTTAATATTGGTGACACAAATATCATCCATATCAATTAATGTCAGCTTCCCTATACCAGAGCGTGCCAATGCCTCAACACACCATGACCCGACACCTCCAATACCAACAACACATACATGCGCCTGTTTTAAGCGTGACAATGCCTCAGCACCATATAGGCGTCCAATTCCACCAAAGCGTTGTTCATAATTATCCACTCGTTCCATTATTGCAATACCCACACTCTGCCATAATGTTTTGACAAGCCAGCAATATGACCTGCTTCATCACCGATTCCCCGATATAAATCAAAGTGATGTCCTTTTACTGCCCCTCCCACATCTAGAGCAATCATTAAATGTAATTGATGTTCACCTGTCCAATTACCCTGTGAATCAATTTGTGGCACTTCCACTAATAATATGCTCCCTAACGGGATCACATTACGGTCAGCTGCGACCGATGCCATCGGCACTAATGGTACCCCCGCAGCCCCTTTCACTTTGCCATACGGATCATTCTTAAAAAACACATAAGACTCATTTCGCTCTAATAGAGCCTGTAAGCGAGAAGGATTAGCTTTTGCCCAATCGCGAATGGCTTTAATGGACATTTTTTCTTTAGCAATCTCACCATCTTCTACTAATAAACGACCGACACTGGTATAAGGAAAACCGTTTTGTCCTGCATAAGCAAAATAATTTAACTCACCCTCTCCAAAATCGACGTATCCACTGCCCTGAACACCTAATAAAAAGTTATCCAGCATAGAATCACTATATGCAAGTGCTAACCCTTTTTTATCTAATGCCCCAGCATACACTTGCGCGCGACTCACACGCTTATGTTTTGGCATCGCATAAATTGGTTGATTATATTTACCTTGTTGTGTACGACGGGCGTGAATAACGGGAGAATAATATCCTGTCATAAGAACATTTTGATAACCATCAAATCCTTTCATCAATTGCGTTTGAATACCAAAGCCTGCAAGCTGACTCACATCTGCTCCCGCTAATACCCAATTGGTGACTTTGACATAGTTATGATCAAATTGATTGACTAATTTGGTGGAATAATTTCTTACATTCGACACTTGCGTTAAAAAATCGCCTTGATTCATCACGGAACTTTGATTTTCAACACGTGAAACCGCATTCAATGTTGTTTGTTGATAAGCACGCCCCGTATATTTTGCACCAAATTTTTGCGGATCGGCTTTATCATGTCCTCCTCCACTCGTATTAGAGGAGCAAGCAGCAAGTAACATGACACTGAATAGTGCGCTCACTTTAACTAAATATTTTAGCTGATACATCATTTTGATTCCTAAATAACCACGACTACATAAAAGCGCATACGCTATCAGAAATTAGGGGAAAAAGACAGCCTAGACACAATATTTTATTTGTTCTCGTCCTGTGACCTCAATTCATTTGATGTGAAGCAAATGGAACAAAAAACAATCTAATTGTTCAATTTTGTAACAAACAGAACACGTGAATTAATTTTTTTATTGCAATAAATTCTGAAGCGAGTATATTACGCCTCCACAGACGCGGGGTGGAGCAGCTTGGTAGCTCGTCGGGCTCATAACCCGAAGGTCGTTGGTTCAAATCCAGCCCCCGCAACCAGATTCCTAGAAGCCATATGTATTGATACATGTGGCTTTTTTTATGCGACACCGAACCATCATAGAACAATGAACAATAAAAAAGGACTGACTTAGTTCTCACTATTCCAGTCCTTTACATCTTCTTATGTGATTTACGATGCTGATTTGAGCAATATCATCAACCGACTTCTTCTGATTTTAACGCTAGTTGCTCCAGTAATTTTTGATGAATACCGCCAAAACTGCCATTTGACATCACTAAAATATGATCTGAGGGCTTCGCTTCAGCCACAATTGCCTCCACTAATTTATCTAAATTCACGCTCCACATCACTGACTGTACACATTGATTAGCGATATCAACAACTTCCCACCCAATATTTTCGGGTTGAAATAGGAATACGCTGTCCGCTCGTCCTAAGGCTGGCGCAATTTCATCCTTATGAACCCCCATTTTCATCGTATTCGAACGCGGTTCCAGTACCGCCAAAATACGTACGCCCCCTCCAACTTTGTCGCGAAGTGCGGTTAATGTTGCTAAAATTTCAGCTGGATGATGTGCAAAATCATCGTATACTGTCACGCCGTTTACTTCACCTTTTACTTCTAAACGGCGTTTTGGACTCATAAAAGTAGATAATGCAGCACAAGCATCTTGAATAGAGACGCCAGCATGATGAGCAGCAGCAATTGCCATCAACGCATTATGCATATTGTGCTGTCCCACAACATTCCACTGTACTTGTGCCACCTGCTCGCCATGGTGGAATACCGCAAACTGGGTACAATCATTTGTAATACGCTGCGCAAACCATTCTTGATCTTGCCCTAAAAACTGCTGATGTGACCAACAGCCCATTTCAAGTGTCGTTTTCACACTTTGCTCATCTGCCACTGACAAGATACAACCGCTTGCTGACATCGTGCGAATCATATGGTGGAATTGACGTTGAATTGCGTTTAAATCATCAAAAATATCAGCATGATCAAAACCAATATTATTAATAATTAAGGTTTTCGGATTATAGTGAACAAACTTTGAACGCTTATCAAAAAACGCCGTATCATATTCATCCGCTTCAATCACAAAATATTGACTTTCCCCTAAACGCGCTGACGTTCCGAAATTACCCGAAATCCCCCCAATCAAAAAGCCAGGTTTTAAGCCGCACTTATCTAAAATCCAACTTAACATACCAGTTGTCGTTGTTTTACCGTGGGTTCCAGAAACCGCAAACACCCAGCGTTCACGTAATAAATGATCATGTAACCATTGTGGACCAGATGTATAAGGAAGATTATTTTCTAATACATATTCAACACAAGGATTACCGCGTTTCATAGCATTACCAATAATCACCATGTCGGGTGCAGGCTGTAACTGCGTTGCCTCAAAATGTGGAATAATCTCAATGCCACTTTCTTGTAAAAACGTACTCATTGGAGGGTAAACATTCGTGTCTGACCCCGTTACGTTATAACCCAATTGTTTCGCAATAATCGCAACGCCACCCATAAAGGTGCCGCAGATGCCTAGAATGTGAATATGTTTTGCTGTCATTTTACGATCTCAATAAAAAAATTGTCATAAAAGTGTGTCGAAGATCACATTGTTCACATTCGACTTTTTTATGAAAAACCTAAGGTTGCTATAATAAATCAACTCATTACATGAGTAAAATTTATTAATAGCAAGGACAAAAATTATGAAAACGTTGGGTCAATTTATTGTTGAAAAACAAGCTGAATATCCGAATGCGAAAGGTGAGCTAAGTGGGATTCTCTCTTCAATTCGTTTAGTCGCTAAAGTCATTCACCGTGACATCAATAAAGCAGGGTTAACAAATAATATTTTGGGTGCATCAGGTACAGAAAACGTGCAAGGCGAAACTCAAATGAAGCTAGACTTATTCGCTCATAACACAATGAAACAAGCCTTGATTAGCCGTGAAGAAGTCGCAGGTTTTGCGTCAGAAGAAGAGGAAAACTTCGTTGCTTTTGATACAGAACGTGGACGCAATGCAAAATATGTGATTTTAACGGATCCACTTGACGGTTCTTCAAACATTGATGTGAACGTTGCAGTCGGAACCATTTTCTCAATTTATCGCCGTGTTTCACCAATTGGTACCCCTGTTACACTTGAAGATTTTATGCAACCAGGTCATCGCCAAGTAGCTGCTGGCTACATCGTGTATGGCTCTTCCACCATGTTAGTGTATACCACAGGAAATGGCGTAAACGGTTTTACTTACGATCCTTCTTTAGGCGTATTCTGCTTGTCTCATGAGAATATTCAAATCCCATCAAATGGTAAAATTTACTCTATCAACGAAGGGCAATACCTCAAATTCCCTGATGGTGTGAAAAAATACATTAAATATTGTCAAGAAGAAGACAAAGCTACAAGTCGTCCTTATACTTCACGTTACATCGGTTCATTAGTGTCTGATTTCCATCGTAATATGCTCAAAGGCGGAATTTACATTTACCCGAGCGCAACCAATTATCCAAATGGTAAATTACGTTTACTCTATGAAGGAAATCCAATGGCATTTCTTGCAGAACAAGCTGGTGGGTTAGCCACAGATGGACATCAACGCATTTTAGACATCAAACCAAGCGCATTGCACCAACGTGTACCACTTTTCATTGGTTCCAAAGAAATGGTCAAGAAAGCGCAAGATTTTATGGCTGAATTCAGTTGAATGTAAAGTAATTAAAAGAGCCCGTGATTAATTTGACGGGCTATCTTTCATTCCCTATCATAAGCAGCACAAAAAATAACCTTAAAATTTTAGTATTTCATTTAACTTTAGGAAAGGTCGCTGTGAACGTCAAACAACTTTTAATTCTGGGAGCTCTTACATTACCGCCATTTTTACTATGGAGTTGTGAAAAAAACGTTTCAGCAATAACAACAGGACAAAGCCAAGAAGAACTACAATCGATCAAACAATTTAATGAAACCGTGCGTATTACGCCTGCTCAACGCTATATCACTCAGGATAACAATCATGATCTAGCGGCAATGACGTATCGTGTCGAGAATTTAAGTGATAAATCGATCAAAACAATCTTATGGAATAGCGTTTATATTCTTGATTCTAATTTTCTATATACGCATGATTTACCAATTTTTTTTGAGTCTTCTCTTGCCCCAAGGAGCTATCAGACCATTGCAAAAACCGTTCCAATCAGTAGTATTCCACAAAAAAATAGGCCACTTGTGCTAAATCCTAAAAATCCAATTCAAGTCACGATTATTGCTAAAGAAATTATTTTTGATGATGGGAGTAAAATTACTGTATCCAGATAAAAAAGCTCAATAAAACATCAAAACATTCAAATAGCTATCTTCACATTATTTCATTAAACAGGTTAACGTATTTCCTTTTCTTCCTTTTCTTCCTTTTATCCCCTTTCTCATCATAAACTGATGTCAGTTTGCTAAATTTATGTGATCCTTCCCACAAATATCATTATTTCCTTTCAGATTAAATTGCTATTTCTACGAACAATATGTAAGTATTTAGGTTAAGTAATATTGTGCTGTTTGCTTTTTAATTTGATTTGGTTGAAGTCATATGTAAGAAGGAAAAGTCTATGTTATTAAATTCATTTCTTAAAGATCTTGAATCTCTCGTCAATATCGATAGCTATAGCTACGATCCTGTTGGTAAATCAAAAGTTGTCGCCTTTTTTAAACAAAAATTTCAATCTATTGGTTGGATAGTCGAAGAACATTTTCTAGATGAAAAAGTCGGATCTGCATTAGTTTGTAAAAACACGTTATCTGATGAATTCGATGTTGTTTTATCTGGTCATATGGATACCGTGTTTAAAACTGGTACTGTCAGGGAAAGACCATTCAAAATTGAAGGTGATAAAGCCTTTGGTCCTGGCATTGCAGATATGAAAGCAGGCTTGCTTGCTGGGTTTTATGCGTGTAAAACGCTGACGGAAGAAAAAGCGTTACAACATGCCAAAGTATGTGTGTTATTCAATCCTGACGAAGAAATCAGTTCTATTTATTCCCGTCCATTATTAGAACAATTTGCGCGAAAAACCCGCTATGCCATTATTCTCGAAGCCGCACGAATTAATGGTAATCTGGTAAATGAGCGAAAAGGTATCGGTAAGTATGTGATTGAATTTTTAGGTAAATCTGCCCATTCTGCAGTAGACCCTCAAAATGGTGCAAACGCGATTAATGCGTTTATTCGTATTGCACAAGACTTGCTGAATAGTACTGCACCAGAAAAAGGCACAACAATGAATATTGGTACTGTAGAAGGTGGTACCACACCTAATACAGTCCCTGATTATGTTAAAACACAGATTGATTGCCGTTTTACCTCCATTGAAGAAAGTGAACGGTTAAATCAAGTTATTTATGCGCTCCATGATACTGTCACCGAAGAACGCGTCAAAATCAAAGTATCAGGTGGGATTACTCGTCCACCTTGGCGTCGTACAGAAGCAGGCTTGAAATTCTGTGCGGCAGTAGATGAAATTAAAAACAAGCTTGGTATCAAAGCAGAATGGGAATCCACTGCTGGTGGCTCTGATGGTAATTTTTTTGCCGCACTTGGCGCGGTAGTGATTGATGGAATGGGACCAAGTGGAGGAAAATGGCACAGCCCAGATGAGTACCTCAACATTGATTCGATTGAACCAAGAATAAAGTTAGTCAGTGAAGTCGTGAAATATTGTACCCAAAAATAAAGGAGAATACTTATGTTAGGACTTTTACTAGGATTAGTGGTCACTCTTCTTGTTGGCTACCTGATCGTAAAAAAATATAAAGCCCAATTTGTTTTACTCTGTGGCGGGATTATTTTAATGTGCTTTGCGGTACTATTCGGACTTGGAGAAATATTACCTGCAAATAAATCAACGGGTTGGGTCGGTTTCGATATTTTTGAATTTATCAAAAACTTATTCAGTACTCGTGCTGCCGATCTTGGTTTAATGATCATGGCAGTCGGGGGCTTCGCTCGTTATATGGATAAAATTGGTGCCAGCGAAGCACTCGTCAATGTTGCAGTTAAACCATTAAATGCTATTAAAGCTCCTTACTTAGTCCTTGCATTAGCGTATATCATCGGACAAATTCTCAATGTGTTTATTCCTAGTGCTTCTGGACTTGGGCTTTTACTCATGCTGACAATCTTCCCTATTCTCGTCAATCTTGGGGTCAGCAGAGAAGGCGCCGCTGCCCTCATTGCAACGACAGCTTGTTTAGACTTAGGACCTGCGTCAGGTAACGCAGTACTCGCGGCCAAAACAGCTAACATTGATATTGCTGAGTATTTTGTTGGATACCAACTTAAATTAGCAATTATCACTATGCTTGTCATTGCCACTTCCCATTTCTTTGTACAAAAATGGTTTGATAAAAAACAAGCTTTAACTGGTGGTGGAAGTGTCATGGATAATGGTACAGAGACAGACACAAAAGTGGAAAACAAAAACGAGTCCACCCAACCAATCCCAACTCTTTACATTTTATTACCGCTCCTCCCCCTTGTCCTTATTTTAACTTTCAGCAAATTGCTGATCAGCAGTATCAAAATGAACGTTGCAACGGCGATGATCATCAGCTTGTTTATCGCCATGTTATTTGAATTTGTCAGAAAAAAAGACGTGAAACAGGTCTTTGCTGAAATGCAAGTGTTCTTCGATGGTATGGGCAAACAATTTGCGGCAGTCGTAACTTTAATTGTCGCAGGTGAAACTTTTGCGAAAGGCTTAACCGCAGTAGGCGCTATTGATACGATTATTTCAAGCGCTCAAACTGTTGGCTTCGGTGTCTTCTCGATGACGTTAGTCATGGTGTTAATCATTGCACTCTCCGCTATCGTCATGGGTTCAGGTAACGCGCCGTTCTTTGCCTTTGCTGCCCTTGCTCCTAAAGTGGCTACGGGATTAGGTATTTCACCAGTCTTAATGGTCTTACCGATGCAATTAGTGGCAGGTATCGCACGAAGTATGTCACCGATTACCGCAGTAATTGTCGCCGTTTCAGGTGTCGCTAACGTGTCACCATTTGACTTAATTAAGCGTACGGCACTGCCAATGGCATTTGCTTTAATGACTGTTTTCTTCGGTACCTTCATTCTCTATCATTAAATAAGATAGGAAGATCAAAAAAACGGGCGTGGATTGGCGCCCGTTTTTGTTGACAGCTCAATTGATTTAAAATCAAACAATATAAGCAAAGTTCGCCCATAATGGCAATGAGGCGGAAAGAAACAATAAAAAGAACAAAGTTTGGTAACCCAATGTCCATTGTTTAAAGATATGCAAGCCTATTACACCAGCAATAACAAGATGTAAGACAAAATACAGAAGCCAAGCGAATTCATTCACATAACTCACCGAATTTAATAGATAAAATAATAAACCCAATGTACTAACTGCATTCAGCAATAATGTGACTAACATCAATAAAGGGAATAATGCAATTAAACCTTGCAGCCGATTACGTGATATCACTAAAGCAAGATTCGCTAGAATCAGCCCCACTAATCCCTGTGCAAAAAGATTATATTGCGCCACAGAAACCCGCGGTATTTCGATAAACATCAACAAATAACACACACAACCCAAGACACCAATGATACTCGCCATGATCAACATAGACCGTCTTAATTGTATATCTTGTGGTTGATGCCAAGCGCCGAGAACTAATGCGATACCACATAAACTGATCATATCAGTGAAGATCAAATGATAATTAGAGAATACACTGATGAAAAACCATACTCCCCAAAATAACGCAAAATACCCATTAACTCGGCGTAAACGTGAACGTTGACCTGGACAAATTTGCCCTTTAGAGAAAACTAATAGACAAATCAGTTGTGCGACTAATACTGCAAAACCAAGATGAGAAATGGCTTTAGCTTGAGTTTGTAAAAATAACGCAAAAAAATCAATGCCTAACAACAAGACGATTGGTAAAAGCGAAAAAAGTGCGGTTAAAAAAGGGGACTGTTTTTGTTCTGACATAATGAACCTAACCTCAAGAAAATGAATTTGCCAATTATGCAAGAATTCAAAACGGCGGTCAAAATTTCCTATTCTTTTAGTCGATTCCCCTCTAAAATAATGCCATTTTGAATCGCACTTTAAGGACAACTATGCTGTTAAGTGTTTTATATATTATTGGTATTACCGCTGAAGCGATTACTGGCGCACTGGCTGCAGGGCGTGAAAAAATGGATATTTTCGGCGTAATCATCATTGCATCAATGACAGCAATTGGTGGCGGCTCAGTGCGCGATGTCTTATTAGGGCACTACCCGCTTGGCTGGGTAAAAAATCCTGAATATTTTCTCATTGTCGCGGGTGCTGCCGTTCTCACTGTCTTTATCGTTCCCTTTATTCGTCGATTCATGCGTTATTTTCATACCGTTTTCTTGGTCCTTGATGCATTAGGTTTAATCGTTTTTTCCATAATTGGCGCACAAATTGCGTTAGATATGGGACATGGCTTTACGATCGCAACGATTGCCGCCATTATTACTGGTGCATTCGGTGGGGTATTACGCGACTTATTGTGTAATCGTATCCCATTGGTTTTTCAAAAAGAACTCTATGCAAGCATTGCGTTAATTGCTACCAGTATTTATATTGGTCTACAACACCTCAACCTCGATCAAAACCTCGTCATTATTATCACATTAATTAGTGGCTTTATCGCTCGATTATTAGCCATTTATTTTGAATGGGGACTGCCAGTGTTTGACTACCAAGAACAAACGCTCTCAAAACAGGATAACCATGATAAATTACCGCAAAAAACAAAATGGAAGAAATAATAAGGAATAAACACAATGAGTCTCGATTTAGAAAAAATGGGAAAACAAGCAAAGCATGCAGCTTTTGTGTTATCACAGCTTTCTCAACAACAAAAAAATAATGCTCTACAAGCGATTGCAGACCAACTTGAAATACAAGCCGATGCCATTCTTGCTGCGAACCAAAAAGATATTACTGCAGCAAAACAACAAGGTTTATCTGAAGCAATTCTTGATCGTTTATTGCTTACTAAAGCACGCCTAATCAGCATCGCAAACGATGTCCGCCATGTGATGACTCTCCCCGATCCTGTTGGGAAAATGATAGATGGTGGGGTACTAGACAGTGGGCTGAAAATAGAACGCATTCGAGTGCCAATTGGAGTAATCGGTACCATTTATGAGGCACGTCCAAACGTCACAATCGATGTCGCCACCCTATGCTTAAAAACTGGAAATGCCGTGATTTTACGTGGAGGTAAAGAAACACAGCACTCTAACAAAATCTTAGTTGAGGTTATCCAACAAGCACTGGCGCAATCAGGTCTCCCACAATATGCGGTACAAGCCATTACGGATCCTGATCGCGCGTTAGTGATGGCATTACTTAAATTAGATCGTTATGTCGATATGATCATTCCTCGCGGAGGCGCGAGCTTACACGAACTATGTAAACAACATTCAACAATTCCCGTGATTGTTGGAGGAATTGGTGTGTGTCATTTGTTTGTTGAAGAAAGTGCGGATCTAGACAAAGCGTTACCGCTAATTGACAATGCGAAAACTCAACGTCCGAGCACGTGTAACACGTTAGAAACGCTATTAGTACAACGCACTATTGCAGCGCACTTTTTACCTAAACTTGCAGCGCAATTACACAGCAAACCTGTCAAATTCCATGCAGATCCTACCGCACTTTCTCTCTTGCAAGCGGTGCATGCCAATGTGGAACCGCTACAAGAATCACAATTACGTCAAGAATGGCTTACTTATGACTTAAATGTGGTCATTGTCGAAGACTTAGCTGAAGCTGTTGAACATATTCGTGAATATGGCAGCCAACATTCTGATGGCATCTTAACTCGTTCACAACAACTTGCACAACAATTCGTCAAACAAGTAGATTCTGCGGCAGTCTATATCAATGCAAGTACGCGCTTTACGGATGGTGGACAATTTGGCTTAGGCGCCGAAGTAGCGGTTAGCACCCAAAAACTGCATGCACGTGGTCCGATGGGCTTAGAGGCGTTAACGACTTATAAATGGGTTTGTACGGGAGACTACACCTCAAGAAGCTAATCACATAAAAATGGGAGACGTTCATCTTATCAAATACATTTTTACAGAATTTATTTGACAATTTTTTTATAAATCGTTATTTGTTTCATTTCACACAACATCATAACAATAATTTGAAAGGAGCCACTCATGTCTCACCTCTCTATTGCAAAATTTGGCGGAACAAGCGTTGCGAATTATGCTGCGATGCGAGCATCCGCTAAAATTGTCATTCATGATCCGAACACGCGTGTTGTTGTCCTATCCGCTTCAGCGGGTGTCACCAATTTGTTGGTTGCGCTCGCCAATGGTTGTGATAGTCACGAACGGGCAAAACGCCTTAATGAAGTCCGTCAAATTCAAGAAAATATTCTTAATGAATTAAAAGATGACCGCGAAGTCCGCCCCAAAATTGAAAAACTCCTTGCGAATATTGAATCACTTGCAGAAGCCGCTAGCTTAGCAACCTCATTGGCACTGACAGATGAATTAATTAGCCAAGGTGAAATGATGTCCTCTCTGATTTTTGTCGAAATCTTACGAGAATTAAATACTTCAGCAACATGGGTAGATGTGCGAACAATCATTGCCACGGACAGTCATTTTGGTAAAGCCATTCCCGATGATGAAAAAACACAAAAAAACAGTGACCAGATGCTAAAACCTCTGATTGATCGCGGTGAGTTGATTATCACACAAGGATTCATTGGACGTGATCCGCAAGGGAAAACTACAACATTAGGACGCGGTGGCAGCGACTATTCAGCTGCTTTACTTGCTGAAGTACTACATGCTAAAGATGTGTTAATTTGGACTGATGTGGCAGGGATCTATACTACCGATCCGCGTATCGTCCCTGCCGCAAAACGCATCGATACCATGAGTTTTTCAGAGGCCGCGGAAATGGCGACATTTGGTGCAAAAGTATTACATCCCGCAACACTACTCCCTGCAGTACGCAGCAATATCCCTGTTTATGTTGGGTCAAGTAAAGCGCCAGAAGCTGGTGGCACATGGGTAACACGTGATCCTCAGCCAAGACCGACATTTCGCGCCATTGCATTACGTCGAGATCAAACGCTTTTAACATTATCAAGCTTAAATATGCTACATGCTCAAGGCTTTTTAGCGAAAGTTTTTACTATTTTGGCAAAATATAAAATCTCTGTCGATGTTGTCACTACATCAGAAGTGAGCATTGCTTTAACCTTAGATAAAACAGGCTCTGCCTCATCTGGTACAAGCTTACTTTCTGCCGAGCTGATTGATGAATTAAGCAAACTTTGTAGCGTAAAAATTGATAGCGATTTATCATTAGTGGCATTAATTGGCAATGAATTGCATACTTCTTCTGGCATTGCCAAACGTATTTTCGATACCCTAGAAAATTATAATATCCGTTCTATTTGTTACGGCGCAAGTACGAATAATATTTGTATATTAGTCCATAATAACAATGCTGATGATATTGTTTCAGCCCTGCACCAAGCACTATTTGAATAACTTAACCATCAAAGTGCGGTTAAAAAAGAATCCATATTTTAACCGCACTTTTCTTTTCTCCTTCCATTTATGAATCACCAAATAAAAACGTAAATAGCATTGAGATTAGCGTCAGAAAATAGTAAAGTAATCCGTTGTTCATTTTATTTATAGACTAGGCTTAAAGGCGGAAAATACTATGGGAAAAAGTGTTGTTATCTTAGGTGCACAGTGGGGCGACGAAGGTAAAGGAAAAATTGTTGATTTACTCACTGATCGCGTCAAATACGTGGTGCGTTATCAGGGAGGACACAATGCAGGTCACACCTTAATTATCAATGGTGAAAAGACCGTACTTCGTTTAATTCCATCTGGTATTTTACGTGAGAATGTGACCTGCTTAATCGGCAACGGTGTTGTCCTCTCACCAGCCGCACTCATGCAAGAAATGGGGGAGCTTGAAAGTCGTGGTATTCATGTACGTGAACGTTTATTAATTTCAGAAGCATGCCCATTAATTCTTCCTTATCATGTTGCGATGGACCATGCTCGTGAAGCCGCACTCGGTAAAAACAAAATTGGGACAACGGGGCGTGGTATTGGTCCTGCTTATGAAGACAAAGTTGCACGTCGTGGCTTACGCGTGGGAGACCTCTTTGATCGCGCTGCTTTCGCTGAAAAATTAAAAAACCTTTTAGACTACTATAACTTCCAATTAGTGCATTACTATAAAGCTGAGCCTGTTGATTTCCAAAAAACGTTAGATGATGTCATGGCTGTTGCAGATATCATTACAGGTATGGTTGCTGACGTAACCACCATCTTAGACCAAGCACGTTTAAATGGCGACAATATTTTATTTGAAGGTGCACAAGGTACAATGTTAGATATCGACCATGGCACTTATCCATTTGTCACTAGCTCAAATACGACAGCGGGTGGTGTAGCGACAGGTGCGGGTTTTGGTCCACGCAACCTTGACTATGTATTAGGTATTATAAAAGCTTACTGTACACGCGTCGGTGGCGGTCCATTCACAACAGAATTATTTGATGAAGTCGGTGCAGAAATTGCACGTAAAGGAAATGAATTTGGTGCAGTGACAGGACGTCCACGTCGCTGTGGCTGGTTTGATGCCGTCGCGATTCGCCGTGCGATCCAATTAAACTCCATTTCAGGTTTTTGTATGACAAAACTGGATGTATTAGATGGTTTCGATGAAGTCAAAATCTGCGTCGCTTACAAAATGCCAAATGGTGATATCGTTGAATATGCGCCACTTGCCGCAAAAGACTGGGAAGGTGTTGAACCAATTTATGAAACTATGCCAGGTTGGAAAGAAAATACGTTCGGGGTTACTGATGTTGCTCAGCTCCCTGAAGCATGCCGTAATTATGTAAAACGTATTGAAGAAGTCACTGGTGTTCCAGTAGATATTCTTTCAACGGGTCCAGATCGTGTCGAAACCATGATCTTACGTGATCCATTCCAAGCATAATACATTCAACTCATTGAAAATATTCAGAAATGGAAAGTCATCTTTACTTTCCATTTTTTCTCCTCTTCTTCTTTTTTCAATTGGGAAAACTGATTGATTCAATAGATTAAGCAAATTAAATTTCTTATTCCAGATCAATATTTCCTTACACTTTGTGATGCTAATATAAGCACGCACAGTGATGAGAGGAGTGCTTATCTATGAAAATTAAAACAATATTCTTATCTGCCATTGCATTAGCAACAGCAGGTTTTTTAGGAACGGTGGGCTATGTTCATGTTTATGATAAAGAGCAAGCTGAAACCTTGTTAGCACAAACACAGTTATCAGGAGAAGCACAAAAAGTCGCTAAAGTCTTCTATGATAATGGTTGTCAATATTGCCATACTTCTAACGCCGAATTGCCTTTCTATGCAAATTTCCCTATTGCAGATAAAATTATGCAAGAGGATATTCAAAAAGGTACACGTGTATTCTTGCTCAATGATATTTTGGATGGCTTAAAAGATCCAAGTAAAGTATCCGAAGTGAGTTTAGCGAAATTGGAACAAGTATTAAGCAACGATGAAATGCCAATTTCAAAATTTATTCATGTGCATTGGGGCTCTCGTCCTGACGCAGAAGAAAAAGCCACAGTCTTAAATTGGATTAGAAAAGAACGTCAAGCGCACTTCTTACCCGCCAATACAGAGGGAACGGATCCAAATCGTCTTGTACAACCAATTCCAGATAAACTCGATACGGATCCATTAAAAGTGGCTTTAGGTAATATGTTATACCACGATGGGCGTTTATCTGGCGATGGCACTATCCAATGCCATACTTGCCATCAACTTAAGCTTGGTGGAACAGATGGTTTGGCTGTCTCTGTGGGGATTGATGGATTAAAAGGTGGCATTAATGCACCAACCGTCTATAACGCTGCATTTAATATCTTACAATTCTGGGATGGTCGTGCTCAGGATCTTGCTGCACAAGCAGGTGGTCCACCACTCAACCCTGTTGAAATGGGCTCTAAAAACTGGGATGAAATTGTGGCGAAACTCGAACAAGACGAGCACTTTAAGCAACAATTTTTAGCTGTTTACCCTGAAATCAATGAAGCGACAATAACCCACGCGATCGCTGAATTTGAGAAAACCTTAATCACCCCAAATAGTGCATTTGACCGCTATCTTAAAGGGGATAAAAATGCATTGACGCCGCAACAAGTGCGTGGTTATGAATTATTTAAAGCAAACAAATGCGATACATGCCATGTGGGTGTAGCAATGGGTGGACAATCTTTTGAATATATGGGTCTATTTGATGACTATTTTGCTGCAAGAGGAACACCATTAACAGATGCCGATCAAGGTCGCTTCGCACATACGCAAGACCCTGCTGATATGCATAAGTTTAAAGTACCAACATTACGTAATATTGCATTAACTGCGCCTTATATGCACGATGCGAGAACTAGCGACTTGCAAGAAGCTGTACGTATCATGTTACATTATCAAAGTGGTAAAGACTTACCGAAACAAGATATTGCGGATATCACCGCTTTCTTAGAAAGCTTAACAGGTGAATATCAAGGTAAACCATTAACACTTGAAGCAAAATAATCCGATCGTGTATTTCCTTTTAAACCAGCCCGAGAGCACGCTCTCAGGCTGGTTTTCTTTCTTAGCATCCCCTCATCTATTCTTTGATCTAGATCACATTTTGATAAAATATATTTGAGAATAATTATCAAATGAGTTTCAGCATTTTATTAATAAAACCAAAGAGTAATCTCCTTAATCCTCCTCATTTTTAACCAAAAAATAACAAAAACCACAATATATTGTGGTTGAAAATAAAATTACTCCTATATATAGTACCTTCGTTCTTTAGGTCACAGGAAAATGGGGTAAACATTATGTCAACTTTCTTGGTTATTAAACGCGATGGTTCACGGGCAAATTTTGAAATCCAGCGAATTATCAATGCGATAAAAAAAGCAGCACAAGCAGTCAATATCGATGATGAACGTTACTGCCACCAGATTGGACAACACGTATTTGAGCATATTTTTACTCATTACCAAAAAGAAATTGATATTAGCCATATCCAAACCATTGTAGAAAATCATTTGATGTCAAGCCAATATCCTGAAATTGCACGTGCTTATATTGAATATCGCCATGATCGTGATCTTGCTCGTGAAAAACGTAGCCTTTTAACAAAAGAAATTGAGGGGCTAATTCAACAAAGTAACATTGAGCTGTTAAATGAAAATGCCAATAAAGATGCTAAAGTCATTCCGACACAACGTGATTTGTTAGCGGGAATTGTGGCGAAACATTATGCTAAACGCTATATCTTGCCTAAAGATGTCGTAGAGGCACATGAAAAAGGGGAAATTCATTACCATGATCTTGATTATGCCCCTTTTTTTCCAATGTTTAACTGTATGCTCGTTGATTTAAAGGGCATGTTAAATCATGGGTTTAAAATGGGGAATGCGGAAATTGAGCCGCCTAAATCGATTACCACTGCAGCTGCCGTGACCGCCCAGATCATTGCTCAAGTCGCAAGCCATATTTATGGCGGTACCACAATTAATCGCATTGATGAGGTCTTAGCGCCTTATGTCCAACTCAGCTATGAAAAACACCTCAAAATCGCAGCACAATGGCAAGTACCTGACGCCGAGAGCTATGCTAACGCGTTGATTGAAAAAGAGTGTTTCGATGCCTTTCAATCCTTAGAATATGAAGTCAATACATTGCACACATCAAATGGTCAAACGCCTTTTGTGACATTTGGCTTTGGACTTGGTACGAGCTGGCAAGCACAATTAATCCAACGTGCTATTTTAAAAAATCGTTTACGTGGTCTAGGGAAAAATCATAAAACCCCAGTTTTCCCGAAATTAGTGTTCACGATTAAAAAAGGGGTCAATCAATCTCCAACAGACCCCAACTACAGCATTAAGCAACTGGCTTTAGAATGCGCCTCCAAACGCATGTACCCAGATATTCTCAACTATGAACAAGTAGTTAAGGTGACAGGCTCATTCAAAGCACCAATGGGGTGCCGCAGTTTTCTCGGTGTCTATATCGAAAAGGGAGAAGAACAACATGATGGACGTAACAATCTTGGCGTAGTGAGTTTGAACTTACCACGAATTGCGATTGAGGCGACACGTCGGCAGCCTGAACAAAGTGCGGTTACATTTTACCATATTTTAGATCAGCGCCTTGCAATTGCAAAAAAAGCGTTAATGACTCGAATCGCACGCTTGGAAAATACTAAAGCACGCGTCGCCCCAATTCTTTATATGGAAGGTGCATGTGGTGTACGTTTAAAAGCAAATGATAATATCGCACCGATTTTTAAAAATGGACGAGCATCGATTTCATTAGGCTATATTGGTATTCATGAAACAATCAATGCCTTATATGGAAATAAACATATTTATGATGATGAACAGTTGCGTCAAAAAGGGATTGAAATTGTGCAATACCTCAATCATGCAGTACAACAATGGAAAGCTGAAACAGGTTACGCTTTTAGCCTTTATTCCACACCAAGTGAAAACTTATGTGATCGCTTCTGCCGCTTAGATACCAAACAATTTGGCGTTATCCCAGGGGTCACGGATAAAGGTTATTACACCAATAGCTATCATTTAGATGTCGAGAAAAAAGTCAATCCATACGACAAAATCGATTTTGAACAGCCTTATCCCCCATTAGCTAATGGCGGTTTCATTTGCTATGGTGAATACCCGAATATCCAGCACAATTTGAAAGCATTGGAAGACGTGTGGGACTATAGCTATGATCGAGTTCCATACTATGGCACGAATACCCCTATTGATGAGTGTTATGAATGTGGTTTCACGGGGGAATTTGACTGTACCAGTAAAGGTTTTACTTGTCCAAAATGTGGCAATCATGACAGTGAAAAAGTCTCAGTGACACGTCGTGTTTGCGGGTACCTTGGTAGTCCTGATGCCAGACCATTTAATGCGGGTAAACAAGAAGAAGTCAAACGACGCGTGAAACATTTGTAACCTAGCAAGAACAGACAATCAATCATGTTGATGGTATTAAGTGAGATAGCAAGTCAATAAAATGAACTATATTCAATATTATCCTACTGATATTGTGAATGGTGAGGGGACACGCTGTACCTTGTTTGTCAGTGGCTGTACGCATGCTTGTCGAGGCTGTTACAACAAAAAAAGCTGGTCCTTTCATGCAGGTCGCCCATTTGACTTACTCATGGAAGAACAAATTTTACGAGACCTAAAAGACACTCGAATTAAACGTCAAGGACTGACGCTAACAGGGGGCGATCCCCTTCACCCTGATAATCTGTCTACTCTACTCCCTTTTGTTAAACGATTGAAACAAGCCTGTCCAGACAAAGATCTGTGGGTCTGGACAGGTTACCAATTACAAGAACTGAATGCCATACAGCGTCAAATTTTGCCGTATATTGATGTCTTGATTGATGGTAAGTTTGAACAGGACAAGGCAGATCCCAGCCTAGCTTGGCGCGGTTCATCAAATCAAATGATTTATCGATTTAAATAAACCAGATCTTATAAAGTGGATTACAAAATGGCTAAGAAGCAAAAAGCTTGATACTTTGCAGCCAAATTGTTTCTTCAATTTTTTCTGGTGTTTCTGATCTTAATTGACATAGATGTTGGAAGATATTAACCACACGTTCAGGGCGGTTGGCTTGTCCTTGAAAGCTAAATACAGGCATATCGGGAGAATCTGTTTCTAATACTAAACAATCCAAGGGTAATCGACGAATCGTATCACGGGTTTTGTTTGCGCGTTGATAAGTAATCGTGCCACCGACACCAATTTTATAGCCTAAATCTACGAAGCGTTTAGCTTGCTCGTAACTCCCAGAAAAACCATGTATCACACCACATCGCGTTAATCGAATACGTTTTAGAAAAGAGAATAAATGTTCATGAGCACGACGAGAATGTAAATTGACAGGTAAATCATGTTGTTGTGCTAAATACAGTTGTGTTTCTAGAAACTGACACTGCTTATGCCAAAGTGCATCAGTTAGCAACTCAGCAACACCACGTTCTAATCCAATTTCGGCAATGGCAGTACAATTTGGATTGTGATTAGTCAATTTACTTGCCAAGACATCAAGATCCTGTTGAGAATGTTGTTCAATATACAAGGGGTGCAACCCTAATCCATAGTACAGCTGTTTAGGGTAGGCAGCCACCATGTTCTCAATCGTTTCAAAATCTTTAGCTAATACCGCAACCAGCAAAATTTTATTCACACCGACCTGCAAAGCCTGTGCTAGCAATTGTTCTAGCGGGATTTGCGTATCACGCTGCAAATAATCTAAATGAGTATGGGTATCAAAAAATGCCATCGCGATTCCTAATAAAAAACAGCCAATCAAACAGGCTGTTTAAGCAGTTCATGTAAGCTGCCGCTTATTCTACTGACACGGATTGAATGACGACAGGTTGTTTTGGCACATCACGATGAAAACCTGAACGCCCTGTTTCAACTTGACTGATTTTGTCAACCACATCCATGCCTTCAATCACCTGACCAAAGACAGCATAGCCCCAACCTTGCGCAGTTTCAGCACTAAAATCTAAAAACGCATTATCAACGGTATTAATAAAAAATTGAGATGTTGCTGAATGGGGATCAGAAGTACGTGCCATCGCAACGGTACCACGTAAATTTTTCAATCCATTGTTAGCTTCATTTTTAATCGGTGAATGGGCTTTCTTTTGTTTCATCTCACGATCAAATCCACCCGCTTGCACCATAAACCCATTAATAACACGATGAAAAATAGTACCGTCATAAAAACCTGCTTGGCTATATTCAAGGAAGTTCTGACTCGAAATAGGCGCCTTGTCTTGTGCCAAGGCAATTTTAATTGCGCCGAAATTAGTATGCAAAATCACCTGTTTTGCTTGTGCTCCCACGGCAACGAAAGCGATAAAAAGTGCGGTCAAAAATTTACTCATTTTCTTTTTCCTAGAAAATTCCCCTCAAATGAGGGGAATCGTATTATGCAACGGTCACAGAAGTAATCACAACATCTTCTTTTGGTACGTCTTGGTGGAAACCTTTATTTCCTGTCGCAACGCCCTTAATTTTATCAACCACCTCCATGCCTTCAACCACTTCACCAAATACAGCATATCCCCATTCTTGTACGACTTTTTTACCGAATAACTCTTTTGAACGATGATCTAAAAAAGTATTGTCTGCGACATTAATAAAAAATTGTGCCGTTGCAGAATGTGGGTCAGATGTTCTCGCCATCGCAATGGTACCACGCGTATTACTGAGTCCATTATTGGCTTCATTTTGGATAGGGGCACGCGTATTTTTCTCACGCATCCCCGCTTCCATCCCCCCACCTTGAATCATAAATCCATCGATAACACGGTGAAAAATTGTGTTATTATAAAAACCACTTTGACAGTAGTTTAAAAAGTTTTCTGCTGTAATGGGTGCTTTTTCATGATTTAATTCAATTTTGATGTCACCCAAGTTAGTGTGTAATGTAATCATTGCCCTTATCCTCGCAAATTTCAAAGCATTTATTATTCCATAAAAGTGCTAGAAATGCTATAAAGTGACAATTCTAGACAGCAGAACAGCCCCTTTTGATGATGCCGTCATTTTTAACAATATTAAAAAGAATAAGAGAACAAACTGATGCTAAAAATTTTCAATACGCTGACGAGAGAAAAAGAAATCTTTAAACCGATTCATGATAATAAAGTCGGCATGTATGTGTGTGGTATTACTGTCTACGATTTATGCCATGTTGGGCATGGACGTACTTTCGTTTGTTTTGATGTCATCGCTCGTTACCTTCGTTATTTAGGCTATGAGTTAACTTATGTCCGTAACATTACCGATGTAGATGACAAAATCATCAAACGCGCATTAGAAAATAAAGAAAGCTGTGAGCAATTGGTCGATCGCATGGTGCTTGAAATGTACAAAGATTTTGATGCACTTCATGTTTTGCGTCCTGATGTAGAACCCCGTGCTACCCACCATATTCCTGAAATCATTACGATCGTACAAAAACTCATTGAGCGTGGGCATGCTTATGTCGCAGAAAATGGCGATGTGATGTTTGATGTCGAAAGTTTTCAGCAATACGGTAAATTATCTCGCCAAAATTTAGAACAATTACAAGCTGGTGCACGGGTTGAAATTGTGGATATTAAGAAAAATCCAATGGATTTTGTTCTCTGGAAAATGTCAAAACCAGAGGAACCAAGCTGGTCATCCCCTTGGGGAGCAGGTCGCCCAGGTTGGCATATCGAATGCTCTGCGATGAATTACAAAGAATTAGGAGAACATTTTGATATTCACGGGGGCGGTTCTGACTTGATGTTCCCTCATCATGAAAATGAAATTGCACAATCTTGCTGTGCTCATGGTAACAACTACGTCAACTATTGGATTCATTCTGGCATGATCATGGTAGACAAAGAAAAAATGTCAAAATCGCTCGGTAATTTCTTTACACTTCGTGATGTATTACAACATTATGATGCAGAAAGCGTACGTTATTTCTTACTTAGCGCACACTATCGTAGTCAATTAAATTACAGCGATGAAAACCTGAATCTAGCACATGGCGCATTAGAGCGTTTGTATACGGCATTACGTGGAACGGATCCTACCGCAGTTGCGCTTGGTGGTGAGCAGTATCTAACTGCCTTCAAAGAAGCGATGGACGACGATTTCAATACCCCAAACGCCATTTCTGTCTTATTTGAAATAGCACGTGAAATCAATAAACTCAAAACAGAAAACATGACACGTGCCAACGAACTTGCTGCTCGTTTACGAGAAATGGCTGACGTACTGGGGTTATTGTATCAAGATCCTGAAGCTTTTTTACAAGCAGGTTCAAATGAAGAAGATGTAGAACGCATTGAAGCATTAATTAAACAACGTAATGATGCACGCGCCGCTAAAGATTGGGCAACGGCAGACGCGGCACGCAATCAACTGACAGAAATGGGGATTGTATTAGAAGACAGCGCAAATGGTACAACATGGCGTAAAGTCTAAACAGACTCTCAATACCAATATGGCAAGGTCAACAACCTTGCCATATTTTATTTATTCTCTGAGCAAACCACGCTTAAAAACCAGCTTGCTTTTCTAATTGCTCGACTAATGCCTCTTCTAAATGTAAGGCTGTCGCTAACTGTGATAAGAACACGATTTCTTTTCGTGTTAATTCTTGGCAAACCATACGCGCAGCAAGATAAACTTGTGTTGCCAATGCAGTATCATCACCGACAATTTTGGCAATCTCAGTGATGGTGATAGGATGTGCCATTTCTTGTGCTAACCACTGTTGTAATGCTGGGTCATTCCCCCCTTCTTCTGCAATCAATGCGCTTTCTTTATCATCAATCAGGCCATCTGATGCTGCTGCCGCAATCATCGTACGTAAAATAATTGCGCCCGTTTCCTCCGCTTGTTGTGTTGCTTCAAAGTGTGCTGCTGATACACTTTGTTCAGAAGAAGACGGCGTTATCTGTTTTTGCTGATAAGCTTGGTAAGCTTGATAAGCAATACTTCCCAAGGCAGCCAATGATCCAAGTTTCGTTAATTTTGCGCCACCACTTCGACCTAATACCATTGACAATATTCCTGCTAATGCTGCACCGCCACCTAGTTTTGTGATGGTATCCGCGGTATTCTGGCTTGGCTTATTAAGCTTTTCGGTGGATTTTGTTACCGTTCCTAATACTTCATTTAAAATACGATTAAAATTCATACTTGCTTTCCTTCATAATCAATGTGAATAAGGATAATATTGGACAAGTTTAAAGCAAAAAAATTCCCCGCCCCGCGAGAAATAAAACAATCCACCCCATTTTCTTTGCGTCTAAGTACGTGTCAACATGACAGTTTCTTGAGTCAGACGAGCAATCTCTTGCCAATTTTGTGCTTGAATCAACGCCTTTTCGACAAACCATGATCCACCACAGGCAATGACATTAGGAATTGCAAGGTACTCTTTTATATTTTTGATGTTCACGCCGCCTGTGGGCATGAGATTGAGCATTGAGTAAGGTCCTAATAATGCCTTAATCATCTTCACGCCCCCCGAGGCTTCTGCGGGAAAGAATTTTACTGTTTCGATCCCCATTTCTAATGCGGCTTCAATCGACATTGGATTATTCACACCAGGAATAATCGGCAAACCAAGATCCTGACAACGTTTCACAATATTCGGATTAAAGCCAGGGGTGACGATACAATCTGCCCCTGCATTTTTTGCTTGTAACACTTGCTCTGCCGTTAATACTGTCCCTGCTGCAATTAACATCTCAGGCTGATTTTCTCTCAATAAACGAATTGCTTGCTCAGCGGCAGCTGAACGAAAGGTAATTTCAGCCACTGGCAAATCACATTTCATTAACATGCGTGCTAAAGGTAAAATATGTTCTGCTTGATCTAGTGCAATCACTGGCACAAGCCGGCATTGGCGCAATGTTTCCAGTAATGGTATGGCATGATAAGACATTTCTTCTCCTCGACTATCCTTCTTGCTGCTCAAAAGCGCGAATTTTATGAAACGCATCGGATAAATCTGATGCAAAATTAATTTTCTGAATTTCCGCGACAGTATTCGATTTAACTAACATACGAAGTGGCTGAAATTGCATATTACATAGATAAAGCTGTTGATGTGGCAGCATATGTTGCACAAAACGTGTTAACGCATGAATCCCCCCTGTATCTAATACAGTAACCGCATCACATTGCAGCACGATATGTTTAATCTCATGATCCGTGTGTACCGTTTTATCATGTAAATCAGCAAATAAATTATCTGCCGCAGCAAAAAATAATGGTCCACTAATACGATATACCAGCACATCATTTAAATCTTCAGGATGTGCCATTTCAATCGATTTGGTCATTTCTGCAATCGTACGGATAAATAATAAGCTGGCTAATAATACCCCGACACTAATCGCAATCACCATATCAAAAATGACAGTTAAAACTAAACAAGTGAGTAAAACCGCAATTTCATTACGCCCAGAACGACGAAGCAGCTGAATGATTTGAGGAACATTTGCCATATTCCAAGCAACAATAAGGAGCAACGCTGCCATGGAGGAAAGAGGTAAATAAGACAGCGCTCTAGCAAAAAAGAGCAAAGCAAACAAGACCAGTAACGCGTGGACCATACTGGATATTGGTGATACTGCCCCCGCTTTTACGTTGGCGACTGAACGTGCAATCGCCGCCGTTGCCGTGATTCCCCCCAAGAAAGGGGCGGCAATATTTCCTAATCCCTGAGCTAATAATTCATCATTCGAGTGATGTTTCGTATCTGTCATATTATCTAAAATGACCGCGCACAATAACGACTCAATAGCACCGAGTACTGCCATAGAAAATGCGGCAGGCAACAACGCTTGTATTGTGTCTAAATTCCACTGAATGACTTCACCTTGTGCATTTGGAATCGCCCATGGCAACATCAATTCAGGCAGTGCATTGGGGATCCCGAATCCAGTCGAACCATCCGATAACGTATATTGGAATGCTGAGCCGATGGTCGCAACATCGTACCCTAAAGCAATCAACGCTAAAGAAAGAACAGTGGCAATCATTACGGCAGGTAGATGACCTGGGATTGCTAAACGTAACTTATTCCATTGTGTTAGCACGAATAAAGTGACAATCCCAACACTTGCATCCGCCCAGTTAATTGTCGGAAGTGCGGTCGCAATCGTTTGAACTTTTTCAAGATAATGCGCAGGCATCGCCACAATACTCAAGCCTAAAAAATCTTTAATTTGCAAAGTCGCGATCACAACCCCAATACCGCAGGTAAAACCCAGCGTTACAGGTAAAGGTATATATTCAATCAAACGACCTAAACGAAATAGTGCCATTAACACGAGAATGACACCCGACAAGAGTGTTGCCATAAGCAACCCGCCTAATCCAAATTGTTGGGTGACGGGATATAAAATGACAACAAAGGCAGCAGTTGGTCCCGAAACATTAAATCGAGAGCCCCCTGTGAGCGCAATAATCAACCCTGCAATAATCGCAGTATAAAGTCCATGTTGAGGCGCCACCCCACTCGCAATTGCCAATGCCATTGATAACGGGATCGCAATAACACCAACTGTCAATCCAGCAATCGTGTCTTTTACGAGCGAACGACGTGTATAGCCCGCACGAAAGCTATCTTTTAATGCACTAAAAGGCTTAACGGCTAAAAAGACATTTTTGCTGAGAAACCATTTCTTTAACATAATAAATTAAGACCTAAAAATAAAAAAAAACAACATGGTTTATTTTATCGCAAATTACGAATGACTTTTATGCTCTAACGCAAAAAATACTTGACTAAACTACGTTAAATTTTTATAGTGCACAGCCTATCAAGATGGTGAGATGTCCGAGTGGTTGAAGGAGCACGCCTGGAAAGCGTGTATGTGCGAAAGTGCATCGAGGGTTCGAATCCCTCTCTCACCGCCAGTGAATTGTAAATTAGCGTTTGTCTTGTCAAAAAACCAATGAAAAACAACAAACTATCATTTTTCATTGTGTACGCCTTGTAAATAAATGTTTGTCATTGTAGTCGTTTATTGTTCCTTTGATGTTCCCTCTTAAATTAGGGACAAAAAACAGGGAACAATAAGCCATATTTTACTTATTTTCATAAGAGATTTTTAACAATGGCAAAATCAATCAAACCCTTAAATGACACACAAATCAAAAGCCTAAAACCACAAGCAAAGGAATACTTAAAAGCTGACGGCTATAATCTTTATTTAATGGTTACGCCTACAAATTCTAAAATTTGGCGATTTATTTATTCACACCCAACAACTAAAAAACGCATAAAAAAAACTCTAGGTCACTACCCCTTTTTATCTCTTTTGAAAGCAAGGGAACAAGCCCGAGAGTTTAATTCACTGTTAGCCGAAAAATTAGACCCTTTTGAATATGCAGAACAGCAAGCCAAAAAAGAAGAATTACTGTCATTGACTGTAAGGGAAATGGCTGACATTTGGAAAACAAAAAAACAAATGGAAGTACTACCTGATACTTTCAAAGATTTATGGGCTAGATTGGAAAGGTGGCTATTCCCACAATTTGGCAAGGTTCGCTTATCTGACTTAGATATTAGATCAGTCATTCAATATTTTGAGAATGTTTATTTAGATCACCCCGACACTGTAAGGAAGGTAGTGCGGTATTTTATCAATATATTAGATAGAGCCGTTTTATTAGGTTATTTAAAATACAACCCTATTGCAGCGTTAAAAGGCGAATTTAGAAAACCATTTAATAGAAATCAGCCAGCAATTCACTATTCTGAATTACCTGTTTTTATGCGGTTATTAACAAAATCTAGCTTGCTTCCAATGACAAAACTATTAATAGAATGGCAACTTTTAACAATGGTTAGACCAATAGAGGCAGTGATGGCGGAATGGCATGAAATCGATTTGGAAAACGCCCTTTGGAATATCCCAGCCTATAAAATGAAAGGAGAAAGAGATAAGAAGAAACCACATTCTGTTCCTTTATCTTTTCAAGCACTGGAATTATTAAAAGAAATTAAAAAGCTAAACTCTGGGCGTTCAAGCTTCCTTTTCCCACACCGTACTGACAGTAAACAATATTGCAGCAGATCAACAGCCAACTGTGGAATAAAGCGAATAGATAACGGCTCATATAAAGGCAAGTTTACTTCTCACGGTATAAGGGCAACCGCTAGAACCTATTTAACGGATATAGGCATAGATCATTTTGTTGCAGAGGCTTGCCTTGCTCACGTTGCTGGAGATAAAGTTAGCCGTACTTATAACCGTTCAGATTATCTCGCCTTGCGACGTGATGCTATGCAGAAGTGGGGCGATTATGTAGAACGGTGTAAACATAACTAAACCTGATTAAAAAGCGACTTGTTCGCTTTTTTTTCTTTTGAAAAATCGCAGTCAAAGCCTCGCCACGCCTGCACGCTAAAGTTGTCGCTTTTAACGCAAATATTCACCTCGCTTGGAACTAAACACGGTATGGGGCGAACATATTTTTTAAAATGCGTTCTTACTACGCAAACCAACGCACAAAAACGCAAAATAACGCAACCATTTTTAACCGTATAATTCCCTAAATTTTCCCCAAAAGCACCGCACTTTTCACCAATCCCACTATGTCCCCTATTTTTTAGCCTTGTATTGCCTCTTTTTTGTGAATTTAGCTTATACAACCGCAACAAAATGACACGAAAACGCCTCTTTTATATGCTTAAACCGAACCAATAAGAACGGTTACGAACAACTACGGAAAAAAAGATAAAAAAGGGGCTTATATGTGAATGAGTTAAACAAAAAAGAACGTTTTATTAGCCTAGAGGAAGTGATAAACCGCACCAGTTTAAAAAAAACCGCAATTTATTCACAAATTCAAAAAGGGCTATTTCCTCGCCCAATTAATTTAGGCATTCATCGTACAGCGTGGCTAGAAAGTGAAATTGACAACTGGATAGCAAGCAAAATACAACAAAACCGAAAGGAATGAACCAATGACAGAAATCAATCAACAAATCACCGAATTTACCCAACAAAAAAACATTTATTTACAGGAAAAACAAAGCTTAGATGATTTAATAGCAGAAAAGCAGAAAGCCGAGAGTGTGATCCAAGCCTTGCATAATGAGATTGAAGAATTGATAAAAAAATCAAAGGAAAGCCTCACGCAGCAAAATGGTTTATCAATGGAAACTTTCATTGAGTTAAAGCAAGAGAATGCCGGCTTAAAAGCTCGCTTAGAATATTATCAAGCCACTATTGAAGAATTAGATTGCAAAATTGATGCACAAAAAGAAAAGATTTTCTTTACTTTTAACCAATTAAAAACAATGCGAAGTGCAATTATTTACCCTCAAGCAATAACAGCATTAGAACAACTGATTGCACAAAATAAAGAGAAAATAAGCGAAATTTATTGCTATCTCGAGTTAAGCGATCAATTCACCCCTTCCCTTTATTCTGACGAATCAACGGAAGACAAAGTAAAAACATTTATCACTAAGCAAATTAAGCAAGCAATCAATACAGATTTTACTATTGATGAACAATATTCAATTCCTCGCTTTATTCATAAAGATGAAATCAAAAGCCCAATCAAAAAACATCAAGAAAGCTTTGATAATACCCCTAAAGGCTTTCAAAAATTAATTCACAATTTATAAGGTGGCAATATGGAAAACTTAACCGCAAGTAAATATAGAGCATATATTCAACATCTATCGAACTCATTAAAACTGGATAATAATGGCGATTTAGTCGTTTATAATCTAGATCCTAAACAAGAAAAACAATTCTTTGCTAACTTAAAGAAAAATAGTTTTTTTGGGCTAATTAATGTAATTAAATCAAGAATTGCAGAAGGTAAAACATTAGGCATTCAAATCCCGATGCCTAGCACAACAGATACAGACCAAGAAGAACGCCAACCCGACAAAGCCTATATACAACCATTCCAAGTATTTTCTTGTGAGCAAATCGATGTTGATAGTTGCGTATCCTATCCAAAGCTAGACAGCCTAGCGAGCTATCTTGATAACGATTTTAATCAAGAGTTAGAAGGGTATTTAGACAAGCAAACCTTACTATCTCTTTTAATGGTGGGCTTTAACGGCAAAAAACGCACGACCGAAACAACATCAAACCCCGCAGAAAATAAACTTGCTGAAGATGTAAAAAAAGGCTGGTTACAACAAATTAAAGAGAAAAAAGCAAGTGCAGTGATCAATGGGGCAAATGTGGGAGAAGGTCAACAATATAAAAACCTTAATGCACTGATCAAAGCTGGACTAGCCAAAATCGAGAACCCGCATAAAATGCATGGCGACCTAGTGGCAATTTGCGGGCGTAACGTCTTGGCAGATTATCCCGTAGTCATTGAATATGACAACTTAAGCACCGAAAAAACCGCACAAGTGACTATTTCACAAAAGCTAATTGGCGGCTTAAAAGCGTTTAACGTGCCTTATATGCCAGAAAACAGCATCTTAATCACTCGCATTGATAATCTTTCTCTTTATGTGCATACAGGCACGATTAGAAGAATGCTAGAAACCAACCCACGTAAAGACCGCCTCGAGCATTATTTTTCTGTGAGTTTAGATTTTATTGTTGAAAATTATGATTGTGTGGCACTACTGGATAACATTCAAATCACAGATTAACGCAAACATTCATTAGGTAGTTTAGGGCTAGAAATAGCCCTTTTTTATTGCCTAAAACTTTTTAGAGTGCTATTAATAGCACCAATAAGAAACAAAAGAAAAGGGACAATTATGGCAATTCATCAAGTATTAACAAATACCGTTGCAAGTATCACCGACTTAAAAAGAGACCCAATGGGAACAGTACAAACAGGCACTGCCAAAAGTGGTGTAATGGCAATTCTAAACCGCAATGAGCCTGCTTTCTATTGTGTAACCCCCGCTATGTTTGAATACTTCCAAGAACTCGCTAAAAAAGATGAAATGAACAAACTAAACAATCAATAAATTATATTTAATAACTTTATTTTTAAGGAAATATGATGACAGGAAAAATGAAATTGCCGCCTAGAAAATGGTATAACTTGAAACAAGCATCAGATAAATTAAGCAAAGAATATAATGACACTGTAACCCCTGAAGATATATTACACTATGCTGGACAAGGTTATTTTGAATTACTAATAAATATTGATTTTAATATAGATCAGTTTGATAACTATCACTTATCTATCAAGGGAGTTAATATCGATAACACTATAAAAAATATTTTATGCTTAGAGATTAGAGGATTCTCAATCAACCCTGACATTCACAGATATCAATATGAAAATGCTGTTTTAACAATAAAAGATAACTTTAACTACTCTAACCTTTTTTCTAATGATGAATATGATGAATATGATGAATATGACAATGAAATAAACTTAGATCAAACAAAGCCAAAGCGTGCTATTTTAAATAATAAAAATATAATAATCAAAACCAATATAGAAAAAGCAAAGGGATTTTTTGCAATAGACTTTTTAAATTATAATGAGTTATTTCTAGATGATTCTAATTTTTATATAACAACAGATAAAATAATATTAAGATTTTCTAGACACTGTAAAAATACAAATGGATTAGGAATTTGCTTTAATGGAATAGATAAAAATTTTAACAATATAATAAAATTAGATAAGGATTCCATATTTATACAAAATGAGGAACTCGATCTCTTTATGAAAGATAGGGTAAAAATACGCAGTTTATCAAGTATTGAGAGTTATATCGAGGAGTGGAAAAATCCGACAAGAGAAATCAATAAAATAGACAGCCAAACGCCCCAAAAAATACAAAAAACAACCCAAAAAGCACAAAAAACAATCGAAAAAACGCAACTAAAACCGAAAAAATACTATGAAGAAATCGTTATAAATAATGCGATTAAGCTCATTATCAAATACCCAGAAATAGGGGTCTATACAATTGTCAATAGCGTAATGAGTAAGATGGAAAAAACTTATTTCATTGATAAGAAAATGTTTTTTACCAATCGGCATTATGTAGATAAAGTAAAAGCTAAATTAGCTATAGACGGAATAGAAATTACCCGTCACAGTGGAAAAACAATAGAACTTCCAGACTACGAAATAGAAATTTAATTAATAAAATCAACAAGCTAAAATGGAAAAAACACTTTTCGATTTTAGCTTTTTTATTTCCATTTTTTCTCTTCAAAAATATATCCATAATCCCCCCTGACAAACAAGACAATGGCTTACAAGCCAAGACAAACGCTATACATATCCAACAGGGGAAACTATGGAACAACACACCACAGAACCAACCTTTTTTTATTCAACTGATACAGTATGCAAAATGCTGGACGTATCACGCCAATTTATTTATGAGGCAGTAGCTAAAGGCGACTTTCCAAAACCAATCAAGATAGGACGATTGAACCGCTATAAAGCGGCAGAGATTCACGCCTATATTCAAGCGAAAATGAATCAATAAGGGGGAAGCATGGGCCTAAAAATCAACTGCCCGTTATGCAACGGTAAATTGCATATCCGAACATCGGAAAGACCAACACCCACAACCGTCACAGCACTGTTATTTTGTGCAAATTGCGGCAACTTTAAAGGGAAGTTTATGGGCGAAATCACAGAAACACAAACGGCAAACTGGAAAACAAACCATGAAATAAAAAATAGCGTGTTTGAGAAAAACAAGATGACGGAACAAGACCTATAAAAAGAAAAGCCCACTTTCTCAAGTGGGCAGAACAAATACCAAACAGGAAATATTTTAAAATATGATGATAAACAAGAACAAAGCCAATCTAACGCCAATCGAAACGGATTGCAACATTTTCACAAAGTGCGGTAAAAATTTTCAGTCTTTTTTATTGACAACAGAAACGACAATAAACTATATTAAATACGCTTTAGCAAAATCTAAAGCCGAGCCTGAGAACTCGAATTTTACAAAGGCGGATAATAACACGCCCCTTTTAGCGTGTTTTTTTATGCGTAAATCACACACACCTAAAATAGATCTATCTTATGATAGACTATGCCCTATGGTAGCGTGTGGCGGGAAAGGTTCGCCCTTTGCTGTATTCCTTTGTATGCAGTTTCTCAGCCCGTTGCACGTTACCGCCCAAAGCCTGAGAACTTTAGCGGTAACTTTGAAAAAACAAACAAAGGAAACCGCAGAAATGATCTACCAATTTCTAGGCATATCACGCCAACACTACGACCAAACCAAAGCAGAACAAATCCGTATTCTTGCCGATAACGAAACCCAAGCGAGAGCTTATTTAGCCCGTGATTATGTTTTAATCTCACTAGGTCGCCTACCAAATACCGCAAAAAATGACCGCACTTTAACAGTTAAAGGGGGCGTTTATGCGTAATTCAACTCAATCAATCCTAATTACAAAAAATGCACAAGAAAGAACACAAAGCCACACATTACAGCTTATTGATGACTTATTAATGCATTTTAATATTCCAGCCTATAACCCTGATGACAACACCCCACAAGGTTTAATTAATCGCCTTGCTTTCTTAAGTGTGTGCTATCACGCACTCTTTCTAGAATTAAAAAATACCCCTATTAAACAATGGATAGATAAAAACCTATCCGATGTATATGCACATAATGCCAATTATCCACTTATTCAAACTCTTGAAAAAATCACAGAAATCAAAGGGGGTAAAAAATGCTAACTGAACGCATCACCCTACCTAATGGCACAATCATTGAGTTTTTTGCCTCAACACCAGAGCAAATGCACTTAATGTTGCCTAGCTATCGTTACGCTGAAGAAAAAATCACGCAACAACGCCAAGCTAAAAAGAAAAAAAACGCACAGCGACGCCAAAAACAAGCAAGACGGAAAAATAGGGGGAAATAATGAGCAAATTATCTTTATTTATTTTACAAGTCGCTCAAGGCCTTCCTGTGGAAAAAGTGATTAATCGAAACAGAATAGGCAGACAAGAAAGAAACCAAAGCAGTAAACCTAGTGTGAAAAAAAGCAGAGCTAAACTACCGCCTTTCGTGCGGAAAACTTACCCCAATGGAATTTATCAAGGCATTTTGCAAGAAAGAGGGCAAAAATAATGGATAACCAAACCCCAAAAACAACCAACGCACAAGCTAATGCGCCTGAAGATATTTTGCAAAAACTCAACCAATTAGAGGGGCGGATAACCGCCCTCGAGCAACAGCAAAACAATCTTCAAGATGAAATCTGGACAACAAAGGACGTTGCAGCCTATGCAAAATGCTCATATCACTATGTAGTGCAACAATTAATTCACTTGCAAGATTTTCCAAAATCAATAGGCAATCCAAAGCCAAGAAGTCCTAAAAAATACCGCTCAAGTGAAATAATTAACTATTTTAAAAATAGAAATAATACCCACAAATAAAAGGCAAGAATATGATGAACGGAACAACAAAAAAATTAAAAAATGCACCGCACTTATCAGAACAAGACAAAGCCCCATATAGTGAAATTATCGCACTTATTGGCGATAAAGCGTGGAATGCGTGGGGAATAGGACAGAAAAAAGGAAAAAGTGAAGAATGGGACTTATTAAGACAAGCTATCCAAGCAGAACCAAATTATAAGCCAATTATTTTAGGCCCTACTCAACTAGGTGAATTATCAAAATTGAAATTAGCGGAAGATAATCACTCTATTTTTAAATGTTGTATCTTTGGGGAATTAACTGTTCCTCAAGAAAAAGGCATCTTACTCAACCTAGCGAATAATAGCCAAATAAAAACCTTAATTTTTTGCGATGAACTAGGACAAGAAAAATACAATCTAACCCACAAATTAACCCAACTAAGAGAAGATGAACAAAGCCGTAAAGATGAAGAAGAAATAGCTAGACTAGCAGAAACCGCGAATGCACCAAAAACTAGTCCCTACGTTGATTATCGTGAAGTAGGCGATATGAAAGGCTTATTTTATGTAACCCCTAAATTAGATAATCAAACAGGCGAAATTTTACGAGAGATGGAAAAATGGATCTGTAATGATATTCAGCTAGTGGGGGAAGGTAAAAACTCAAACGGGGAATACTACTATATTTTCCAATGGCAAAATGAAGGGGAAAAAATCCCAAATATTGAGGCAGTACCTTTAGCCGATTTTGGCAGTGAAACAGGCTGGAAACAACTGAAAGCCAAAGGATTAAAAATGACACAAGGAACGGGCTTAACAGCTAAATTAGCGGAGCATTTCCATTTTAATGGCAACCATTCAACCAAATGGACTGTTACTAGCTTAACAGGCTGGCAAAATGGAGCGTATTTATTGCCAAATGGTGAAATACTAGGTGAACCAACCAAGCCGATTTATTTCACAAATAAAAGCGGCAGCGCACAAGGTTATACAGTAAGAGGAACACTTGAAAGCTGGCAAAAAGAGATCGCAAATAATGTACGCAATAACTATTCAATGATGCTAGGTGTAGCCGTTGCACTTGTCGCACCGATGCTTTCAATTTTAGGGCGTGATTCCTTTGGGGTACATTTATTTGCGGAAAGCTCAAAAGGGAAAAGCACCACCCTACATATTGCCAATAGTATTTACGGGAACCCCGATAAATTAAAATTAAGCTGGAGTGCAACTGCGGTAGGCGTTAAAAATGAGGCGGCCGCACGCAATGACGGATTTTTAACATTAGATGAAATAGGACAGGCTAAAGATGCAAGAAATCTGGAGTCTATCGCCTATGACTTATTCAATGAAACGGGGAAAATTCAAGGGAAAAAAGAAGGGGGCAATAGAGAAATTAACCGTTGGAAAGTTGCCGCACTTTCAACAGGGGAAAAGGATTTAGAAACACAATTAAGATTGCAAGGCGTAAAAGTCCACGCAGGGCAATTAGTGCGATTGCTAAATATTCCTTTAATGGAGGCAAAAGAATTGCATCAATTTAGCAATAATAAGGCACACGCTGATCACTTAAATGAAAAGGTATTAGAACACTACGGAGCCGTTGGCAGAGAATGGATTTATTTTCTTGCCAATAACAAAGAAAAGGTAAAAGAGGTTTATAACGAAACCCGCAAAAAATGGTTAAACCTTACTGAAAATATGAGTGGACAAGTGCAACGAGTCGCAACTGACCGTTTTGCAGCACTTGAAACCGCTTTGCAGCTTGCCAAGCACTTAACTCAATGGACAGAGGAAGAAAACGCCAACGCTATTTTGAAAAATTTTCTCAATTGGAAAGAAGACTTTGGCGAACAAAGTAAAGAGGAAACAACAATTATAGAAAGTTTATTAAACTGGCTTTTAACTTATGAAAGCAAATTCATTGAATACCCTGAAAACCCTCACAGAACAAAACCCAATGAAATTGCAGGAATTAGAGTATTAGCCAATACCAGTAGCAATGAGCAAGAATACTTTTTCATTTACCCCAAAACATTTAGGGAAATAACGAAGGATTATCCAAGAACAATGGTATTCAATGTTTTAAGCAGTGCGGGAATTTTAATAGAACCTAGAAGGCATGAAAAAGGCTATGAGTATCAAGTAAAAATCCCAAAATCCATAGATGGGAGATCGGCCAGAGCTTATAAAATTATCCCAGTGTTAGAAAATGAATCTCTCGATTCATGATAAAAAATTAATAGACGTAAGCAAGGTGAAAGCCTTGCTTTTTTTATGGTAAAAAAATATTTTTTTCTTCTAGAAAGTGAAATAATAATAGGAATTTTAGGAATAAATTATATAAACATATTATTATTCAATAACTTATCTAAAAATTATTCTTCCTATTTCTTGCTTAATTCTTCCTATTTTAACCTCATTTCTTCCTATTTTAGCCCTATTTCTTCCTATTCTCATTTTTCCCGTTTTTGGACTTCCTAAAAAATTCCTAAAATTCTTCCTAAAAATTCCTAAAAAATTCCTATTTTTAGGAACGTATAACAATTTGAAAAATAAAAGATTTTTGGCAATTCTTCCTAAATTCCTAAAATTCCTAAAAAATTTATGCACAAACAAATTTTTTATTTCATCATGGCAATCAAAGATCATACTGGAATGCCATTCACTTAAAAATCGAAAATTTGTACTATAAGCCATAATAAATTAGACTAAACTAGCAATGACAAATTAAAGATAAGCTAACTATTTTTTCTATCTTGTTCCTTTGATGTTCCCTAAGCCTAGAAACGAAAAAATAAAAACAAGCAAATTCAAAGCGTTATAAAACATTATAGAGTTCTCTCTCACCGCCATCCTTTCCTCAAATCAAAAAATTGACCGCACTTTTTCTTACTGAGCAGATCCAATTCCAGCATATCGACGTTGTACAACGAGAAAGAGAAAAATACCGGCAAGAGCCAAACCCGCGCCGATGAATCCGATGTATTCTAGCCCTAAATGCTGCATCACTTGATTACCAAGTAAAGCGCCACCACCAATACCAATATTATAAATCCCCGAATATATTGCCATCGCAACATCCGTTGCATCAGGTGCCAGATGCAGAACTCGAACTTGAAGCCCTAAGCCAATTCCAGCAATACCAATTCCCCAGAGAAATATGAGGGGGAACATGGTCCAGAGAGAAACGCGAGATAAGTATAATAACAGTAAGGTGAAAACTAACGTACTCATCGAAATGAGAAGAAATCGGATGGGACCTGAGTGATAATAACGGTTAAATAATAAGCTTGCTGTAATCCCTGAGATACCGAATACAAACAACATTATTGTTGCGATACTACCACTCATCTGCGCCATATTTATCATAAAAGGTTCAATATAACTGTAAGCCGTAAAATGTGCGGCAATGACGAGCGTAGTAAGTACATAGAGCCCCATTAATAAAGGACGTTGAAATAAACTCGGTATACTCTTTAAAGAACCTGCATTTTTACTTGGCAAACGAGGAAGTAGGAAGTAAAACAAAATTAGAATACAGGTAGCAAGCAATGCAATCACTGCAAATGTCGCTCGCCAGCCAAAAAATTGCCCAATCATACGCCCCAAAGGTAACCCTAGAATCATCGCTAACGCACTGCCCATTGCAATTAAACCAACGGCTTGTGTTTTTTTATCTTTTGGTGCAACACGGATAGCTAAAGACACGGTAATTGCCCAAAACACAGAGTGTGCGATTGCTACCCCTGCTCTAGCAAAAACTAATACCCAGAAATTCCAAGCCACAACAGAAAGGACATGGCTCACAATAAATAACATCAATAAATGAATTAAAAGACGTTTACGTTCTAACTTAGCCGTTAACAACATAAATGGTAATGACATAAGAGAAACAATCCACGCATAGACTGTGATCATAAGACCAGTCTGAGAAACTGAAATCATAAAACTTTGTGCAATATCAGACAGCAATGCAACAGGGATAAACTCTGTAGTATTAAAAATGAAACCAGCAAAAGCTAAAGCCAGTACTCGTGCAAATTGGCGCTGTCTCACTGCTTGAAAGGGCAACATAACTTACCTAAATTTTTCTTTGAGCAAATCTTTGATTTTATTACGCAAACGCTGATTCAATTCAATTTTATATTGTGGGGAATCACAATGATCAAAAAAATGAATAGGTAAGGCAAACTGGTGATATTTTGGATCGACTAAACCAACACGTAACGTAATATCACATTGTAAATCAGCAAGGTTAACATGCCCTTCACCCGATACATTGACTTTATCAATGTCAAAATCAAGACGTTGGAGGTGTAATTGCGCATTATCCCAACTGACATGAGCATGTAAGTTCTGAAAAGATGTCGTAAGTTGTTGCGAGTTTAATTGCGCTTTATCATAATTAATCGGTAAATATTTTGCACTTAACGCAATCAAGTCCATTCCTTTTACTTGCCCTTGTGGTATAGCTAATTTCACTTTGCCTCCCTGGACTTTGTGATTTGACCAGGTTAACTCCCCCGCTATATCGGTATATCCAACAAATAAGTGAGGCAAATTAAGAATATTTTGTCCTTTTGCAACATCAATGTTTTTCCCTTCAAACACTAAAGATTTCTGATGTGGACCTTCTGTTTGCCATGTTCCATCTAGCTGTAATGAAGGCTGATGCTCAGTATAGTCCACATTTAACGACAATAATTGCTGGTTGTGTCGTTCTACTAGCCTTGCCTCAATCTTCGCCAACATTTCATTATTTAAGTTAACAGTCTCTAACAGGATATGTGTATCTGTTTCTGATAATTGTTCGAACCATCCTGTTTGTGCTGAGAGCTGTACTTGTTGTGTAGCAAATAAAAGAGGGGAGCCAAACTCAGCGCTTAAGTTCGCTTTTTTGAACGTAATGCGAGTAGGTTGAATCAAAAATTCGCCTGTAATCTGCCCATGAATGATATGCAATGCGGACTCTGAAGGAGCAGCTGTACGAATGTTGACATCATGGAAAGTGAGCTGTTGAAAATTTGCTGGTTGATGAAATAATGACTCAATATCTAAATGTAAAGCGACTTTCTCTGCTAAAATAGACCGCCCTTTAGAATCTTGCCATGTCACGTTGGTTAAAGTCATAACAGGCTGAGGGAAAAGTGCCATGGAAATGTGATGAGCCGTAATATGATTATCGTGTAACCGCTGAGTCAATTCCTGTTCAACACGGCTTATCTGCCAAAAAAGGAGGACGAAAATCGCCACAATCAAGGCTACAAAGCCCAGTGCGATTTTCTTCCACATGTTATTTATCCTCGTCAATACGGCTTGCAACCGCACTTTGTTGGTTTTTATATTTGGCGTTTTTACGGCTACTGTAAGGACGTGCTGCCGTGCCGCTTAAAATTTCAAAGCTCAGTGCCCCAATCACCATATTCGGACGTAATGCTAATGGTAATTTTCCTGAGTTAAAAAATTCCAAGACAATTTTACCTTCCCAACCTGGATCGATACGATGAGCCGTCACATGCACCATTAACCCTAAACGTGCGAGTGAGGAACGACCATCAAGCCAACCGATAATATTCGCGGGCAATTTTACTGACTCTAATGTTGTTGCTAACGCTAATTCACCAGGATGTAAAAAAAACGCGTCTTTATCATCAATCAAGATTTCTTCACTCATGACGGACTCGAGCTGTGCAGAGACTTCTTCTTTCGGACCACTTAAATCAATATATGGCGCAGAATGTTCACGAAAAACACGGAACGAATTTCCCAAGCGCACATCAATTGTCGCCCCATTAATTTTATCATTACTTGGGCGAGGAGTAAGCGCAATAATGCCATCATCTAAATAACGCTCAATATCAGTATCACATAATCTCATTATAGGCTCCTTTTCTGTAAATTAACGTTTTCCTAAAAGCTGTCGAATTTGCGCTTTTAACATATTAATTGCGATACGGTTTTTGCCACCTCGTGGAATCACGATATCCGCATACTGTTTTGATGGTTCAATGAATTGTAAAAACATAGGACGTACCGTTTTGCGATATTGTTCTACAACAGATTCTAAACTACGACCTCGTTCTTTCATATCACGCTGTAAACGACGAATAAAACAAATATCTAGCGGCGCATCAACAAACACAGAAACACTGACTTCATCACGTACTTTTTCATCGGTAAGTAGCAAAATGCCTTCTAAAATGATCACTTTTTTAGGTTCAAAATGGATAACTTCACCCGTTCGGGTATGTTCAACGTAACTATAAACAGGAATATCAACAGGTTGGCCAGATTTGAGGGTTTTGAGATGTTCAATTAATAAGTTGCGGTCCATGGAATTGGGATGGTCATAATTGGTCTTAATTCGTTCCTCCATGTCCAAGTGGCTCTGATCTTTATAATAGGAATCTTCCGAAATAATACCAATTTCTTCACAGCCTAACTCATCACAAAGTTCTCGGTGAACCGTTGAGGCGATCAAACTTTTCCCCGAGGCAGAAGCACCAGCGATTGCGATAATAATACAGGATTGATTGGATGAGTTTAACATAGTAAATAACCTAAAAAAGCTGTTGATTTGAACATCAAATTATAAAGAAAAAAATACGATTTTAATAGCAACAATTCAAACGCTAACGCTAGAAAGCGAGGTTTTTCACCATTTATTTGAGTTTAAAATAAAGAATCTCTATTTTGTGATAGTTCTCACGGTATTCGCTATTGGTTTAAGGTAGGATGATTTCCTAACACACAATACATATTGTGCTCATTTATTTATCTACAACTAAGAGGTATTCAGTATGAAATACAAAACACTTTCTCTCGCTATTTCAACCGCACTTTTAACTGCTGGACTCATGACTTCACAAGCAATCGCAAAGGGGCGCCTCGTTGTTTATTGTAGCGCGACAAACGAAATGTGTGAGGCAGAAATTAAAGCATTTGGTGAAAAATATGATGTGAAAACATCTTTTATTCGCAATGGTTCGGGCAGTACTTTTGCAAAAATTGAAGCAGAAAAAAATAATCCTCAAGCAGACGTTTGGTACGGCGGAACTTTCGATCCACAATCACAAGCTGGTGAACTGGGTTTATTACAAGCTTATCGCTCACCCAATGTTGATCAAATTGTGCCACGTTTCCAAGACCCTGCGAAAATAAAAGGTAACTATACTTCAGCTATTTATATGGGTATTTTAGGTTTTGGTGTCAATACAGAACGTTTGAAAAAACTCGGCATTAATGAGGTTCCAAAATGTTGGAAAGATCTCACCGACCCACGTTTGAAAAATGAAATTCAAATTGCGGACCCACAAAGTTCTGGTACTGCATATACCGCGATCGCTACTTTTGTTCAACTTTGGGGTGAAGATGCCGCGTTTGATTATTTCAAACAATTACATCCAAACATCTCTCAATACACTAAATCAGGTATCACTCCATCCAATAACACTGCTCGCGGTGAAACCACAATTGGTATCGGCTTCTTACATGACTATGCGTTACAAAAACAACAAGGCGCACCAATTGAAATGATTGTGCCATGTGAAGGTACTGGTTATGAATTAGGAGGGGTAAGTATCTTAAAAGGTGCACGTAACTTAGACAATGCAAAACTTTTTGTTGACTGGGTGTTATCAAAAGAAGGTCAAGAGCTTGCATGGCAAAAAGGCAATAGTTTACAAATTTTAACAAATACCACGGCACAACAATCGCCAACCGCATTTGATCCAACGACGTTAAACCTCATTAACTATGATTTTGAAAAATATGGTGCGGCTGAAGAACGTAAACGTTTGATCAGCAAATGGGTTGAAAGCATTAAATTATCAAAATAATGTAAGTTGAAGAGGGCGTCTTATGAAAATAACGCACATTGCCCTATCTACTATGTTACTGGCAGGATTCGCTGCCAGTAATATGGCGATAGCGGAAGGTCGACTGGTGGTCTATTGCAGTGCACAAAATATTGTGTGTGAAAAGGCAGTACAAGGTTTTGCGCAAAAATATGATGTCAAAACGTCTTTTATTCGCAATAGTTCTGGCAGTACTCTTGCCAAAATTGAAGCAGAAAAAAATAATCCTCAAGCAGATGTCTGGTATGGTGGTCCATTCGATACGCATCTTCAGGCGATTGAATTAGGATTGTTAACCCCTTATACGTCACCTAAACTCACAGAAGTCATGCCACAATTCCAAAAACTCGGCAATGGCTATAGTTCGATTGTTTATATGGGCGTATTAGGTTTTGGGGTGAATACTGAGCGGTTGAAAAAGCTTGGCATTCAAGATGTGCCGAAATGCTGGAACGATTTACTTGATCCTCGTTTAAAAAATGAAATTCAAATTGCGGATCCACAAAGCTCAGGTACAGCCTACACGGCGATTGCTACTTTTGTGCAACTTTGGGGAGAAGAGAAAGCATTTGATTACTTAAAAAAATTAGATGCACATATTTCACAATACCCAAAAGCAGGGACAGCCCCATCACGTAATACGGCACGTGCCGAAACAACTGTTGGGATTGGTTTCTTACAAAACTATTCTTTTGAAAAAGAAAACGGTGCCCCAATTGAATTGGTTGTGCCTTGTGAAGGAACAGGCTATGAGCTTGGTGGAATCAGTGTCATCAAAAACGCACGTAACTTAGAAAATGCTCAGCTTTTTGCTGATTGGGTCATGTCTAAAGAAGCACAAGAGTTATCGTGGAAAGAAGCACAATCTCACCACGTTCCAACTAACGTAAATGCTCAACCGTCGCCTTATGCCCTCAATCCAAAAGATCTTAATTTAATTAATTACGATTTTGATAAATTTGGTTCTAATGAAATGCGTAGTCGCCTTATTGGTAAATGGGTCGATAAAATTAAACTCAATAAATAGCGAGGAGCAAGTATGAAACACGTCAAAACATCCTTGATTTCAACCGCACTTTTACTGGGTGGAGCATTCGCCTCTTACCATGCGTTAGCAGAAGGTCGTTTAACGGTTTATTGTAGTGCGCAAAATACGATGTGCGAACAAGAAGTCGAAGCATTTGGTAAAAAATATGATGTGAATGTCAGCCATATCCGTGCAGGCACAGGCAGTATTCTTGCACGTATTGATGCAGAAAAATCTAATCCTCAGGGCGATGTTTGGTATGGTGGGACATTAGATCCCCACTCTCAAGCAGGAGAAATGGGGCTACTGACCCCTTATAAATCACCTAATCTGCAATATATTCCTGATGAACTGAAAGACCCCGCTAAAATGAAAGGCAACTATACGTCTGCCATTTATTTAGGCGTACTTGGTTTTGGTGTCAATACAGAGCGTTTAGCAAAATTAGGCATTCCCGTTCCAAAATGCTGGAAGGATCTCACTGATCCTCGCCTAAAAAATGAAATTCAATCCGCAGACCCACAAAGTTCTGGTACAGCGTATACTGCGCTTGCAACTTTTATTCAACTCTGGGGGGAAGAAAAAGCGTTCACGTATTTAAAAGCGTTACATAAAAACGTCTCGCAATATACTAAATCAGGTAATACTGCAACACGTAATACCGCAAGAGGAGAAGCATCCATCGGTATAGGGTTCTTACATGAACATTCCATCGAAAAAGAAAAAGGTGCGCCAGTAGAATTAGTGGTTCCATGCGAAGGAACAGGCTATGAAATTGGTGGGGTGAGTATCATCAAGGGTGCTAGAAACTTGGACAATGCTAAACGCTTCGTAGATTGGGCATTATCGAAAGAAGCGCAAGAATTGTCTTGGCAAAAAGGGGAAACCCACCAGATACTCACTAATAGTGAAGCAAAACAATCGCCTTATTCTCTCGATTTCAAATCCATTAATTTAATTGATTATGATTTCGATAAATATGGTGCTTCAGATGAGCGTAAACGCTTAATTAAAAAATGGGTAGATGACGTGAAATTAGCAAAATAGCTGATTACATAACTACAGTCATCAGACTAACGCGATGTTTTTTTTATCATAAAACACGTTTTTCTATCTAACGATTTGGTAATATATTCAACATCATTTGATAACGTTATCATTCAATCGCGTCGTTTTACGATTGAATGATAGCTTCCTGCTTAATTAGAGGTTTTTTATGGAGCAGAAAAAACTATTTTCGTTTCATTCTCCTTTGCTTTGGGTGTTACTCGCCTTACTTGGTTTTGCGTTACTCCCATCAAAAGCATTAGATTATGGTCTTTGGGATTCCACTTCCGATGAATTAATCGAAGCGATGGGGTGGTATAATATTAACTTAAGTTGGGCATGGTTCCTGCCTATGCTCGCCTTTCCTTTCCTCACGTTTTTTGCACCTCAATCAAACACACAGCGTGCAAAAATAGAATTAGGGCTGATAGCCACGATTTTCTTATTTGTTTTTGTCTCTGCTACCGTGGCGAAATACAGCATGGGCTATTCGGTCATTGTACTGATGATCGCACTCTTAGCCTTAGCAACCAATGCCTTAGCACAATTAAAAATTATGCAAGGTGATAAATTTGTCATCGCCTCTCTCATCGCTATCGTGATGACAATTTTCTTCTTTATCGTCTATCCAACCTTAGCGATCTTACTTTCCATGTTCTTTGATAATGGAAAATTTGCCCCGCAACAAGTCGTTGATATTGTGCAACAGCCTTATGTATTACGTGTTGTCAGTAACTCTCTCGCCGTCTCCTCTGTCGTCGGGGTGCTTTCTACGATCTTTGGTTTAGCTTTTGCACTCTATACAACACGGATTGCTAAACGCACCGCATTTATCGGTAAAATCTTCTCGATCTTACCTATTGTTACCCCACCTTTCGTTGTCGGTTTAGGGGTAACCTTGATGCTTGGACGTTCAGGCTATGTGACCGCTTTCTTAGTCGAATATTTAGGTTTTAGCAGTAACTGGTTATATGGTTTTACGGGTATTGTCATTGCACATACTTTAGCCTTAACACCGATGTCCTTTATGATTCTTGAAGGCGCTTTAAAATCGATCCATCCGTCTATCGAAGAAGCGGCTTATACCTTGCGTTCAAATCGCTACCAAGCCTTTTTCCATATTATTTTCCCACTGTTAAAACCAGCTCTCGCCAACTCGTTCTTAGTCGTCGTGATCCAATCACTCGCGGACTTCAGTACTCCACTCGTCTTGGGCGGAAGTTTTGACGTGATTGCAACACAAATTTACTTCTATATTGCGGGTTCACAACTTGATTATGCGTCAGCCAGTACTTTAGGGACAATTCTATTAATGTTCTCCTTGGCGATTTTTGTCATCCAATATCTCTGGATCGGTAAACGCTCTTACGTAACAGTATCAGGTAAATCCTACCGTGGTGATGTTCAAGAACTCCCGAATGGGTTAAAAGGACTCATCGTGTTCTTCCTCGGCTTCTGGACGCTCTTTAACATCATCCTCTACGGTAGTATTTTCTACGGTAGCTTTACAGTAAACTGGGGGGTAGATTACACTTTAACCTTAAAAAATTATGAAATCTTATTTGGACAAGGATTCAGCGATGGTGCATGGCCATCCTTAATTCAAACAGTGATCTTTGCCGCCAGTGCCGCGCCAGTTACCGCACTATTCGGTTTGCTAATTGCTTACATCACTGTACGTCGTGAATTTAAAGGTAAGAAAACACTCGAATTCTTAACACTACTTTGTTTCGCTGTGCCAGGTACAGTGGCGGGGGTATCCTACATCATCGCATTTAACAGTGCGCCAATTTATTTAACGGGTACTGCGATGATTATTATTCTCTCTATGGTCATGCGGAATATGCCTGTTGGGATGCGTGCTGCGATTGCAGGATTAGGACAATTAGATAAATCCCTTGATGAAGCTTCACTCTCTTTAAAAGGAAGCTCTTTCAAAACGATTTGGTATATTGTCTTCCCATTACTAAAACCTGCATTATTATCTGCGCTCGTCACCAGCTTCGTCCGCTCAATGACAACGGTCAGCGCGATTATCTTCTTAGTGACCGCCGATACGCGTGTTGCAACATCTTATATTTTGAACCGAGTAGAAGATGGCGAATATGGTATTGCAATTGCTTATGGCTCAATCCTCATCGTTGTCATGATGGCAATCATTTTGTTCTTCGACTGGATTGTAGGTGACACACGTATTTCACGTTCTAAAGCGAAAAAAATGAATTAATTGATAGGTAGTAAAATATGAGTAACAATGATTTCTTAGTATTAAAAAATATCACAAAAGCTTTCGGTAAAGCGGTTGTCATTGATAATTTAAATTTAAATATCAAACGTGGCACCATGGTGACATTATTAGGACCATCAGGCTGTGGTAAAACCACCGTATTACGCTTAGTAGCAGGCTTAGAAAGTCCAACTTCTGGACAAATCTTTATTGATGGTGAAGATGTCACAAAATCGTCTATCCAAAATCGTGATATTTGTATCGTCTTCCAGTCTTATGCTTTATTCCCACATATGTCAATTGGCGATAATGTTGGCTATGGTTTAAAAATGCAAGGTGTAAGTAAAGAAGAACGTCAACAACGCGTCAAAGAAGCATTAGAATTGGTCGATCTCGCAGGATTTGAAGATCGCTATGTCGATCAAATCTCAGGAGGACAACAACAACGTGTTGCCCTTGCTCGTGCGCTGGTCCTCAAGCCTAAAGTTCTACTTTTTGACGAACCATTGAGTAACCTTGATGCGAACTTACGTCGTTCGATGCGTGAAAAAATTCGTGAATTGCAACAACGCTTGGGCATTACTTCCCTCTACGTCACACATGACCAAACAGAAGCCTTTGCAGTGTCTGATGAAGTCATCGTTATGCATAAAGGTAAAATTATGCAAAAAGCCCCAGCCAAAGAATTATACTTACGCCCGAATTCCCTGTTTCTTGCAAACTTTATGGGGGAATCCAGTATTTTCAATGGTTCCGTACAACAAGATCGCGTCACTGTGAATGGTTACCAATTTACTTTACCAACCGCACAACAGTTTGGTTTAGCCGATGGTCCATGTTTGGTGGGAGTTCGCCCAGAGGCTGTCACACTGAAACAAACTGGTGAAGAAACACAACGTTGTGACATTAAAAGTGCGGTTTACATGGGTAACCACTGGGAGATTGTCGCAAATTGGGGAGGTAAAGATTTGTTGATCAATACTAACCCAGAACAATTTAACCCTGACCAACAGGCAGCTTATGTTCATCTCTCTGAACATGGTGTATTCTTGTTGAAGCCAGAATAATATTGAGAAAAATAAAAAGGCAGATATATTCTGCCTTTTTTATTCGCTTTGCAGAAATCAGGATTATACGCTGACAGAATACACTTTAAATTTATTCGTCTTCGCTAATACCTGATGTGAGCCGAAATGGCGATCCAATAAATCAGGATAAGGCAAAAATGCATTTGCTACAATACGCAGCTCTCCGCCTTGCACTAAGTGCCATTTTGCCTGACGAATTAACGCCTCAACTGCACGATAAGCGGTATCAATTCCATCATGAAAAGGAGGATTTGAAATGATCAAATCGAATTTCCCTTCAATATGCGAAAACACATCACTTGCAACAACCTCACCAGTTAATTGATTTTCATCTAACGTGCGCTGTGCTGAGGCTAACGCCATGGCATGAATATCGCTCATCGTTAATGTCACGTTAGGTGACTGTTGCTTAATATAAGCGCCAATCACTCCAGCCCCACAACCAATATCTAACACCTTACCGCGAAGAGTTTGATCAAGCGTAGAAAGTAACAGGTCTGTCCCAACATCCAATTCCTGTGCACTAAATACACCAGGCAAACTATAAATTTTTAATCCATTTAACTGAGGGTGCACGTAAGTTTTCCAATAGGAATCTAACGAAAAGTGCGGTTGTTTTTTTAAACAAAAATGATATAACCCACAACGACGAGCAGAATCAATTTTTGCAATATCACCATAAGGCGACAACATGTTTTCTACAGAACGTACGCCACAACGATTTTCACCGATGATCAGTACTTCTTGCTCAATTGGAGCATTCGCCAGTAGCTGCATTAATTGAAACTGTACTTCTTGTTTATTTTTAGTCCAATAAAAAACGAGCAATTCTGCATTTTTCTTCGCTTCTATACCAAAGTCAACGCCATGTTTATTTTGTGCATAGTCAAAATACGCACTCCATACTTGTACTGACTTGGCAGGGATCTGCGATGGAAAATCATCACGGATTCCTCCCGCAAAAAGCACTGACTTATTATCAAAAAATGAGAGATGGCGTTGTAGCACTTGGCTTTCAAGAGAAATCACGCTGTTAATCCTGTCCGTTATTCGTTAAAATTAAAAACATTATAAAGGAAAATCCTATCGCAATGAAGAAATAGCATGAATAGACGAGATCTTCTATTACAAGAAATGGGCATGACACAGTGGCAGTTGCGTCACCCCGAACGTTTAAAAGGCGTGGTCAACATCCATGTTGCTGCCCCTATTCGTCTCATCATCATCACAGACTCAGCAATCAAACAAGATACATTGCTCCAAGATGTGTTACGTAGTTTAATGCTAGAAGAACAACATTATTTATTGATCAATTTTCAACAAACTGCACATCTGAATATCACACATCCCCTGTATTATTGGCTACTGAGTAATCAAACAGAAATCATTGAGCACACACTCCCTTTATGCCAGTCTGCTGAGGCAATTTGGCAATCACCAGATTGGTCTCAATTTAAACAAAATCACCATGCCAAACGCCAACTTTGGCAACAAATCCAAGCGAGCAATTATGCAAGTCAGTCCAATTACTGAATCCGATTTTGAATCGCTTTTCGCTATCGAACAAGCCGCTCATGTGATCCCTTGGTCAAGAGGCACTTTCTTAAATAATCAAGGTGAGCGCTATCTTAATCTTAAATTAGTTCACCAACAACGCCCCGTTGCATTTGCCATTTGTCACACAGTTTTAGATGAGGCTACCTTATTTAATCTCGCCGTGGATCCGCATTTCCAAGGGCAAGGTTTTGGTAAATATTTACTGAATGCATTAATAAATCAATTAAAAGAACAAGGGATAATCACCTTATGGTTAGAAGTGAGAGCATCCAATACTGCCGCATATAAATTATATCAACAGCTTGGATTTAATGAGGTAGACATACGTAAAAACTATTATCCCTTGCCTGATGGTACACGCGAGCATGCTATTGTCATGGCTCATTATCTTTAGTCCATTGTAGTAGAGAAAACGTACTACGAGGAAAGCTGTGTAATCATCAACTTGAACCACGCTCTTGTTCGTTCATTAATCTCATTTAATAGCGTTTCATCCCATTCTTGCTGTGCGAGTATTCGTTGCCAGTAAATATCCCCTGTTACATAATCATCTGTTTGCCCAAGTTTATGTAACATCACCAAAACTCGCTGAAAATCGACCGCACTATCTTCTTCGATAGTCTTCAAGTAACTGTTAAGATTTACCGTAGGAACAAGTTGTAAATCGTGATAACTCTGTACATAACTTTCCGCATAAACACAGAGTTGCGCAAATGCTCGTTCTCTTATACTCAGTTCATGGTTTGACTCTAATGGTTTAAATGTTTTCTGTCCTTCTTTGCCATAATAAATGGGAGGTTTACACACTTCTGAGTCAGACAACACACATTGAACTAAATAATAAATCCATGCTTCAATCACGTGTTTATCTTTAATACTTCCGACTCGCCAACTAACACGGCGATTATCATAAAGTTGTCCAATTTGTCCCGTTAAACGTACATGACCTAGACTGGTTGGTAACGCTAAATCAACAGATAAAATTTGCTCATCTTGTGACACGTAATCTGCAATCGTATTTCTTAATGCTTGAATACTTTCTTTTTGTTGTTGTGCATAAATTTGCGCAAATTCACCGCGTGGTAAAATCCCTTTCACTTTTAATTGAGCGAAAAATGTCTCAATCTCTTCATCTGAACAATAGACTAATTGCTCATTAATGAGGTATTGAGTCAAATTATCCAAAGTAAAGTTTTCGCTTTCTGGGATACTTGTTTCCTGTTCTGTGAAAGATACTCCTAAACGACGTTTAAAGAAGAATGCTACAGGATGTTGTACAAATGCAATGAAGTCTGACAAAGCGATCTCACGATCCTCATCAAAAAATGGTTGCGCGATGGGTTGGACAAAGTTGTCATACGTTTGCCTTTTCTGCAATGCGGCTAAAGGTAGCCATTGTTTTGCAAAAGAGCGGTAAGCCCCCTGAAAATTATCAGAGCTAAATGCCGTCATGGGATGCTGCTTAACTAACCTTTCACGCCAGTCTATACCGTTATCTTTGGGTAATTTATCCGCTAAATAATCTAATAACTGGCTGACTAAAACGGAAGGTTCTTTTATTTGGTTATCAATAATAGAACGCCCAACAAAACTGACATAAAAATATTCTTGTGCTGAAAGCAGCGCTTCAAGGAATAAATAACAATCATCATCACGGCGAAAGCGATCACCTTTACGACGATCATATTGCATTAAATCAAAACTATTCGGGATTTGTTGACGTGGATATTCACCATCATTCATCCCTAATAAACAAACTACTTTGAACGGAATAGAACGCATTGGTAATAACGTACAAAAATTTACTTTGCCAGCTAAAAAACGCATCGTATTCGGATGTTCCGCTAAAGCAGAGCGTAATACTTCTGCCAATACCTCACTTGTCAAAACCTGTTCAAAATTCGTTTTTTTTATGCTCTCAATAACCTCCCCAATCACCTCTTGCAGATAAAGTAAAAGAGAGGCATTGTTTTCATCGAGGAAGAAAAAGTCAGTTAAACATGCCGTTAATCGCACATGCCATTGTTCAATTGTCTGCGGCAGCTGCAAATCTTGATGCCATTGAGATAAAGTTGCTAAAAACTCTGCTAATCGCCCAGTTAGCTCCCCCTGTAAGCCGTAACTGCTATCAAAAGCCAAACTCTCTTGCCAGATGCCATTCTCTTCTCTCATGGCATACCCCAATAACATACGCTCTAATCCTGCCTGCCAAGCATTGTAATTAGGCTGTGTTTGCCCAGTTTCCTGTTTATCTAAGCCAAACCGAATACCAGAATGCGTCACCCAATGACGAATCTGCGCTAAATCGACCAGTTCAATTTCAAATTTGGCACGAATCGCGGGAATATCTAATAAGGTAAGAACCTCTTCTGCGCTAAATTGATTTTCATTGAGTGTCAATAAACGCAGGAAACTTGCAATTAACACATCTTGTTCAGATAAAGTCGTATCAGAAATAGAAAACGGAATCGACGTTTGTACATTCTGGCTTTGTTGACCAAATACTGCTTGAATATAAGGCGTATATTTATCGATATCTGCGACCATCACAACGATTTCTTTAGGGGTTAAATCTGGATCCTGTTGAAATAAATGCAGTAAATAGTCATGTAATACCTCAACTTCACGCATTGGGCTATGACAAGAATGGAAAGTCAATGTGCGGTCATTTTCAATAAAATTAAGTGCACGCTGCCCATTTAAATGAAGAATACGCGATTGAACCTGTGACAATAGATGTGGTTCAGATAATGTCGTATACGCATCAATGCTCTGTACATTATCACGTTGTTCTAATTCTGTAAGTAAATATAAAAAATCACGTCCAAGCTTTCCCCAACTCGATAATAAGGGATGCCCGATGAGAAACTCATCATGTTCATTATTCTGTTCAGCAGACTCAAGGACTTGTTTGGTCAATACTGGAGTAACGCGATGTGAAAAATAAGATGTCCGTTGTAATGAACTTAACTTACGAATAAACCGTGTATCAATAAGATCTCCCCAGTATTCGCGACAACCATTTGTAAAAAAGAAATGCACATCACAATGTAAGCTCATCGCATAAAGTGTTTCTAAATACCCTTTTGGTAATGCTGAAATCCCAAAGACAAATAAACGAGAGGGCAGTTTCACCCCATTCCCCTGCCGCAAATGCATTAAAAACTGCTCTTGTAAATTCGCACGATGAATAGGCATTGCAAGATGGGTATGAGACTGGATATCCGCCACTAAAGCACGCCATAATATCCCTTGCCAACGAATATCTTGAGTAAGTTGCTGAAAAAATGCTTCATTTGCAAACAAAGACGGGGAACGAAATAATGCGCTCACTTCTGCATCACGATCGGCCTCCCATGACGAAATCCACTCAGGACGATATACTAAGTATTGGTCAAATAAATCTGCAATTTTATGAGCTAATTGATAAAGCTTTTGCTGCTCAGATTGAACAGAAGACGCTAAATAATAGCGTAGCGCGTGAAATTCAGGTTGTTGTAAATAAGTCGGAATCAAGCGCATTAACCGCCATGTCATAGAAACTTTATTAAAGTGCGTCTGTGATTCGACATTCGGCAAATTTTCTGCATATTGCTGCCAAATAAAACTCGCTGGCATTGGAAATTCAATATTACTTGCAATCCCTTTTTGCTCCGCGATTTTCCACTGTAGCCACTGAGCCATACCTGGACTTTGTACTAAAACCACTTCAGATTGAAATGGATCATCAAGCTTGTTTTCCATTAAGCTTAATAAAATATTTTTTTGTACATCAAGATCATTTGAATAGTAAATGGTAAACACAGGACGCCTTATTTCAATCCAGTTATCAATTTCGTTATTCTTCCGTACTTTATGCCCTCTCGCAACCCTTTTACAAACTTATTTCTGTGAAATGAGAACGAACCGTCACCTTTTCTGATTGACACTGAACTTGAAACGTTATGTCATTTTGAATAACTTTCACCTCGCAAGCCAAACCTAAAAATTGCCGTTGTTTCTGATTAATTGCAATTTGCGTCGCTTGAAAAGTATGGTAAATATGCAAGGCAGAATGACGCTGATGAGCTAACCACTTGTTTACTGATAAAAACACAATGCTAAATAACGCTAACACCATCAATAGTGACAAAAATGTCATCCCTCTATAATGGGTTAAAATCATGCCAACTTTTCTCCATGACTTGCCAACGACTCAAATGTTGTAGCCAATATTCAACAGTAGATTTATGATAAGTTATCTTTACTGAGGAATCGACGGTCAATGTCCCTGCGGTAATCACAGTCCCCATGATTTTTCCTTTCCCCCTGATATGTAAATCGCCTTCGGCAATGATGACAGCATGTTTATTTCCTTCTATGTCCCATGTATTGTTCTGTGCAGTCAACCAATATAAATCAGGAGCCGTTGAGTCAACACGATGAAATTGCTGACGAAACGTATCGATATTATGACGATGAATAAAATGATCAAATTTTTGTTCATTTACCGCTGAACGAGGGGGATACTTAAATAAAAATAAACGATAGCACCACACATATTGACTATTTTCGTGAAGTTCAGAAAAGGAAAAACGAAATCGGTGACTTTTTTTATCGGACAGTAAAGGCAACGTATCACATACTCTGTTTTTCTGTAGCTGACTCAATTGCTGTAAGGACCAAGATTGCTTTACATAAGATGAATATTGGTGAGTTTGTAATGAATACAATTGCAATAACGTCTCATTAAAGAGAAGAAAAACCGTTAATACACTACTCAACACTAACAATGTTGTTAATGTCACAACACCTCTCTGTCCTATCATTTTTCCCCTGAATTAAGCAGAGGTACCACAGCAGATACCTCATAAGTCACTATGGGTGATCTTTTTAACGCTCCTGCTAAATACACTTCAACACCTTGCTTTTCTGCAAGCCAATTAAAACGCAAAGCGTGAATGTGGTATACCGTTTTGTCCAACAAATCAACCCAACCGCCTTTCTCACATGCTTGCTTTTGTAAGTAACTTGAACATTCAGATGAAGAACAACGAGAATTGACCCCATTCTTATACGTGAGTCGTGTTTCAATCATACCTGCATTTAAACGATAGCCAAACAATTCTCGCTCAATATGCTGCGTATTATTATGCTCCTTACTCACACAACTGCGCCCCTTAAATTTTTCTCCAACACATCCATTCATATCCAAGTCATAGAAAAATAGTGCACAGTTAAATTGATTTTGTTTACCTAATGTAAAAAGCTGCAAGCTATGACCATCATCGGCTTCAAACAAATGTAAATTCGTCTTTTCAGTTTTCTCCGAAAAAGCACGAAACCCTGCTCTTCTGAGATCTTTTACGATTAATTGCATCACATGCTGCAACTCAAACTGCAACTGCAAGCGTAACAAGAGCGTTTTATTTTGGTACTGACTCTGGCTATAAAAAGAAACTAAAGTAAAAAGCAATAAAGAAGATAAAGACAAAGATAAAAGCAAACTCATCAGTGTATAGCCTTGATATCTCATATTAATTCCTCGTTGCTGTCTCACAAGCACTGAGCGATTGGTGTTTTTTTAATTTAATACTTCCAACATTAAACAGCGAAAATACCACCTTCAAATCACTCGCCTGTAATGTAAAACAACTTGTCTCTAACGTATCACGAATACCATTCAAACGACTCGTTTCTTTAGGATAAACATGCTTACTGATTAGCATGCTATGTAATGCGGAGTTAGGATAATAAAACATAGCTGTATTTTTTGGGCCACAATGTACAGAAGCTAAACAATCACACGTATCTTCTGTTTTGACCTGAACGCTAAGACACCACGTATGTTTTACTCGATCTTTACTAACGATTAATAACCATACTTGTTGTGATTGTGCTACACGCATTTGAGCACGGCGTAAAAACAAAAATAATCTATTTTGTTCTTGCTCAAAAAGTTGCTTATGTTGTATTTCTTTCCAAGAAGGGAAAGCAATCAATAGTGTACCACTCACTATAAATAGCACGATTAACATTTCTATTAAGGTAAACCCTCTCTTCATAGTTATCCTTTTTACAACATAATTTACGGATAAATATTTAGCAAACCGAGTAAACTCATCGGATTTTGCGAGACAGATCGCAAAAATAATGTTGATACGAGCCAAAACAAAGCATAAATAGAAAACAATATGAGTAAGGGAAAGGATAATGACTTTGTATAGCGGAAAATTGTGTAAATATTTCAATAGATGGTGGGTCGTGAAGGATTCGAACCTTCGACCAACGGATTAAAAGTCCGCTGCTCTACCGACTGAGCTAACGACCCATTTGCATTTGACTGCTAGGACTGATTATGCACTTTAAGTGGTGGGTCGTGAAGGATTCGAACCTTCGACCAACGGATTAAAAGTCCGCTGCTCTACCGACTGAGCTAACGACCCATCTGCATATCATTGCGTAACGGAGGCTTATAATACTGATTTTATTTCAAGAATCAATAAAAATTTTAATTTTTTTATTCGTTTGTGCGAATAACCAACAAAAATAAAAATTTTCATGTCATTATAAGCAGAATAAAGCGAGCTTTTATGACGAGTAAAAAAATAAGGGTCTATATTAGACCCTTATTTCACAAATTAATATGATTAGTATGCTAACACAGCACGACGGTTTTTAGAATATGCTGCTTCATCGTGACCTAACACAGCTGGTTTTTCTTCACCGTAAGAAACTGTTGATACTTGTCCTGCTTGAACACCTTTAGCAGATAAGTAATTTTGTACTGCATCTGCACGACGTTGACCTAATGCGATGTTATACTCTGGTGTACCACGCTCATCAGTATTACCTTCAACAACAACTTTAGTTGCTGGCATCGCATTTAAAAACGCTGCGTGAGCATCTAAAATTTGAACATATTCACCTTCGATATTGTATTTATCAAAACCGAAATAAACTGTGTTATAACGTTGTTGTAAATCTTGTACTGAATAGCCACCGAACATTTGACCTGCGCTTTCATCTTTTTTAGATGAGCCACAAGCTGCTAACATAGCAACAGAACCAGCAACTAATAATACTTTAGTTAATTTTTTCATTTTTCTCTCCTCAGAGTTTTTTATTTAGTTAAATATGGTGACCAAGCTGGGAATTTAACTTGTCCATCATTTCCTGGTAACCTTGCTTTAAAACGACCATCAGCGGATACCAATTGTAGCACCTTTCCTAGCCCTTGGGTAGAACTGTAAATGACCATAATTCCATTTGGCGAAATACTAGGACTTTCATCCAAGAAAGTGGAACTTAATACTTCTGTTGAACCAGAAGCCAAGTCTTTTTTCACAATATTATCACCACTAATCATGATCATAGTGCTACCATCGGCAGTAATTTGCCCACTATAACTGCGACCTCCCACGCTTACTAATGATGCACCACCACCGGTAGCACTCATTTGATAAACTTGTGGAGAGCCGCTTCTATCAGATGTGAACAGGATCGTTTGTCCATCTGGGGACCAAGATGGTTCAGTATTATTACCTGCTCCTCTTGTTAATTGCGACACCTGTCCACTACCTAAATTCATTACATAAATATTCAATACACCATCTTGTGATGATGCGAACGCCAATCTTGAGCCATCTGGAGAAAATGCTGGTGCACCATTATGACCTTTAAAAGAGGCTACCACTTTACGTGCACCAGAACCTAAATCCTGCACGACTAACTGTGACTTACGATTTTCAAAAGACACATAAGCTAATTTTTTACCATCATGTGACCAAGCTGGCGACATTAAAGGTTGAGCGCTGCGATTGACAATAAATTGGTTAAATCCATCATAGTCTGACACCCTTACTTCATAAGGTTGTGAACCACCATGTTTTTGCACGATATAAGCAATACGTGTTCTAAATGCGCCTTTAATTCCAGTCAATTTCTCAAATACTTCATCACTTACTGTGTGTGCACCATAGCGTAACCATTTGGTTGTCACCGTATATTGATTTTGACTTAAAATCGCGCCAGCTGTGCCTGTCGCACCAATCGTATCCACAAGTTGATAAGCAATATTAAAACTTCCATTAGCTGGAGTCACTTGTCCGACTACAACCGCATCAATACCAAGGGATGCCCATGCCTCTGGGTTGACCTCAGATACAGTTGTAGGCTGTTGTGGCATTCTATTTACTGGAATCGGATTAAACTTTCCGCTATTACGTAAATCAGAAGCAATAATATCCGCAATATCTGCTGGCGGCGTGCCAGGACCATTCCATTTAAACGGTACCACAGCAATAGGGCGAGCACTGTCTACCCCTTCATCAATTACAATTCTTACTTCTGCTTGTGCAACACTTATTATGCCTAGTGAAAGGAAAAATAAGATAAAACGCATCATTAATTTCATAAAATCACCTATCTTAACCATAAGAACAAACTTACACACCAAATTTATCTTAATTTAAAATCAACTGGCACTTTTTTGTATTTATTATAAATTTCATCGGTCGGTGCTGGTGGCACTTTTTTTGTTCGAGCAACCGCACTTAATGCGGCATGACAAATATCATCAGGTCCTGATACACGTCGATAATTCGCAATCGTTCCATCTCGCAAAAACTCCACTTCAACCACACACACTTTATTTGCAAAACTTGGCTCTTTTAAGAAACGACGTTGAATTTCTTTTTTGATCACACCTGCATATTGATCACCTGTTTTGCCGCCATCTCCCGCACCTCTTGCTGCGCCTGTCCCTTGCGACCCTTGACGGTTTGCATTCCCCCCAACACTGGCAGAACCACCTCCGATATCACCGCCATTCATGAAATCATCTAAGGCAGCTTGTTCCGCTTTACGTTGTGCATCTGCTTTCGCTTTTTCCGCTTTAGCTTTTGCTTCTGCCTTAGCTTTTTCTGCTTTTGCTTTCGCTTCTGCCTCAGCTTTGGCTTTCTCCGCTTTTGCTTTCGCTTCTGCCTCAGCTTTGGCTTTCTCTGCTTTTGCCTTCGCTTCTGCCTCAGCTTTGGCTTTCTCTGCTTTTGCTTTCGCCTCTGCCTCAGCTTTGGCTTTCTCCGCTTTTACTTTCGCTTCTGCCGCTGCTTTAGCTTTAGCCTCTTCTTCCGCTTGTTTTGCTAAGGCAGCTAAGCGTTTCGCTTCTGCTTCTGCTTTCAATTTTGCGGCTTCTGCCGCCTCTTTTGCTTTTGCCTCGAGTTCACGTTGCTTTTCTAGCGCCTCTTGCTTGGCTTTTTCTTCTTGTTTTTTCTGTTCAGCTAACTGTTTTAAACGCTCAGCTTCTTTTTGTTTCTCTAAGGCTTGCTGTTTTTCAATTTGTTTTTGATATTCAATTTCTTTCTGACGCTCAAGCTCTTGTTGTAATTTCTCTTGTTGTTCCTCTATTACTTCAGGTCGGGTTTGCGTCTCAGTTTGCCCCTTTTTCTGCTGTTGTAATCTTCCCCACTCCTGTGCCGCTGAACCTGTATCGACCATCACGACATCAAGCACCTCACCATTGCCTTCACCACCACCCATGATATCGACCTTATGATAGAACGAGCCGAGTATGAGTAAGCCAAACAAGATAGCGTGCAAAATGATAGAAATCATCACAGCACGAATATCTGTATTTTGTCGCTTCGTTTGCACAATACTCCCTATTCTATCAAATTGGGTTAGTCATTAATCCAACAGACTTAATGCCTGCAAGATGGAGTAAATTTAATGCTTTAATGACCTCTTCATAAGGTACATCCTTTGCACCACCTACTAAAAATAACGTATTGTTATCTTTTTCAAATTCTTGTTTAGATAACTGTGTTACCATTTCTTCAGTTAAATTTTCAAGACGCTCAGCACCAATTGATAGCGTATATTGACCGACTCCTGATACTTCTAAAATAACAGGAACCTTATCTTCATTAGAAACCTCTTGGCTTTGTACTGCATCAGGTAATTCAACTTGCACACTTTGATTAATAATAGGGGCAGTTGCCATGAAAATCAGTAAAAGGACTAATAATACATCCAAAAAAGGAACAATATTAATCTCAGATTTCACATCTCTGCGTTTACGACGATAAGACATCGATACCTCTAAAACTTGTTAAAATCGACCGCACTTGGTTAAGCAAAGCACTGTCTAAAATAGTCTAATCTAATTAATGTGTTCCATTCTTGCCAAACGCTTGGCGATGTAAAATAGTCGTGAACTCATCAATAAAATTACCATAATTCTGTTCCAATTTACTTACACGTAAACTTAAACGGTTATACGCCATCACCGCTGGAATAGCCGCAAATAGACCAATAGCGGTGGCAATCAGTGCTTCAGCGATGCCTGGTGCGACCATCTGTAATGTCGCTTGTTTAGCACCACTCAACGCCATAAATGCATGCATAATTCCCCACACCGTACCAAATAAACCAATATATGGGCTAATAGAAGCTACTGTTGCGAGAAATGGTACGCGCGTTTCAAGTTCTTCAACCTCACGATTCATTGCTAAGTTCATTGCACGTGAGCTACCTTGAATAATCGCCTCTGGCGCATTCGGGTTAGCTTGTTTTAATCGCGAAAACTCTTTAAAGCCAACATAAAAGATTTGTTCACTACCTGTTAATCCATCACGGCGATTTTCTAGTCCTTCAAATAAACGATTTAGATCCTCACCAGACCAAAAACGATCTTCAAATGCAGCAGAATCTTTCAACGCTTTAGTTAAAATTCGGCTGCGTTGAATAATAATCGCCCATGACATAATTGAAAAAATAATTAAAATTACAATAACAAGTTGAACAACAATACTCGCTTTTAGAAATAATTCTAAGAAGTTCAAATCGGCAGTCATTACATACTCCAAGAGAGGTTTATAGCTAACTCACCAATGCGGCTTTCATTTCTGTTGGAATGGGCATTGGTTTCATTTTTCCAAGATCAACACAGGCTACTTTGACAGTAGCCTCGCATAAAATCAGTTCGTTTTTCTTTAATTTCTGAGTAAAAAAGAGAGACGCTCCTTTTACTTCAGTTATCATTGTTTCCACAAGCAGAAGATCATCTAACTTGGCAGGGAAACGATAATCAATATTCATTGTTTTGACAACAAAAGCCACTTGGCGTTCGTTTAATAATGCATGTTGTGAAAAATGCAAATGGCGTAAATATTCTGTTCTTGCCCGTTCAAAGAAATGTAAATAACGAGCGTGATAAACAACACCACCTACATCAGTGTCTTCATAATAGACTCGAACAGGAAAGTTAAATACTTTTTCTGACATCATTCTATTCCTTTCGATTACTAAAATTTAACCAACTAAATCGGTGGCGTATTTTAGAACTTGTGTGAATGATAAGCAAGTCCCAAGCAATGACAATAATAAAATATTTTACTTTACAGACAACCAATTAGGCTACCCAGCTAGTATAAAATGCCAAAATTACGGCACCATAACCAAACAAAGGAGAAAAAACCAATTGCCAAAAAGTTGAATGAATCTCAAATCCCATCCCATGAATCCACAAGATACCAGTCCCCCAAATGCTAAAGAGTACAACTATTGCTGGGGCTGCACGTAAATGGGTGGAAAAATCATGAATATTCAAAAAGAAACATAATGTAATGAAAATGGCTAATATAAATGAAAGGGTTCTTAACGAACCCTTATTAAAGATTTGATAGAGAGAATTAATCATGTAGATTACTCATCAAATTTACCAGTTTTTTCAATACTGATAGTAATCATCGCAGCTAACATTACCGCAAACAAAACACCCAATACCCAAATAACGTAAAACATAATATTTCTCCTTAGTATAATGAGTTTTTGTTTTGTTCAATAAATTCACTATCAAGTCTACCAAACATTTTCCAGTATGCCCAAATTGTGTATGCAAGTAAGATAACGACAAACACAAGAGCAAAACCTAACATTAATGTTAATGTTAATTTACTTGATGTTGAATCCCACATTAATAAGCTTAACTCTGGATGCGTAATTGATGGCATAACGAATGGGAACATAGAAACCCCAGCCGTTAAAATTACACCAGCCATAGTTAATGATGAGAATAAAAATGCGAAACCTGAACGATTAGCTTTCGATACTAAAATATTTAATAGGGCACCGCCAACAGCAAGTAAAGGGAAAATCCATAATAATGGCATCTCTTTATAGTTATTGAACCAAGCACCTGTTTCAATAGCAACTGTTTTACCGAATGGTGTTGATTGTGCATTATGATCGATCACAGAAGTCACAACAAAACCATCTTTGAAATACAACCAAACACCTGCAAGAACAAAAGTGATTAACGTAGCAAGTGCACCGACTTGTGTAATCAGACGAGCACGCTCACGTAGCTCATTAGTTGTTTTCATTTGTAACCATGCAGCACCTTGAGTCGTTAACATGGCTAAGCTCACTAAACCACACAGTAATGCAAATGGGTTTAATAACGCGAAGAATGAACCCGTATATTTTACTTGTAATAATTCATTGAACTCAAATGGCACACCTTGTAATAAGTTACCGAATGCAACGCCGAAAACTAATGAAGGTACAAAACCACCAATAAATAATCCCCAATCCCATAATGTACGCCATGTTGGATTATCAATTTTAGCGCGATATTCTAAACCGACAGGGCGGAAGAATAATGCAGCTAGAACTAAAATCATCGCGATATAAAAACCAGAGAATGACGTTGCATAAACGATTGGCCACGCCGCAAACATTGCGCCGCCTGCTGTTAATAACCAGACTTGGTTACCGTCCCAGTGTGGTGCGATTGAGTTGATCATGATACGTTTTTCCACTTCTTTTTTACCGGCAAATGGTAATAAGTTAAGAACGCCCATGTCAAAACCATCAGTTACTGCAAAACCAATAAGCAATACACCGATCAAGATCCACCAAACAAAACGTAGAATTTCATAATCAATCATAATCAGGCTCCTGCTTATTTAGATGATTGCTCAAAATAGTAGCGACCTGTTTTTAATGAACTTGGTCCTAAACGACCATATTTGAACATTAAATACATTTCAACGACAAGGAATAATGTGTAAAGTGCACAGATTAAACCAATAGAGAACCAAAGATCACCTGTTGTTAATGCTGAATTCGCCACACCTACTGGTAATACTTCATAAATTGCCCATGGTTGACGACCATATTCAGCTAAGAACCAACCACTCTCAATTGCGATCCATGGAAGTGGAATACTCCATAAAAGTGCTTTTAAGAACCAAGGTTTTGTTCCTACTGTTTTACGCATATTTTGAACAAACGCACCAACAATAAGAAGTAACAATAATCCACCTGCGGCCATCATGATGCGGAAAGACCAGAACGTTGGTCCAACATTTGGAATTGTATCTGCAGCAGCTTGTTTAATTTGCTCTTCTGTTGCATCAACCACTTTATCTGTGTAACGTTTTAATAATAAGCCAAAACCAAGATCTTTAGATACCGCACTAAATTGTGCTTTAGTGTCTTCGTTAATTTGACCCGCTTTTTTCTGTGCTTGTAATTGTTGTAACAAGTCGTATGCTTGAATACCATTACGTACACGTTCTACGTTTAATGCTTCTAAATCTGCAAGACCTGCAAATTGTTTATCAAGAGAACGCGTCACAATAATCCCTGCGGCATAAGGAATTTGGAGAGCGAAATCATTGCGTTTTTCAGCTTGATTCGGCACAACAATCATATTCCAATCAGCTGGTGCAGGTTGTGTATGCCATTCCCCTTCCATTGCAGCTAATTTCACTGGCTGAGTTTGACCAATTTCATAACCAGACTCATCCCCCATGATCACAACAGAGATAATTGAAATAAGACCAAATGTTGAAGCGATTGAGAATGAACGTTTTGCAAAGCCTAAATCACGGCCTTTTAAAATATAATAGGCACTGATCGCTAAAACGAATATTGCGCCACTTACGTAACCCGCTGATAACGTATGTAAGAATTTACTTTGTGCAACTGGGTTTAACCATAAATCCATAAAGCTGGTCATTTCCATTCGCATGGTTTCAAAATTAAACTCAGAAGCAACAGGATATTGCATCCAGCCGTTCGCCACGAGGATCCACATCGCAGAGAGGTTAGAACCGAAAGCAACACAGTATGTCGCTAATAAGTGTTTCGCTTTTGATAATCTATCCCATCCAAAGAAGAATAAACCAACAAAAGTGGATTCTAAGAAGAATGCCAATAATGCTTCAATTGCAAGAGGCGCACCAAAAATATCGCCCACATAATGAGAATAATATGACCAGTTAGTACCGAACTGGAATTCCATTGTAATACCAGTGGTTACACCTAGAGCAAAGTTAATACCAAACAACTTACCCCAGAATTTTGTCATATCTTTATAAACTTCTTTGCCTGTGGCTACATAGAGCGTTTCCATAATCACGAGGATAAAAGATAATCCCAGTGTTAATGGCACAAACAAAAAGTGATATAACGCAGTTAATGCAAACTGCAATCGAGAGAGTTCAACAACGTCCAACATCTCAACTCCTTGTAAATGCTACAAGTCCTCACAACATGATTACAAAGTAATCACCCCAATACTTAAAGAAATCCCCTAAGTTGACCCCTTGAATTGCCTTCACAATCACGACTATAAAACGAAAATGAGATTTCACTTTCACAGCGGACAGCACATCATTATATAGGCAACCCAACTTCGGTATCTATTCTACTACTAAACATAAGGATAAAAAATATAAAAAATGACACACGGATCACATTTTTATATTTAAATCAAAAACAACACAAAATAAGTAGAACTCTGCTGATTGATACAGGTCAAATTATAAATTTAATTAACATTTTAGCAACGACTAGTGTAATAAAAATCACAGTTTGGATAAAAAATCAACAAAAGGCTAGACATCCAACATGGTTTTTGTTACTTTTGCAATGATCGACTTGTCTTAAAATAAAAGGACTCAAAGGAATTACAATGAAGAAAAAATTTCACGTTATTTTAGGCGCACTTTTTGCCGCTGCTACGCTCATCTCTCCTTTATCATATGCTGTAGCCAAATCAGAAGACATCAAAACTAATACTTATGCCGCAGTGCCACAACAATGTGAAAAGCTTTTTCAAGAAACTGAGAATCTTATTGCTGAAGCTGAAAAACAACCAGGTACTCATACTCAAGTAGGCAAAATCAAAAGCAAACTGAATCAAAGTAAGCAGCAAATTCTAGAAATGGAGCTTGCTACACAAATCAAAAGCTGTGACTTCGCATTAGCAAAATTAAATCATTTAAAACAGCAATAATTTTTCGTAAAAAGCGTATTACTTGATTAAAGCAATACGCTTTTTCATTTTAATCCGTTAATTTTTCTAAACCAAAATGTCGATAAGTTCTTGATGTAGCCATCCGCCCTCTTGGCGTACGTTGTAAGAAACCTTGTTGAATCAAATAGGGCTCTAATACATCCTCAATCGTATCTCGCTCTTCTCCAATAGCAGCAGCCAAATTATCCAAACCGACAGGTCCACCATCAAAGCGTTCAATGACAGCATTTAACAACTTACGATCTAAATAATCGAAGCCCGCATCATCTACATCTAGCATTAATAAAGCGGCTTTTGCAATCTCTTCTGAAATGGTCCCGCCATTGCGTACATCAGCAAAATCACGCACACGTCTTAACAATCGATTAGCGATTCGAGGCGTACCACGTGAACGACGCGCAATTTCATAAGATGCATTCGCTGCAATATCTAGATTTAAACAATGCGCGCTACGTGCCACGATCGACGTTAAATCATCGACTGAATAAAACTCTAGCCGCTGCACAATACCGAAACGATCACGCAATGGTGAAGTCAATGACCCTGCTCTCGTTGTTGCGCCGATTAAAGTAAAGGGAGGAAGATCTAATTTGATAGAACGAGCGGCAGGACCTTCGCCAATCATGATATCCAATTGATAATCTTCCATAGCTGGATAAAGCACTTCTTCGATTGCAGGAGATAAACGATGAATTTCATCAATAAAAAGTACATCATGTGGTTCTAAATTCGTTAACATCGCTGCCAAATCACCCGCTTTCTCTAAAACTGGTCCTGATGTTGTTCGAATATTGACGCCCATTTCATTTGCGACGATATTCGCCAACGTTGTTTTCCCTAAACCCGGTGGACCAAAAATGAGTAAGTGATCTAGAGCATCTTGACGTAATTTTGCCGCTTGAATAAAAATCGTCATTTGCTCGCAAACTTGTGGCTGCCCCACATAATCCTGTAAAAATTTAGGACGAATTGCTCGGTCAATATATTCTTCGTCGATTTTTGCACTTGTACTAATAATGCGGTCTGCTTCAATCATATATCTTTCACGTTATCTTATAGCGAGGCTTTTAGGGCTTCACGAATTAATTGTTCACTTGAAAATCCAGGCTTATTCACTTTCTTCACCATCTTCTCAGCTTCCATTGCTTTATAACCCAATGCGATCAAGGCAGAAATCGCCTCGCCGCTTGGTTCTTCACTTGGTTGAATATGTTGTTCAACACTCGGTAAATGTTGACTTTGTACAAAGAAATCTTCTTGCTGAATGCCTTTAAATTTGCCTTTCAACTCTACGAGTAAACGTTCTGCCGTTTTTTTACCCACGCCAGGAATTTTAATCAATTTAGAGAGTTCTTCTCTTTCAATAGCATAAGCAAACTCAGTCACAGACATGGCTGATAAAATAGCTAATGCTAATTTAGGTCCCACACCATTCGTTTTGATCAACTCGCGGAATAACGTGCGGTCAGTTTTTTGTGAAAATCCAAACAACAAATGTGCGTCTTCACGCACAACAAGATGCGTAAATAAAGCAACATTCTGCCCAACTTCAGGTAAATCATAAAAGCTAGTCATAGGCAAAAGTAATTCATACCCCACACCTTGCACATCGAGCAAAATTTCAGGAGGTTGTTTTTCGACGAGACGTCCTTTTAAATGACCAATCATATTTTCCCCATTCGGCATGCTATATTACGTTATAGAATAAAATAAAACTGGATAAATATCCAGCTAAATTTTTAATCGAAAACGGCCTCGGCTATATCGTGTTTTTAAAAGCGCGGTCATTTTTTCATGTGTTTCTGTTGTTCTTGCAGACGTTGCAACATGAAAGGAATGTTGAATAGAATGAGCATGGGTAATCGCAATGGCTAAGGCATCCGCAGCATCGGTCTGCGGTTTTTCTGATAATGCTAAAATGCGCGTTACCATATCCTGTACCTGTACTTTATCAGCTGATCCAATCCCTACCACAGTTTGTTTGACCAAGCGGGCGGCATATTCAAAAACGGGTAATTCTTGATTAACTGCTGCCACAATTGCTGCGCCACGCGCCTGACCTAATTTCAGTGCAGAATTGGCGTTTTTCGCTAAGAATACTTCCTCAATCGCAAACATATCTGGATGAAATTGTGTAATAATCTCACTGACACCATGATAAATACGTTTTAATCGTGTAGGTAAATCATCCACAGCAGTACGAATTACCCCACTTCCCAAGTATTCGAGCTGCTTTCCAGTTTGACGGATAACGCCATATCCTGTCACTCGTGAACCTGGATCAATCCCCAAAATAATTGCCATGCTATGCCTCAAAAAAACAAATGGATTTACATTTTACTGTAAATCCATGTTGTTTCTATTAGTTGAGATAAATTATTTTGCAATACGGCAATTTCTTGCAAGAATTTTATCGTTATCTGTAAACATCACTGGAACAGTCATATTCACTGTATTTGCAGCAAATCCATCATCTAATAACCAAACTTTATTGCCTTCTACGAAACGTACACCATCTTGATAAGTGCCATCCAGTTTCATTTCATGACCAACAACTTTACGGTTAATGCTAACTGTTGCACTGTCTGCTTTACCACCCACAAAAGCGTAAGTCACAGACACAACCTGATTTCTCTTGCCTTTAACATCACAGAAATACGCTGCAGTCTCAAATTTTGGTTCCATCATTTTCATTTCCATCGCTTTTTTCTCAGCCATTTTTGTTTCTGAAACCATATTTTGAGAACACGCTGTTAATGCGCCAACTACCATTAAACCAGTAAAAAGTTTAGCTAATTTCATAAATTCTCCTAAAATAAATAATTAAATGCACAACCCATGCATATATTAGACAATACTGTATTCAAAAAGTTCCTAAATACAATGAGTTATTTATAGCAATGCGGCTACTTCATCGCTCATTTCACCATTATGATACACGTTTTGTACATCATCACAGTCTTCTAGCATATCAATTAACTTGAGTAATTTTGGCGCAGTTTCAGCATCTAACTCAACAGTTGTTGATGGGATCATCGTCACTTCTGCATTAGCGATTTTAATTCCAGCCGCCTCAATACCATCACGTACTGTCCCCAAATCTTCCCAAGCCGTATAAACTTCAAAACTTCCATCATCTTGTGCTTGTACATCATCAGCACCAGCTTCAATTGCCGCTTCCATGATCGTATCCTCGTCACCAGACTCAATCAAGATCAGTCCTTTTTTACTAAACAAGTAACCGACGGAGCCTTCTGTTCCTAAGTTACCACCACATTTTGTAAAACTTGGACGAACTTGAGAAATTGTGCGGTTTGCGTTATCACTCAAACACTCAACCATCACGGCTGTACCACCTGGACCATAACCTTCATACACTTTGGTTTCCATATTGGTATCATCACCGCCACCCACACCACGTTCAATTGCACGATTAATCGTGTCACGTGTCATATTACTTGATAAAGCTTTATCTACTGCTGCGCGTAAACGAGGGTTTGAACTCACATCTCCCCCACCTAATTTTGCAGCGGTCACTAATTCGCGAATTAATTTTGTAAAGATTTTACCGCGTTGTGCATCTTGTGCAGCCTTACGATGTTTAATATTTGCCCACTTACTATGGCCTGCCATTGTGTTTTCCTCTTAAGTCAGAACAAGTATAACTGTCTTCTATTACACATTTTCTATACTTGATTTAATAAATATTTTTCAATGAGTGCGCGATTATTCCACGACTTTGTCAATTCAACGGCGTCTTTTACAGGTAGCCATTGAAACGCGATATGCTCTGTTAATACAGGCTCACTTTCTTCTGGTAATGCTAACAAAAACCAGTGTTCCATACAGTGTGTCACACCAGGTGCGTATTTATAGCGGAAATGCGCAAATATTTCAAATTCTATCCGCTCATGACAATCAAAAATTGTTAAGGCATCAGCGATCACATCAATTCCAATTTCTTCTTTTACTTCTCTTATCGCAGCCTGCATCGGAGATTCATTTTGTTCTAGAGAGCCTGTGATTGATTGCCAAAAGGTGGGATCATCGCGACGTTGCAACATCAGTACACGCTTGGATTTTTCACAAAATACTACGACTAAAACACTGTTAGGATTTTTATACATAAATCGGATCAATGTAAAAATTCAGGCTTGATAATATCTCTTAGCTGGGAGTAAGGTAAAACTAAATCTATTTCTCCCTCTGCATAAGAGCCTAATGAATAGACGGGGTAACGAAATGTCAGTCCGTTAATTGTGAAAACAAAATTATCGATTGCTTCAAACTCATCGCTGTTTATATGATGTGGAATCGCATTTAAATGATGTAGTCGAGCCATATTTTTATCACATAGCAATTGTGTGAGCATCGGTAATCTATCTGGCGAGATTAATAAATCTTCTAATCGATAAATCACTCTATCAATCAAATCGATATTTAGAAATTGCGTATCATATAAACCATTGGCACCACCAGTATAATAACTTGTGATCACTGAAAAGGTCGCCATTCGACCGCGCTGTCCAATGAAATGAATTTCCCGCGAATAATCCCAACTTTGACTCGATTCTAATTCAGGTAAGACATCATTGAACCAATTTTGTACTAATTGTTCAATACCTTGTTTTGAAGATTTGGTTTCCGTCAGTATGCTTAACGCTAAACCATCTAAAAACTGATTGAGCCATTCTACATTGGTTTTCTGCGAGATCAAACGTAAGCTTGCACAATATTCTCCCCCTGTACGTGTTTCATTTTGAGCATTCATACATTGGAGACGTTGTGCTAAAATATGAAAATCAGACTGAATAGCGACTACTTCATTGGTATCAAAAGAATACGCTAAATCTGGCAGTAAATGTCTATTCGGTTCAACATTATCAAAACAAGCCGTTAATAAAATGATAGGAAATAATAAGATACTTTTATGCATAAAATATCCTAAAAAATCATTTTTTCTTCTTCAATCAAAGGAAATTCAATGACGTAAATTACCATTCAATTATCTAGTACGACGATAACTCTTTACATTTTTGTCTTCAGTGATAAAAAAGTGCGGTCAATTTAACCGCACTTTTTCCCTACTTATTCCGCTTTTACCACTTGTACTGCGAGTTCATTTAATGCCTGTGGATTCGCGACACTCGGAGCATCAGTCATTAAACAAGCCGCTGCCGTTGTTTTCGGGAATGCAATCACATCACGAATGTTCTCGGTTCCAGTTAACAACATTGTTAAACGGTCTAAACCAAATGCAAGCCCTGCGTGCGGTGGTGTACCAAATTTTAAGGCATCTAGTAAGAAACCAAATTTTTCACGTTGTTCTTCTTCGTTGATACCTAAAATACGGAATACCGCTTGTTGCATTTTTGGATCAAAGATACGAACTGAACCACCACCAACTTCATAGCCATTGATCACCATATCGTAAGCATTTGCAACGGCACTTGTTGGGTCTGCTTCTAATTGTTCTGGGCTGAAATCACGCGGTGACGTGAATGGGTGATGCATTGCTGCAAGACCACCTTCGTCATCACATTCAAACATTGGGAAATCAATGATCCAAAGTGGTTGCCATTCGTCTAATTTCGTTAAACCTAAATCACGACCTAATTTCAGACGTAATGCGCCCATTGCATCGGTCGTCACTTTATAAGTGTCCGCACCAAAGAATAAGATGTCACCCGTTTGCGCTTGTACACGTTCTAAAAGTGCTTTTAACACGTCTTCAGAAAGGAATTTTGCAATTGGACTTTGCACCCCTTCCATACCCGCTGCTAAATCATTCACTTTTAACCACGCTAAGCCTTTTGCCCCGTAAATGCTGACAAATTGCGTGTATTCATCAATTTGTTTACGTGTAATTTCAGTGCCATTTGGGACACGAATCACTGCAATACGGCCATTTGGATCATTTGCAGGACCGTTGAACACTTTAAATTCGACGTCTTTTAATAAATCAGCAACGTCAACCATTTCTAATGGGTTACGTAAATCTGGTTTATCAGAACCAAAGCGACGCATAGCTTCCGCAAACGTCATTACTGGGAATTTGCCTAAATCTACACCGATAGTGTCTAACCATAATCCGTGAACCATTCTTTCCATAATTTCACGCACTTCTGGCGCAGTTAAGAAAGACGTTTCCACATCGATTTGGGTAAATTCAGGTTGACGATCCGCACGTAAATCTTCATCGCGGAAACATTTTACGATTTGGTAATAACGGTCAAAACCTGACATCATCAGCAATTGTTTGAACAATTGTGGTGATTGAGGTAATGCATAAAACTTCCCTTTATGAACGCGGCTTGGTACTAAATAGTCACGCGCACCTTCTGGGGTCGCTTTCGTCAACATTGGCGTTTCAATGTCCAAGAAACCATTGTCATCCATAAAACGACGCACAAAGCTGGTAATTTTTGCACGTGTTTTTAAACGTTGTGCCATTTCTGGACGACGTAAATCTAAATAACGGTATTTTAAACGCTGTTCTTCCGTATTGTTTTGGTTGAAGTCTAATGGTAATGGCTCTGCACTGTTATAGATTGAAAGTGATTTTGCTAAGACTTCCACTTCACCTGTCGCCATATTTTTATTAATTTGGTTTTCTGGACGTGCAATCACTTCACCTTGAATTTGAATACAAAATTCATTGCGTAATCCCGCAGCCGCCGTTAATGCATCCTGATATTTAGGATCAAAACAAACTTGTACGATTCCCTCACGATCGCGCATATCAATAAAAATCAACCCACCTAAATCACGGCGACGATGAACCCAGCCACTCAATGTTACTTCTTGTCCAATATTGCTACGGTTCAAACTACCGCAATAATGTGTACGCATCATGTCAAAAATCCTTTGTTTATATCAATAATGAAAAAAATTACGCCAATTATAGCGGAAAATATACTAAGAGAAAAAGAGTATTTCAGGGAGAGAACTGATCTTACTTCGCAATCAATTGATTGAATTAATCTCTTGCATTTTCGTGCAGTCACGCCACATTTTTGTTATATTACGCACTTTCATGGGAATTTACTCACGTAAAGGATGACATTATGTTATTGATCAATCTTATCTTCGCTTTTATTTTAGCTATTCGCTTTTATAGTTTATCGATTTCTATTCGCAATGAAAAAGCTCTGATTAAAAAGGGGGCAATACAATACGGAAAACGCAATTCGACTATTTTATCCATTGCACACGTTTTGTTCTACCTTACTGCGATTTTTGAAGCTAATCATAACCACATCACCTTTGATACGACATCACAAATTGGGTTAGCCATACTTGTTTTTGCTATTGCGATGCTCTTTTATGTAATTTATGAGTTGCAAGAAATTTGGACTGTTAAAATTTATATTTTACCAGAACATAAAATCAATCGCTCTTTCCTATTCAAATATGTCCGTCATCCAAACTATTTTTTAAATATCATTCCAGAGTTAATTGGTCTCTGTTTGTTCTGCCAAGCAAAATATACCGCACTTATTGGTTTACCGATTTATTTTGTTATTTTAGCGATACGCATTAAACAAGAAGAATCCGCTATGACCCATTTATTTAACCGATAAGAATTTATTTGTGATAGCACAAAACTTCTTCTAAAATGACTGCACTTTTTATCCAAATTTGACATATTATGCTAAAAGATACGCTTTTTTCTGCTCCGATTGCGAAATTGGGCGATTTTACTTTCGATGAGAGCGTGGCTGAAGTCTTTCCAGACATGATCCAGCGCTCTGTTCCTGGTTATTCCAATATTATTACCGCGATTGGTATGCTCGCGTCTCGCTTTGTGACAGAAAACAGTAATGTCTATGACTTGGGTTGTTCACGTGGTGCGGCAACACTTTCAGCGCGCCGTAATATTGATAAAACGGGTGTAAAAATCATTGGTGTAGATAATTCACAACCAATGGTTGAACGCTGTCGCCAACACGTGAATGCCTATCAAAGTGCGGTGCCTGTGGAAATTCTTTGCGATGATATTCGTCAAGTGGAAATTAAAAATGCCTCAATGGTCATTTTAAATTTCACCTTACAATTTTTACCACCTGAAGATCGCAAAGCATTGCTTGAAAAAATCTATCAAGGCTTAAATCCAAATGGTGTTTTAGTGTTATCCGAAAAATTCCGTTTTGAAGATGAACGAGTCAATGAGTTATTAATTGACTTACATCATCAATTCAAGCGTGCCAATGGTTACAGTGAACTTGAAGTCAGCCAAAAACGCACCGCACTTGAAAATGTCATGCGTACGGACAGCATTACAACACATAAAACAAGATTAGCAGACGTCGGCTTTAACCAGGTGGAATTGTGGTTCCAATGTTTTAATTTCGGCTCAATGATTGCAGTTAAATAATGATAAGCTGAAAAAAGAAAAGCGGTATCATACCGCTTTTTTTTCTCGCCTTATTTTAGTGAAATCGTACTTAAAGTACATTCAAATCTTTATCTAACGATCAATACAATAATACGTTCGCGATATCTGGAAACTCCCAAAATAGAATTTGACGGTCAAACCAAATTACCAACCATGCCAAGCATTAGCACCCGTTTGATAGAGTTGTCCAATTCATGCCAATAATCTGCCAAGATAAATTAAGCAACGTATTTTGTTGCATAGACTTTCCTTACGCTTGAGAAATTAATGATTTTCCATAGGGATTATGGCATAATCTGGCGCACTTTTGACAAGTCTTTCTTGCCACATTTATTCTGGATAATTTTAGGAGTCACTTATGCGTATTCTGCATACTATGTTACGTGTCACTGATTTAGCGCGCTCAATTCAATTTTACCAAGATGTACTAGGAATGCGTTTATTACGTACTAGTGAAAATGAAGAGTATAAATATACACTCGCTTTTTTAGGTTATGATGAGGAAGACAATGCAGCTGTTCTTGAACTCACATATAACTGGGGCGTAACAGAATATGAATTAGGTACCGCTTATGGTCATATTGCAATTGGCGTTGATGACATTTATGCCACTTGTGAAGCAGTTCGTCACGCTGGTGGTAAAATCACGCGTGAACCTGGTCCCGTAAAAGGCGGAAAAACCGTTATTGCTTTTGTGGAAGATCCCGATGGCTATAAAATTGAATTTATTGAAAACAAACAAGCACAGGCGGGATTAGGCAACTAAATCCTCAAAGTGCGGTTAATTTTCCCTCAAAATGTCATAGCGTGGCAATGTCCACGCTATTTGTTTCAAAATAGGATAACAATGTGACAGATACACAAACAACACTTACTGCATCAAACCATTATAATTTATTGAAGAATCGCTTTCGTGGTTATTTTCCTGTCATTATTGATGTTGAAACAGCAGGCTTCAACGCCAAAACTGACGCTTTATTAGAACTCGCAGCAATTACAGTTAAAATGGATGAAAATGGCTTGCTTGTTCCAGACCAAACTTGCCATTTTCATATTGAGCCATTTGAAAATGCGAATATTAATCCTGAATCGCTACAATTTAATGGTATAGATATTCATAATCCACTACGAGGGGCGGTCAGTGAAACGCATGCTATTACTGAATTATTCAAAATGGTACGTAAAGGGCAAAAAGCAGCAGACTGTCAGCGTTCGATCATCGTGGCACATAATGCCGCCTTTGATCAAAGCTTCTTGATGGCAGCAGCAGAACGAACAGGCGTAAAACGTAATCCCTTTCATCCCTTTGCTATGTTCGATACCGCCACATTAAGTGGTTTTATGTTTGGTCAAACCGTATTAGTTAAGGCCTGCCAAGCAGCAAAAATCGCATTTGATGGCAAACAAGCACATTCTGCACTGTATGATACAGAACGGACAGCAGAATTATTTTGTTATATGGTCAACCACTTGAAAGCACTGGGAGGATTTCCTCACCAAACGAGTGAGTAAAGCCATCACGCAAGCATATTGAATTTTGCATAATAAACAGTAAATTTGTGATTTTTTATGCAAAGGTTCTAGACAAATTATTTTTTTTTAGTACATTTAACCATTCTTTTTCAAAAAATAACCTAGGAATCAACACAATGTTATTATCAAACCCAGTCGTGATTTCCATTGTGGTTTTACTTGCTTTAAGCCTTTTACGTATTAACGTTGTCATTGCACTCGTTATCTCGGCTTTAGTCGCAGGTTTAACTGGCAATCTTGGAATCAGTGAAACCATTAAAACCTTTACCAATGGCTTAGGTGGTGGTGCAGAAGTCGCGATGAACTACGCTATTTTAGGTGCATTTGCTGTCGCCATTTCAAAATCAGGCATTACAGATTTACTCGCTTATAAAGTGATTAAACGTTTAGGCAATACGCCAACAAGTCGTTCAATGGCAGGCTTTAAATATTTTATTCTGGCTATCCTCACACTATTTGCGATCTCATCACAAAACCTACTTCCTGTGCATATCGCATTTATTCCAATTGTAATTCCACCGCTTCTCGCGATCTTCAATAAATTAAAACTTGATCGTCGTGCAGTGGCTTGTGTATTAACTTTTGGTTTAACCGCAACCTATATGTTATTACCAGTAGGCTTCGGTAAAATCTTTATTGAAAGTGTGTTAGTAAAAAATATTAACCAAGCAGGTGCAGCGTTAGGCTTACAAACTTCAGTTGCAGAAGTGTCATTAGCTATGGCAGTACCGGTCATTGGCATGATTTTGGGCTTACTCACGGCAATTTTTATCAGTTACCGTAAACCAAGAGACTACGTGACAACCACAACAGAAATTAGCACGGCTGAAATTGAATCCCATATTGCTAATATCAAGCCGTTTCATATCGGTGCAAGTTTAGCGGCAATTGTTGTCACTTTTGGTTTACAGCTCTTTACCAGCTCAACTATTATCGGTGGCTTAGCAGGCCTGATTATTTTCGCCGTCTGTGGCATCTTTAAATTGAAAGAAAGTAATGACATTTTCCAGCAAGGTCTACGCTTAATGGCAATGATTGGTTTTGTGATGATCGCCGCATCTGGTTTTGCAAATGTGATTAATACAACAGGTGGCGTCACCGTGTTAGTGGAAACATTTAGCCAAGGGCTCGGTGCAGAAAATAAAGGCATTGCGGCTTTCTTGATGTTATTAGTTGGATTATTTATCACAATGGGAATCGGTTCATCCTTCTCAACTGTTCCAATTATTACGTCTATTTATGTGCCGCTTTGCTTGTCATTAGGTTTCTCACCACTTGCAACTGTTTCAATTATCGGTGTGTCTGCCGCACTAGGTGATGCGGGTTCACCCGCTTCTGACTCCACATTAGGTCCAACCTCGGGGCTTAATGCAGATGGTAAACACGATCACATTTGGGACTCTGTCGTGCCGACTTTTATTCACTACAATATCCCGCTCATTATTTTTGGGTGGCTGGCTGCAATGTATTTATAATCAATGAATCCTCCCTTTGTGGAGGATTTTTTATCGCAGGTTTGTATGAAAAAAAATGCCCTTATGTCTTCTTTAACCGCTAAAGTGGAACACTTATATGCTCAGCATTTGCAGAGCATGACTCAAAAAGTACAGCTAAAATTTTCTCCTGGTCTATTTAGTGAAAATAACCAAACATTTGAATTCTATTATCAAGAAATTCACCAAACGCTTAAACAATTAGAGAATGTCGCAGAGCATGATCTCGCGCTTTGTACTTTTTTTGCTGAGAAACTGTTATCACAATGTAATGCTTTGTCCGATGCCTTAAATCCACATAGAGAAACCAAGAGCATCCCTAGACCTTCTAAGATTAAAACACAACAAACGATTCATCAGCTGCCTCCCCGCGAACGTTTAGAAAAATACTATGAAGCACTGCAAGCATTAAATGAAAAAATCACTCGGCAACAAGATGAGAAACGCAAAGCACAACACGCAAATGAACTTGCGCTTATTGAACACCATATCGCGTTTACTCAGCAACGCCGTGCAAAATGCTTAATGGCAATTGACGTTTTAGAAGAATATTTGGCTTTTAAAGAAAATCAGGCTTAAGTAAGCTTATTACTCAACCTGAATGTCCTATTCCTCAATATACAACTATAGCTTACAGATAATATGGTAAAAAGACAGACGATTGCTGCCATATTATCGCCAAGTGACTACCCATCCTCACCGTTGTCTCAAACGCCTCCAATCTACTCCATACAATTTGATAAGAAAAAATAAGACTGCAGTGAAATTATAACTACGATGAAATCCTAAATAGAAAAAAAAACCGTAAGCCTTTCGACTTACGGTTTTCAAAATTTGATGGCGGAGGAAGTGAGATTCGAACTCACGGAGGGCGTAAACCCTCGCCGGTTTTCAAGACCGGTGCCTTCAACCACTCGACCATTCCTCCGTGATTTAAGCGAGGTGAATAATACGGATTTTCCTATTCTAAGTCAAGCAATTAAACTGATATTTTTATTCAATTGTTTGATTTTAGAACAAAATGCCTATTTTTCTTATCGCCTCGCCCAGAAATAACAGAAAATGATTATTCTGCTTTATTTTCCGCTCTTGTTGGTCCTGTATAAACATGACTCACCGCACTATGATGTCCAGCCGCACCTTTACCATGGAAATAGTAACGGGATTCTGCCCAAACGACAATTTCTGCCATCTCTTTTAATTCATCACTGGCTTTCGCTAAAGTCATATCAGCTTTCGTATGTTGAACAGCAGAAATTGTTCCTAAACGACCAGTAAACGCAAATGTACGCTCAATAGGCAGACGAGTCGTTTCCACAGACACAGCCGCAACCACAGGCACATCCATCTCCTCGCGCTTCACACATTCAACATCAACACTACCAAGTAGTGGTTCAGAAATTGATTCAACTTTCACGGTTTCTTCTGTTGGCTCAACAATTTTCGTATCCAATACAGCCGTCTCCACTAACGGTTGCTCTGCATCTAAACGTTGTAACGATTCTTGGACTTTCTTCTCAACTGAATCATTAGCTGGCTGAGTCATAAATGCATGATAAGGGGAAGAAGCCTTGTCATGTTTTTCAATCACTAATTCTGTTGCTGGCACGGTTGCAACAGGTTCTTTAGGCTGATTTTGTTGTTCCAATAATTCATCTACAGATAAAAATTGGTTTTCCTTGTTTACAACATAATGATAATCCACCCACACTTTACCACTTGCTAATTCAGGAGATGCCATTGCTGCCAATAATGGCATTGGGGATTTCATGTCTTGACTATTGCGGCGACGGCGTTGATTATTTACACGCAAATGGCGTGGCAAACGACGACGGCTATTATCACGACGTTTTTCCGCATCCATCTCTTCCACTTTAGCTGATGCAACTTCAGTGTGTGAAATATCTACCATCTCATCCATGGTTTTAGCTGGCTCAATCAGCTGTTCATCAACGTCCATATCACTGACTTTTTCAATCAACGTTTCTTCGCTAACACGAACTTTCTTACGCAAATCGCGACGCTGACGACGTGGGGTGGTGACTTCTGTTTTTTCAATTTCAACAGTTTCTGACACATTTTCTAAAATAGTCTCATTCACAACCGCACTTTCTGCCACATTTGCTTTACGATTGCGTTTGCTATTACGTTCTGAATTATTACGTTCTGAACGTGTACGAATCACCTCTTCAACCACTTCATCTCGTTTAGCATTGTTTTCGCGCTCGACACTTTCCCCACGTGAGCGGCGGTTATTGCGGCGGTCTTGATTACGACGATGACGGTTGTTGCGATTGCGATTATTTTTCGACTTTTCTTCCTCTGCAGGCTTATCCGCAAAAAGTGCTTTTAGTTTTGCGAAAAGACGAGAAAGCAAAGAAGGTTTTTGCTCTGTTTTCTTCTCTGGCGATGGCGCTGGCGCAGGAATCGCCATAGATACCGCTGCCCCTTCTAACACAGTTTCCGTTGTCACTGCCGCCGTTTCGATATTACGTGAGACTAACGACTCTTCTGGAACAAAGTGATCATCTTGATCTTGGTGCAATTTCACTAAGTTATAACTTAACTCATTTACTTCTTCACCATCACGCACTCGGAAAACGCTAAAGTGCGGTGTTTCCATTGCTTCATTTGGCACAACAACGATATCCACTTCATGACGTTTTTCAATACTATAAATGGCTTTGCGTTTTTCATTTAATAAATAGGAAGCAATTTCAACAGGTACAATAGTATGGACTTGTTTTGTATTTTCCTTCAATGCTTCTTCTTCAATGAGACGTAAAATCGATAATGATAGGGATTCATTATCACGGATTTTCCCCGTCCCTTGACAACGTGGGCACACATGATGCGAGGACTCACCAAGTGATGGACTTAAACGTTGGCGCGACATCTCAAGTAAACCAAAACGAGAGATACGACTAATCTGAATACGTGCACGATCTTGACGAACTGCATCGCGAATACGATTTTCGACTTCACGTTGATGACGAACAGGGGTCATATCAATAAAGTCGATGACAATTAATCCCCCCAAGTCACGTAAACGTAATTGACGGGCAATTTCATCTGCCGCTTCTAAGTTTGTGTTCAATGCGGTTTCTTCAATATCCCCACCACGAGTTGAGCGTGATGAGTTAATATCAATCGCCGTTAATGCTTCTGTGACATCAATCACAATCGAGCCGCCTGATGGCAAACGAACCTCACGCTGAAATGCAGATTCAATTTGTGATTCAATTTGATAATGACTGAACAGAGGCACTTCGCCTTGATAAAGCTTAACGCGATGAATAAAGTCAGGACGCACTAATTTAATATGTGCTTTTGCTTTTTCATACACTTTTGGGCTGTCGATAAGGATCTCACCAATATCACGACGTAAATAATCACGAATAGCACGTACAATTACATCACTTTCTTGATGAATTAAAAACGGCGCTGGACGGCTTTCTGATGCTTGTTTAATCGCTTCCCAGTGGTGCAACAATACCTTCAAGTCCCATTGTAACTCTTCTGGGGATTTGCCTACCCCCGCGGTACGTACAATCAATCCAACACCATCTGGTACATCTAAAGAGCCTAAGGCTTCTTTTAACTCTAAACGCTCATCCCCTTCAATACGGCGAGAAATTCCTCCAGCTCTTGGATTGTTTGGCATGATGACCAAATAACTTCCAGCAAGTGAAACAAACGTCGTTAATGCTGCACCTTTGTTACCACGTTCTTCTTTGTTCACTTGAACAATCACTTCCTGACCTTCGCTTAAAATATCACGAATATTTGGACGACCTTGGTAGGTGTAATCATCAGGAAAATATTCACGTGCAATTTCTTTAAGTGGCAGGAAACCATGACGCTCGGCACCATAATCAACGAATGCAGCTTCTAAACTAGGTTCAACACGTGTAATACGTCCTTTGTAAATGTTTGCCTTTTTCTGTTCATGACCTGGACTTTCAATATCCAAGTCAAATAAGCGTTGCCCGTCCACAAGCGCAACGCGCAGCTCTTCCTTTTGAGTTGCATTAATTAACATTCTTTTCATTATTTGTTCTCTTCGTTTTTATTCTATGCGGAGTTAGAAATAATCAAATATTTTCTTCACAATCGACCTCGTGTCTGTCGCAGAATGTCAGTCTCTCGACTGTCAAGTGCTGGGTGCTTTGATTGCGTTACTCAAATGAAGTAAAAACTCACATTTTTGTAAAACAGCCCCCTTAAAAAACTAAGGAGTCCGCAAGATTATTTATTACTTTTAACCTATAAAATCATTAAGTTACTAAATGTCTTATGCCATCTGCTGCATTATTTCACTCAACAACAATGCTCCATTTTCAAGTCAGTTTAATGACGTAAAAATACGCACTATTATGTACTTATCCCTCTCATTTATCAAGGTAATTTTATTCGTCCACGGTATACTAAAATATGATATGATCCGCGCAATTTTTATGAAAAAGACTGTTCAAATGAATCAAAAATCGACCGAAAAAATCATTAATCCACAAGTCCAACTTCTCATTATTAGTGAGGATGAAGCAGGACAACGCATTGATAACTATTTATTAACAAAACTTAAAGGTGTGCCCAAAAGTTTAATTTATCGCATCCTACGGAAAGGCGAAGTTCGCGTTAATAAAGGTAGGATTAAACCCGAATATAAGTTGCAAGCAAATGATCAAGTGCGGATTCCACCTATACGGGTTTCTGAAAAAACACAGGCGCCACTCTCCACAAAATTAAATAAAGTGAATCAATTAGAAAATCAAATTCTCTTTGAAGATGAATGTTTATTAGTACTCAATAAGCCTTCTGGACTCGCCGTACATGGAGGAAGTGGACTTAATTTTGGTGTCATTGAAGCATTACGCGCCCTTCGACCAGAAGCGCGTTTTCTTGAATTAGTACACCGTTTAGATCGTGATACATCAGGTATTTTGTTGGTTGCGAAAAAACGTTCTGCACTCCGTCATTTGCATGAACAATTGCGCGAGAAAACTGTACAAAAAGATTATTTAGCCCTAGTCCGAGGTCAATGGCAATCCCATTGTAAAGTAGTCAAAGCGCCATTATTAAAAAATGAATTATCTAGCGGTGAGCGTATCGTCCGTGTGAGCGAACAGGGTAAACCATCTGAGACCCGTTTCTCCATTGAAGAACGTTATGAAAATGCCACATTAATTAAAGCTTCACCTGTAACAGGGCGTACTCATCAAATACGAGTGCATACACAGTATGTGGGGCACCCAATTGCTCTAGACGATAAATATGGAGATAAACAATTTGATGAACAAATGAGCAAAATAGGGCTAAATCGTTTGTTCTTACACGCTTTTTCTATTCGTTTTGAACACCCTAAATCAAGTGAAACGTTGCGAATTAGCGCCCCACTTGACGATGAAATGAAAGCTATTTTGCAAAAATTACGCGCACAAAAATAAATCGTCTTGCTATGATTTTGAATGATCACATGAAACAATCATTCATCTGGTTTGCAACAAAAAGGAGATAATCCCATGTCAACATACCCAAAAATCGTAGTATTAACTGGTGCTGGTATTTCTGCTGAATCAGGCATTAAAACATTCCGAGCTGCTGATGGTTTATGGGAGAATCACCGTGTAGAAGATGTTGCCACCCCAGAGGGGTTTACTCGTCACCCAGAATTAGTGCAGCATTTTTATAATGAGCGACGTAAACAACTGTTTTCATCTCAAGTATGCCCCAATGCTGCGCACCTTGCCTTAGCCCAATTAGAACAAAAGCTCGGCAAGAACTTACTCATTGTGACACAAAATGTAGACAACTTACATGAGCGTGCAGGCTCAAAAAACCTCATCCACATGCATGGTGAATTACTAAAAGTACGCTGTGTCAAATCTGGAAAAGTTTATGATTGGGAAAAAGATATTACCTCGAAAGACACGTGCTCTTGCTGCCATCCCCCACAAACACTCCGTCCACATATTGTTTGGTTTGGTGAAATGCCTTTAGAAATGGATAGGATTCAAAAGGCATTATCTGAATGTGACTATTTCATTGCAATTGGCACATCTGGACATGTTTACCCAGCAGCAGGATTTGTACGTGAAGCAGCATATTATGGTGCACATACTGTTGAGTTAAATCTAGAACCAAGTCAAGTGCGGTCAAGTTTTGATGAGACCCATTATGGTAAGGCAAGTCAAATTGTCCCTCACTATATTGCTCAGTTTTTGTCACTCTGATATTTTACTGACCATAAAAAATCCCAAGTGATACACTCGGGATTTTTTATCGCTTCAATGAATTAGATATTTTGGTTAATGAAGTTAGCCAGTTGGTTTTTTGGCAGTGCGCCCACTTGCGTAGCAACAGGTTTGCCATCTTTAAACAACACTAATGTTGGGATGCTACGTACACCTAATTGTGCAGGAGTTGCTTGGTTTTCATCAATATTAATTTTTACGACTTTCACTTTACCCGAAAATTCTGCTGCAATTTCATCTAAAATTGGCGAAATCATACGGCAAGGTCCACACCACGGTGCCCAAAAATCTAACAATACTGGTACATCTGAATTTATGACATCAGCGGCAAATGTTGCATCTGTTGAATGTAATACTTCCATTATTTCTTCCTTTTTCTGTGAACTATACTCTTTATAATAAGAGCAATTTTTATAATTTCAAGTGCATTGATAATATCACAAGAATCGTGCAAATCAATCGATTCATCATAAAACCATTCTCAATCTTTCTTCAACATGACTCAGAAAATTTAAAATCACCATTCATACAAAGATCCTATCTTTTACTCTAATCAAATCAGACATCAATCCGTCAATGTTTCGAATAGCAGGATGGTTTGATAATAAATGATGACAACACTTATGTTATCTAACAGACTTTTCCCCACAGAAATGTGTTTTTAAACAAAAACAAGCTATTTGCACTTTTTTTCATCAATTAATAATTTTTTTAAAAACAATCATTGACAGATTTTTATAAATCAGTAGAATGCACCGCACTAACAGCGAATGCGGGAATAGCTCAGTTGGTAGAGCACAACCTTGCCAAGGTTGGGGTCGCGAGTTCGAGCCTCGTTTCCCGCTCCAAACTAACGGCGTGTTAGCAAAGCGGTTATGCACTGGATTGCAAATCCATGTAGCTCGGTTCGACTCCGGGACACGCCTCCATAACCCCAAACGCAGTTAGTTGTCACAAAATTTGAATAGGTCCTGCCCGAGTGGTGAAATCGGTAGACACAAGGGATTTAAAATCCCTCGCTTTTCGAAGCGTGCCAGTTCAAGTCTGGCCTCGGGCACCATTTAAAATGTCAATTACTTAAAACAAGTAAGGTCGCGAAAGCGGCTTTTTTTATGTACTTTATCTTCTCATATTTTCCTAGATATTCTCATTCATTACTTCAAAAAATAGACTGAATACAGCCACCTACATGCTATATAAGAATTCTGATTCACACGAGCAAAAATCCATTTCCTGCCAACAACAAAGCATCACTCGTTAGTCACTCCACCTAATACAGATAAAACTAAAACGTGATGAGGTATATATCACAGTGAGGCTCACTACTTAGGCATAGTAATTTGTGTTGTTTGTCTATAAGCATTTAAATCGAGAACAGATTTATTAAAATCAACCGCAGTTTTTTAAATAAAAAGATGCACAGGCAAACCACCTGTGCAGTGAGAAATGCGAAGGTTTTGTGGAAATTATGCTTTATTCGTTGTTCTGGCTCGAATCACGTCAAGGGAGTCATCCACTAACAATTTTCCATTCAAGAAAACGGTACGTAATTGGTTTTGCTGTTCACCCAATTCGTCTTGGCGGATTGTGCACCATTTTCCATTTTCTTGTACTAAAGCTTGTATACCTTTCTTAGAACGTTTAGCTCGACTTGTGACAGGATCTTTATAGATTTCTCGCCATTCTCCAGCAATACAAACCGCACTGGCTTTCATTGCCCAACTCATCGTATCACGATTCAATTGCTGTAATAGCCCTCCGCCCATTCCGAAGTTCACATTGTCCACACTAAATCCATGCGCCATGATTTGTTCTAAAATGCCTTCAATCGAATGCACATTAATTCCATCTCCTTGAATCAAACGTAAATAATCAGGTAACACTTTATATCCTTTACTGTTTACTTTTGTTCCAAATTGACGGTCCAAAATGTTTAAGGCTTTACATACCACTTCAGCTGGTTCGCCACTGTCTGGACGAATCACTAAGGTTCCACCAGACTGCTGGATTTTATCTTTTAGTTTGTCGCCCCAAATATGCGCTAAGGCATGCCAAAGATCATAACTATCTGAGACAACAGCATAAATTTTATCTTGACCCGCAAATTGTGCCACCATATTTTCATACGCGGCGACTTCATTTTCTCTTCCCCATGCTGTTATCGTGCTATGCTCAGCAGCAGGAATTGAAAATGCAGGCATTTCTGTCGTGTTATACCAACGACGTGCAGCAAGCAAGGCCGATACGCTATCGGTTCCCATAAAATTCACGAGGTGTGCAAGTCCTCCTAGCGCAACCGTTTCTAAACTTGATGCGCCCCTCGCTCCGAAATCATGCAATTTAAAAGGCAACCCATCTAAATTATCTGCTGATTTTTCTAATGCTTGTTTAATTTTCTGCTTACAGAAATATGAGATACTTGCGACCGTAGAAGGATACCAAATCGCACGCAATAATGCGGTTTCTAAATAACCAGACAACCAAAAAAATTCAGGATCGGTATTCACAATTTGGCAAACGACGTTTCCTATCGGTAAAACCGTTCCTTCTGGTACTGCCTCAATTTTTAATGGTAAATAACCTTGATGTTTGTCCAGTAAACGCTGCCATCCCGCACGATTAAAGGGCAATCCGTGCGCTTGTAATACAACTTCTGCTTCATCAATATCTTGTTGGCGAATTGGCGTTAACAAATATTCTTTGATAAAAGCCTGTAAGCCAAATAGGACCACATCAAAATTTCCACTTCGTGCTTCTACATAATAAGAAACATACTCTGTATTCGGTGGATATTGTCGCCAATGTGATGCCTTATAACTGTCGACGTTTAAAATAAGATTGAGAAAATTTGAGGTATACATATCACTTAACCTAAATTTGTTAAAAATAAACCAATGTTTGTTGCATACACTTTACCAAAATTCCTATTAAATAACACGTCATAATTTTAAATCTGGCTCAAGAAACACCTCGGTTGTTCACTATTTCACGCTTATTAATAAGCATAACAGCTACACATACGTCTATACCTTATTAGAATAATAAAAAAACCGCTTAAGTAAGCGACTTAAGCGGTCAAAAGATGAAATCAATTTAACAGAAACTAGGCGTGATAACGTCCTACACCTAATTCATCCTCTTTACGCGTGCGGTTTATTACCATTTGTGGCGACTGTACAACGCGTAGCCCCATTTGCTCTTCAGTCCGCACGACTTCACCACGCAATGAATTCGTGAAAACATCGGTGATTTTAATATCAACAAATTTACCAATCATGTCAGGTGTGCCTACGAAGTTAACAATACGGTTAGTTTCAGTACGTCCTGTCAGCTCCATAATATCCTTTTTAGAAGGACCTTCTACTAATACACGCTGCTCAGTCCCTAACATTGCGCGACTAAATTGTGCAGCTTGGTTATTAATACGTTGTTGTAAAAGATACAAGCGTTGTTTTTTCTCTTCTTCACTCACATCATCAGGCATGTCTGCTGCTGGAGTACCTGGACGTGCGGAATAAATGAAGCTAAAGCTCATATCAAAATTCACTTGTGCAATTAAATTCATCGTTTGTTCAAAGTCTTCGGCGGTCTCCCCTGGGAACCCTACAATGAAATCTGAACTAATTTGGATTGCTGGACGCACCGCTCTTAATTTACGAATAATTGATTTATATTCTAATGCCGTATGATTACGTTTCATCATCGATAACACACGGTCCGATCCACTTTGTACGGGTAGATGTAAAAAGCTAACTAATTCTGGTGTATCACGATAGACATCAATAATATCATCAGTAAACTCTATTGGATGGCTAGTTGTAAAACGAACCCGATCAATGCCATCAATTGCCGCGACTAAACGTAATAATTCAGCAAACGTACAAATACCTTCATCATGAGTCGGTCCACGATAAGCATTCACATTTTGACCTAATAAATTCACTTCTCTCACGCCTTGTTCCGCTAACTGTGCGATTTCAAACAAGACATCATCAACAGGACGACTCACCTCTTCACCACGTGTATAAGGTACAACACAGAAAGAACAGTATTTATTACAGCCTTCCATAATTGAAACAAACGCAGTTGGACCTTCTGCACGAGGTTCTGGTAAACGGTCAAATTTTTCTATCTCAGGGAAGCTCACATCCACAACCGCACTTTTACCACCACGAATTTGATTGATCATTTCAGGCAAGCGATGCAATGTTTGCGGTCCAAAAATGATGTCAACATAAGGCGCACGAGTACGAATATGTTCACCTTCTTGTGATGCAACACAGCCACCGACCCCAATCACCAGACCTGGATTTTGTTTTTTTAACTCTTTCCAACGTCCTAACTGGTGGAATACTTTTTCTTGGGCTTTTTCACGAATAGAGCAAGTATTTAATAATAATACATCAGCCTCTTCGGGAATTTCAGTTAATTCTAAACCATGGGTGCTGTTGAGTAGATCTGCCATTTTAGATGAATCATATTCGTTCATCTGACAGCCCCATGTCTTAATATGTAATTTTTGTGTCATATCGTTTTAAAAAATTCAGTTAACCTATAAAAAATTCGACTGGCTATTTTACAGGCTTGTCGGTATGCTGGCTAGCTAAAAAAGAGATTTCTTTTGAATTTCCCTCGTTAGCTGTAGAATGTAGCAACAATCAGTAAGAAGGAAAAGAACAATGGCAACCATACAAAAAGAGATCATTGTCGTTGGTGGTGGCATGGTAGGTGCGGCATGTGCGCTAGGCCTTGCTCAACAAGGACAGGATATTCACCTCATTGAACATTCACCTTTACCGCATTTTGACCCCAATTCACCTTATGATATCCGCATCTCTGCAATCAGTGTTGCTTCAGTAAATTTATTAAAAAAACTTGGTGCTTGGCAACATATTGAAGCCACCCGAATTTGTCCCTATCGAGCTTTAGAAACCTGGGAAATAGATGGATTTTCAACCTATTTTCATAGCCATGATCTCAATCTGGCAGAATTAGGCTTTATGGTAGAAAACAATCTCATCCAGTTAGGGCTGTGGAAAGCATTCGATTCTCTCGCCAATATACAAACCAGTATCGGCATGGCAATTGAAAAAGTCGAAAAGTGCGGTCAAAATTGGCAAATTTTGCTTCAAAATGGGGATGTTTATTCTGCGCCACTGATTATTGCGGCAGATGGCGCCAACTCGCAATTACGTCAACTTGCTGGCATTGGTATAACAGGCTGGCAATATAGACAAAGTTGTTTGTTAATGATTGTCGAAACTGAACTTGAGCAACAAGATACGACTTGGCAGCAATTTTATCCTACAGGACCAAGAGCATTCTTGCCCTTACTCAATCACCAAGCTTGTCTAGTTTGGTATGACAGTCCACAAAGAATTCGTGAACTCACACAATTACCGATGGATAAATTAAGCCTTGAAGTTAATCATGCTTTTCCTGCTCGCTTAGGCAAAGTGAAAGTACAATGTGCGAATAGTTTTGCGTTAACACGCCGCCATGCACAACATTACTTCAAACAAGGCATTGTCTTAGTTGGCGATGCTGCTCACACCATTAATCCTCTCGCAGGTCAGGGCGTGAACCTGGGTTTTAAAGATGTTGATGTGTTACTAACTGTCCTCGCACGCGCTAAACAACAAGGTGAATGGCTAGCCAGTGATGAGGTACTTAGCCGTTATCAACGCCAGCGCAGACCCGATAACTTACTCATGCAATCAGGCATGGATCTCTTTTATAAAGCCTTTAAAGACGAAATATTACCACTTAAAATTGCACGTAACTTAGCCTTATTTGCGGCTGATAAGGCTACACCACTTAAAAAACAGGCGTTGAAGTACGCATTGGGCTTGTAAACCTGCCAACAATCGTGCGGTCAGAATTTATCAAATTCGTACCGCACTAAGTGCAATTAATACCCTTCTTCATGCATATTGGGAAAGAATTGCGCATGTTGGATACGTTTTACACAGGTTTCAATTTTACCTTCTGGATATAACGTCACCTCGCGCCAGCCAGGTTGCACGGTGTCTAAAGTAAAAGAATGATTATCGGGTTTAAATTGAATACAAGTAGAAGGGGTTGCCATCACTTTATAACCCTGCCATTCACCGTCTACTGCTTGATGAATATGTCCATACAGTAGCCCTTTAACGTTATTAAAAGAAGACAATGCTTCTGCTAGCTCATACGCATTACGCAAATTATGTTGATCTAACCATGCTGAATTAGTTGGTAAAATATGATGATGTAATACAATCAGCGCATGGCGATCTGGATAGTCTTTCAATTTTGACACTAACCAATCAATTTGATATTGGCTTAACTCGCCATGCGGCACGCCAAAAACTTGGCTATCTAACATTAAGATTTGCCAATGTTTACCAAGCAAAAGATGTTTTTTCGCATTCAAATGCTCTTGGTCTTGGTTAAGAATATCAAACATCTTTGGTTGAAAATCATGATTACCTGGGATCCAAAATACCATTTTTTCTAAGTGTTGAATTTGCTCACAGAAATGGATATAACCTTCATTACTGCTATCTTGCACAAGATCACCTGTAGCGAGCACGAAGTCATAATCAAAACCACTTTCTTTGATTTCTTTTACTACCTGAACAAAACTTTGAAAGGTATTGATACCAAGTAATTCCCCTTTTTCATCCTTAAACAAGTGCGGATCAGTAATCTGAACGAATTTAAATACTTCCGCTGCTGTATCATATGTATAAGTACTGAACAAAGCGAACTCCTACGACGAAAATATAAAAATAAAAAATATAAAACTCGTTGTAAATTACCGACTTATCAGAAAAATTTCACCTACTAAAGTAAAAAAGTGTTAGCTAGGTCATATTTCTCTCTAAAAATTTGTTAAAAATGAAAGCTAAATCACATTTTTGGTCCAACCACTTGTTCAGTGTTTATTCAAGTTCTTACTTCTGTAAGGATTGATAGTGAAGTTGTAGCCATTGCAATCCCAACACTGCAATTCCGTTATCAATTTTGCCTTCATTGACCCATTGATAAGCCGTTTCTCTGCTCACAACGTGCACGCGAATATCTTCGTTTTCTTCTGCAAGTCCGTGAATACCTTTCGCTTGTGTACTATCCACTTTGCCGACAAATAAATGAATACGCTCAATCACGCCCCCTGGGCTGTCCCATACGCTTAAACAATGTTGTAAATCAGTGACTTGCACACCCGCTTCTTCTTCGCTTTCGCGCAATGCCACTTCTTCTGGTTTCTCGCCTTCTTCCACCATACCTGCGATTAATTCTAATAACCAAGGCGACTGGCTAGATTGCGGTTGATACGCACCGATACGCACTTGCTCGACTAAAATCACTGCATCTTTGGCGGGGTCATACGCAATCACCGCAGAAGCCGCACCTTTCACCAATAATTCGCGAGTCACAACACCACTCTCGCCACCAGCAAATAATTTGTGTTTAAATTGAATACGTTTTAATTCAAAAAAGCCTTTATACAAGGTTTCTTCATTTAAAATTTCAATATCTTGTTGGCTAAATTGTTGAATATCCATGTTATTGTTATCCTCTTAAATTAACTTTTTCTTAAGCGTTCTGAACTGACCAAAAAGAGTGCAATCACCATTAATAAGATCGAACCTGAAAACAGTAACGTATTTACCGCACTTGAATGATCCACAATAATTAAACGCACCATTGCGGTGATCCCAATGTATATAAAATAGCGTAGCGGAAAGTGATAATTGGTTTTGAAATATTTCACAATCAACGCTAAAAACTCAAAATACAAGAAATACACCACGATTTTTTCAATCAATAAATAAGACGCTTTATTGGTTTCTGTTAACAAAACCTGCGCCAAACTATAGGTTTCTTGTGCTAAAAAAATCACCAAAATTGCGGCTAAAATCACTAACGAAATATTTAACACCCATTGTAATAAGCTGGAAATCAGTTTGCTAAAATGACTGTGATTTTGTTCCGATGTCCTTTTTTCCATTATTCTCCCCACATAATCCAATATAAAACTTAAATAAAAAATCGCTGAAAAATTTCATCTAAATGTTGTTCTAAACACGCCTTGCCTGCGATGTTTTCATTTTGCCAAGACGCTAATAACATCTCGGCTGAAAATTGTTGTTTGGCAAACTCTGCTACGGGCAAATAACTGATATGCCAAGGTTCATAACCAATTTCTTTATTTGACGGCAAGTGAGTGAACGGTAACGTAAAATCAAAATGCGCTAAATTCTGTTGTAACCACTCACTTAATTCAAAAAAATAACCGCCCTTTTCATATTCCCAAGGTTCTAGTTGCAATGTTTGATCTGTCGGCAATAAATTAGGATCAAACACATCAATTTCAGTTCCCCAATGGTGTCGGCTCCCCCCTGGTAATGCCGACCAACGCAAAATCGCTTGTGCTTTTTGCCAGTCAGAAAGTGCGGTCAAATTTAATGGATTTCCAAGATCGTCGTGGACTTTACGCTCGCCGTTGAATTTGCCATTCCAGATTAACTGCTGGCGCTGAAAATCACGAAAACTACTGGCTGGTTGTAAATTAAAGCCGTTTTTCACCGCACTTTGTTGCAAACCTTGAAACGCCTTGAATGCATCCACCTGTAAAAAATGATTGTTAGAAAAGGGGCAAGGTAAATTAACCAAATGGCTCCGAACTTTCCCTGTGAGCTGATCCGCACTAAAATTTATACGCATGATTTATCCAAAAGATTGACTAAAATTTGTTGATAAACGTCACCGCACTTAGCAAGATCATTCACATCCACACATTCATTCACTTTATGAATGGTTTTATTCAGTGGACCAAACTCGACAACCTCTGCGCCCATTAATGCAATAAAGCGTGCATCAGAAGTGCCACCGCCTGTATCTAAGCGCGGTGTATTGTTTGTGACTTTTTGCACCGCACTGATTGTTGCGTCTACAAGTTTTCCTCTGCCCGTTAAAAATGGTTTGCCTGATAAGTTCCATTCAATGCGATGTGTTAACTGGTGTGTTTGTAGCATGTCAGCCACTTTCTGTTTAATGATTTCATCTGTCACTTCAGTGCAATAACGCAAATTAAACTGCACATAAAGCTCCCCTGGAATCACATTATTACTGCCTGTGCCTGCATGAATATTGGCAATCTGTAACGAAGTTGGTGGAAAAAACTCGTTGCCCTTATCCCATTGATACGTCGTCAATTCGGTTAAAAATGACAACGCTTTATGGACTGGGTTTTCGGCTAAATGCGGATACGCCACGTGACCTTGAATACCTTGAATATACAAGTTAGCGGTGATAGAACCTCGGCGACCATTTTTCACGATATCGCCGAGCTGCTGTGAACTTGATGGCTCACCTACAATGCAATAATCAATCGGCTCATTACGTGCCATTAAAGTTTCCACAACTCGCACTGTGCCGTCTTTCGCGGCAGCTTCTTCATCAGAGGTAATTAATAGCGCAATCGTGCCTGGATGATTTGGGTTGGCTTTGACAAATTCCTCAGCCGCCACCACCATTGCAGCAAGCGATCCTTTCATATCAGCCGCACCACGTCCATACAACATATCATCGACGATTTTTGCCGAAAAAGGCGGATATTGCCATTGTTTTTCGTCGCCGACTGGCACGACATCCGTATGTCCTGCAAATGCAATCACAGGCGATCCTGAACCGTGTTTTGCCCATAAATTCAGCGTCTCACCGAAAGGTAGCCATTCCATTTGAAAACCTAATTTTTGCAACCGTTCGGCTATCACTTGTTGGCAACCTTGATCGTCAGGACTAATCGATGGACGACGGATTAACTCACTTGCTAACTCAATAATTGAATTTTTCATTTTTCTACCGCACTTTTGTGGAAACAAATATTCAGGGCAGACGCTCGGTCTGCCCCAAAATATTTATTTAAAACACGCTTCATACTCTTTTACATTAAAACCAATCAACGCTTTGCCATCTTGCAAAATAATTGGGCGTTTAATTAATGTTGGTTGTTCAAACAGCACTTCAAGTGCGGTCTGTTTTGAGAGATTTTCTTTCACGTCATCCGCTAAATTACGCCAAGTCGTACTGCGTTTATTGACTAAACTCTCCCAACCAAATTGCGCTTCTGCTTGTTCAAGCCACGCTTTATCTAAGCCATCAACACGATAATCGTGCAGTTGATGTGGAATGTTATTTGCCGCCAACCAACTCAATGCTTTTTTTACGGTATCGCAATTTTTAATGCCATAAACAGTAATCATATTGTGTCCTTAAACTGAAAATCCCTAAGATTTATCACCTTAGGGATTTTAGCATATTTCAAAATTGTGCGTTAATGACTTGTTAATTTACCCAATAAACTGTTCATCCGTTTAATGAACGCCACTGGATTTTCTAACGAACCACGCTCCGCTAACATTGCTTGTTCTAACAATAATTCGATCCAATCTGCGAATTGTTGTTCGTCAGCAATGTCTGCTACTTTTTGCACTAAACTATGTTCTGGGTTTAATTCAAAGGTATATTTCACCTCTGGCATTGCTTGACCTGCAGCTGCAAATAATTTTGCCATTTGGGTTGTCATCTGGTCATTGCCAGTTGAAACTACCGCAGGTGTGTCGGTCAAACGGTGAGTTAAACGTACTTCTTTCACGCGTTCGCCAAGTAAGTTCTTCACTCGCTCAACAAAGGAAGAGAATTGCTCATCTTGCTGTTTTTGCTCTTCTTTTTCTTCGTCAGCTAAATCGCCAAGATCTAAATCTGCTTTGCTGATCGTTTGTAATTGTTTGCCGTCAAATTCAGTTAAGTAGCTCAACATCCACTCATCAATGCGGTCAGATAACAATAAGACTTCAATACCTTTTTTATTGAATAACTCTAAGTGCGGTGAGTTTTTGGCAGCGACATAGGTATCCGCAGTGATGTAGTAAATCGCTTTTTGTCCTTCTTTCATACGTGCAACGTAATCTTCTAAAGACACGGTTTGTTCGCTACTGTCATTGTGCGTTGAAGCAAAACGTAATAACTTCGCGATGCTTTCTTTATTTGCAAAATCTTCTGCTGGACCTTCTTTTAACACTAAGCCAAATTCTTTCCAGAAACTTTGGTATTTCTCCACATCATCTTTGGCTAATTTTTCAAGCATTTGCAATGAACGTTTAGTGAGCGCTTTACGTAATGCAGCTGTCACTTTGTTATCTTGTAAAATTTCACGTGACACATTCAACGGTAAATCATTGCTATCAATTAAACCACGCATAAAACGCAGATAATTCGGCATAAACTGCTCTGCATCGTCCATAATAAACACGCGCTGAACATATAATTTTAAGCCATGCTTATGTTCACGATTAAATAAATCCCAAGGTGCTTTTGCAGGTACATAAAGCAAGCTCGTGTATTCTTGATTACCTTCTACGCGGTTATGTGACCAAAGCAGCGGATCGGCAAAATCGTGACTAATATGTTTGTAAAACTCTTTATATTCTTCTTCAGAAATCTCATTTTTTGAACGGGTCCAAAGCGCCTGTGCTTTATTGATTTTTTCCCATTTAATGCCCGTTTCTTTGCCTTCATCGTCATATTCTTTTGTCAGAATTTCTACTGGCAAACCAATATGATCGGAATATTTGCTAATGATGTCACGTAAACGCCATTCGTTTAAAAACTCTTTTTCATCTTCGCGTAAATGTAAGGTAATTTCTGTACCACGCTCTTTTTTCTCAATATCGGCAACAGAATATTCACCTTCACCTGCAGATTCCCAAAGCACCGCCTTGTCCGCACTTTCACCTGCCGCACGTGTTTTTACACTGACTTTATCCGCCACGATAAAGGCTGAATAAAAACCGACGCCAAACTGACCGATTAATTGGCTGTCTTTAGCTTGATCTTGCCCTAATGAACTTAAAAACTCTTTTGTACCAGATTTTGCAATCGTACCAAGATGATCAATCACCTGATCACGAGTCATCCCAATACCGTTATCACTAATGGTTAATGTGCCTTTTGCTTCATCAAAACTGATACGCACTTTTAAATCGCCATCACCTTCGTACAATTCTGGTGCCGAAAGCGCCTTAAAGCGTAATTTATCTGCCGCATCAGAGGCATTTGAAATTAATTCACGTAAGAAAATTTCTTTATTGGAATATAAAGAATGGATCATTAATTGAAGAAGTTGTTTAACTTCAGATTGAAAACCACGAGTTTCTTGATTATTCGACATAGCATTTCCTTTTATTACGCTAAAATACAAGTGCTTTCAGATATAAGTGCGAAAAAGGAAATTTCAAGAGAAGAGAAAGCAAATTTAAGACAAAAAAGTGCGGTAAAAATTCAAGTTTTTTACCGCACTTTTTTAATCATAACGAGTTACGTCAACATTAAAATTCGTAACGAACCCCTAATGTTGCTCCATAATTACTGATTCGAATGTCATCCAGTTTACCGAGATAGTTATATTCTACACTCCCAACTAGCGCAAAATTTGGTGTAAAGTAGTAACTCGCCCCCGCAAGAAGTCCTACGCCAACTCGTGTCACTGAGGTATTGTAACGTTCATAAGCAAGCACATGTGGCTCTAATTCATCCAGCGGAACATATAACCCGCCTTGAAGTTTATCCCCCTCTTCTGAATTATCAGAATTTGGTGAAAGCGCTTTTGCAATATCTATAGGAGAAATTACCCCTGTATTTTCATCAGCAGGAACTTCAATATCAGAATGAGATGCATTCCAGAATCCATAAGATAAAAAGGTATCACTCGATTCACCTGACATTTTACTTACGGCAACACGCAAACCTAAAAATGGTTTAAAAGGTGTTGTGGTTTTAAAATCATAAATAAAACTCAGACCCGTTGAATCTAATTTTAATTTTTCTGTAAATACCTCTGAATCAAATGAATAAGGCACTTGATAAACTAATTTACCTTCAACTTCATTAACATGTGTTTTCTCTAATGCAATTCTCATATTATCAAAGCGATAGCCTAAACTAATACGCTGTGAAAAAGTCGCCGTATTTAAATCAATAAGCGGGTCAGATGCTTGACGATTCCATTGAGTCACCCCGAGATCAGCTTGAATATAAAAATTAGCCTGTGCATTGAATGTCAATAATAGACTACTCAATACGATAAATAATATTTTTTTCATCATTAATTCCTATAACGTTATATTTTTCATATCCCCATTTGTCAAAATATTTCATTTCCACAAATATGGCGCGTATTTTACAACTAAAAAGCATAAAAGAAAACGTTTACATAAGAAAAATCACTTAAAATACGGTAATCTTAAGTAAAAACATTAAAGAAAATGTAAACGTTTTAATCTACATTCTATTCAAAATAGAAAGAGATGATGAAAATTAACAAGATTATTGCTAATTCTTATTGGCAGGTATTTTCAAAAAAAGTGTGAAATATGAATAAAATAGTGTGAAAAATATTAAAAATAAAAATACGGTAAAGCCCTAAGATCATTTACCGTATTTAACTGATTAATCAAAAAATGAGATGATACTAAAATGCGTAACGTAAACCTAATTTAAAACTATAGTTATGCATTTTCTCTGCATTAAATTTACCTAAGTAGTTATACTCAGCAGTGCCAACTAAAGCTAAATGCGATGTCAACTCGTAGCTTGCCCCCATTAACACGCCCACCCCAATTCGATTAAGCGTTGAATTATGCTTCTCTGAAATCACTTCAGCTTCAGGGAAGAACGGTTGTGGTAGTGGTTTTGGTTGTATTGGAGAAGGCTGATTCTCTATGTAGTTAGGTAGAGGAGGAAGGGTTGGTGGGTTTGGTGAAACCTCACGCATTGGCTGAGTAGGAGCCCCTTGAACTGCAATCAATGTTTCATTATCCCAATAATCCTCATCCGTCACATTATTTTCGTTATACGGTGCAGACCAAAAACTAATAGATGGCGCGGTTTGGCTTGAAGTATATTGAGAATTAAGACGGTTTAAAGCCACTCTCATGCCAACGAAAGGTTTAAATTTTGATCCCATATCGAAATCATAAATTGCACTTAACCCTGTTGATTCAAGTTTTAACACATTAGACCATTCTAGATTATCCCAATCCCAATTGTGTTGGTAATATTGCTTTATCTTACTATAGTGAGTGTAGTCTAAAGCGAGTCTGACATGGTCAAATTGATAACCTAAACTTAAGCGCTGATCATAAGTTGTTCCATCTAAAGGAATCTCTCCCTCAACATAATTTGACGAAACCGCCCCAGAGACTGGGATGATTGGATCATATTGAAAAGATTCAACTGCTTTGGCATGGTTTTTCAATTTCGATACACCAATATCCGCCTGAATATAAAAATTTGCATTTGCCGTTAAAGTAAAAAGTGTTCCAATTGATAAGACTAATAATGATTTTTTCATCATATTCCTCCATGGTATATAATTATTTCACTGGTTATTTGTCGAAAAGTATTCATTATTACTCCTCAACAAATAACGGGCTTATTTTATATTCATAAAAGATAAAAATTAAGCACTTTGTTCATAAAAAATAATTTTTATGTAATAAAAATAAACATGACTTGCTCAAAATCAAATCAGGAATAAAAAATAAACAATGAATAAAATAAAAAAAATAGAATGATATTAAGTGAGGGAAAAGATAATTAACAGAAATTATAATAAGAAGAGTAAAATAAAACCAACCAATCACCAAAAATAAATCCATTTTAAAAACAAAATGTTACATTTAAATTCCTTTATAAATTAATCTTCCTCGACAGGCTTTACAAAAATAACTTGCCCCTTTATTTTGACAATTATCATGACGTCGACGACTTAAATAATGCATCTTACACTGACATTCATAGAGAAAATACGTTTTCATGATCTTACGCGTATCAAATTGGTGATAAACATTCGGTTCTAATTGAAATACATTGATCATGATATTTTTCCACTCCGCACCATGAGGTTTAACTTGACCAAATAATTGGTATGCGATCAAATGCGCCAATTCATGAGGAACAACTTGACGAATAAACTCCTCACGATTTTCTAATAATAATGTGCGGTTCAGTCGAATCTCATTTTCTTGCAAATATGCAACACCTGCTTTTAGCCCACGAACTTGATAATTGATAATAGGGATAGGGAAGGGGCGTTGGAAATAGGTTTCTGCAAGCTGCAAACACTGTGTAACTTGACGCAATACCTGCATTTTTAACTGACGAAACTGGCTTTCTGATTGTCTATTCATGAAAAAAAGAAGGCGAACTTTGTCCGCCTTTATTCAGATAACGAGTAAATTATTTTAACCCTGCAGCCACTCTTAACTCTTCTGCACGATCAACTTTTTCCCAAGGGAATTGTTCACGCCCGAAGTGACCATAAGCAGCTGTTTCACGGTAAATTGGTTGAATGAGATTGAGCATCTTAATTAAGCCATATGGACGCAAATCAAAAAACTCACGTACTAATGACACTAATAATTCATTTGCCACTTTACCTGTTCCAAAGGTTTCCACCATAATTGATGTTGGATCCGCGACACCAATCGCATAAGAAAGCTGAATTTCACAACGCTCAGCAAGTCCAGCAGCAACAATATTTTTTGCCACGTAACGTGCTGCATACGCGGCTGAACGGTCAACTTTAGAGGGATCTTTACCAGAGAATGCCCCACCACCATGACGTGCAGCCCCACCATAAGTATCCACAATAATTTTTCGCCCCGTTAAACCACAATCGCCCATCGGTCCGCCGATGACAAAACGACCTGTTGGGTTGATAAAATATTTAGTCTCTTTTGATAACCACGCCGCTGGTAAGACTGGCTTGATGATTTCTTCCATCACTGCTTCATGTAAATCTTTTTGGCTAATGCTATCGCAATGTTGCGTTGAAAGCACAACGGCATCGACCCCAACAATTTTGTTATCTTCATATTTTAGCGTAACTTGGCTTTTGGCATCTGGGCGTAACCACGCTAATGTACCATTTTTACGAACTTTCGCTTGACGCTCCATTAAACGATGCGCATAAGTAATTGCCGCAGGCATTAAAACATCCGTTTCATTGGTCGCATAACCGAACATAATTCCTTGGTCACCAGCCCCTTGATCTAGTGGATTCTCACGATCTACACCTTGATTAATGTCAGAAGATTGTTTACCAATCGCATTTAATACCGCACAAGAATGCCCATCAAAGCCCATATCTGAATGCTTATAACCGATATCACAAATCACTTGACGTGTTAAATTTTCAATATCAACCCATGCTGATGTCGTAATTTCACCACCGACTAATGCCATGCCTGTTTTCACATAGGTTTCACACGCAACACGTGCTTTAGGATCTTGTTTAAGAATTTCATCGAGCACCGCATCAGAAATCTGATCAGCAATTTTATCTGGATGCCCTTCTGATACTGACTCCGAAGTAAATAAGTAACTTGACATATTGTCCCTTTAAATTGTATTAATTTAGATATTTCTACGTCTGGATGGCTATAATACGCCTTTCAATGAAAATTTCAATGTTTAGCGAAAAAAAATTCCTCTATTGAATATATCCAATAGAGGAAATAATAGGTAATTACATTAAAGTGGCTAGGTTAAAAAAGCTCATTTTCAACAAAGAAATAAGCAATCTCCCGTTTTGCACTTTCAATGCTATCTGAACCATGCACAGAGTTATGACGCCCATTCAGAGCAAATTCACGACGAATGGTACCTTCTGCAGCTTGTTCAGGATTGGTCGCCCCGATCAGTTCGCGGTAATCTTTAACCGCATTCTCTTTTTCTAATACTAACGCAACAACTGGTGCAGAGATCATATAAGCAACTAAATCAGCAAAAAAGGCTTTACCTTCATGCTCTGCATAAAATCCCTCTGCTTGTTTTTGAGTTAACTGTATCATTTTGGCACCAACGACATTGAAGCCAGCTTGCTCAAAACGACTTAAAATTGTCCCGATTAAATGCCGTTTTACTGCATCAGGTTTAATCAGAGATAAGGTTCTTTCTACTGCCATCACGCCTTCCTTAACCATGTGCTTTTTTTACTAAAAAACGTGCTAGTGTTTGCACGCCAATGCCTGTTGCACCAACTGCCCATAAATCACTTGCCGTTTTACGATAAGTGGCAGAACAGTCAATATGTAACCAATTTTGCTGATAATTTTCTACGAAATAAGATAAAAATGCCGTCGCAGTACTGGCGCCTGCACCAACAGGAACAGTACCTGTATTCGCAATATCAGCAAAAGCAGTACTAATTTGTGAACGGTGCAATTCAGCAAATGGCAAACGCCAGAACGGTTCTTGCTCTTCATTTGCTGCGGCAAATAATGCCTCAACTAATTTATCATCCATAGATAATACTGAATGGTAATCATTGCCTACGGCGACTTTTGCTGCACCTGTTAATGTTGCACAATCAATAATAACTTGTGGCTTTTGTTGATCCGCTTCGATCAGTCCATCGGCGAGCACTAAGCGACCTTCTGCATCTGTATTTAAAATTTCAGCCGTCACACCATTACGGTAACGAATGATGTCACCTAATTTAAACGCATTGCTGCTCACTAAGTTTTCTGCACAGCATAAATAAAGTTTTACACGTTGCTGCAATCCACGAGCGATCGCTAATCCTAACGCCCCCGTAACCAATGCTGCGCCGCCCATGTCCGTACGCATTGTACTCATACCTTCGCTGGGTTTAATACTATAACCACCGCTATCAAAAGTAATCCCTTTCCCAACTAAACAGGCGAATACTGGTGCATCTGGGTTGCCTGTTGGGTTAAAATCAAGTTGTAACATCGCGGGTGGATTGGCTGAGCCACGTCCGACGTTCCAAATACCGTGGTAATGTTGTTCTTTTAATGCCTCACCTGAAATCAATTTAAATTGAACCGCACTTTTCTCGCCATACGCTTCTGCTTGTTCTTCAATAAAAGCGGCTGCACGTTTGGCTAATTCAATAGGTGTAATCTCTTCTGCGGGTGCATTAATTATTTCACGTACAAAATCGCCGCACTGGATACGTGCAAGTAATTCAGCTTGCGGCGCCTCATCAAGATGTGGAAATGCTAAGGCATAATCTTGTTTTGCCGTATAAAAACCTTGATAGAATGCCCAACAGTTTTCTAAATTCCAGTTTTCCCCAATTAACTCCACGTCTTTAATCCCTTGACCACGTAATTTGCGGGCGGCTTTTTGAACTAATGTGCATTCTGAATTATCACAGACATGAATGGTGGCTTGTTCTTGATTAAAACTCAACAGCGCCTTTTTCCCCCACACGTCACTGGCGGCTTGGTAGGAAAGGGTAATTTGCATTGGCATAATATGTCCTTTTATGTATTGTGATGATAAAAATAAAGTGCGGTCCACTATACCAGTTTTTCCGTACTTTAGTAGTCCATCCCGCAAAATATATTATGCTTGCCGTGCAAAATCATTGAGGTACCACATAACTGTACGAGTCAATCCTGAACTAAAATCGGTTTCTGGTGACCAGCCTAATTCATTCTGTATTTTTTCACCACTCATTGCATAACGCACATCATGTCCAGGTCGATCCGCAACAAAAGTAATTAATTGCTTAAAGTCCCCAACTGACTTAAGTTGATGCTCAAAAGGGGCTAATTGACCCGAGCGCTTTAATTGGTTAAGCAAAGCACACATTTCTGTCACTACGGACAAATTCGTTCTTTCACCATTACCACTAATATTATATGTTTCCCCAACTCTTCCCTGAGTTAAAACTAAATAGAGGGCACGAGCATGATCGTCAACAAATAACCAATCGCGAGATTGTTGTCCATCGCCATAAAGCGTTAACGGTTTACCTTGCAACGCCTGCGAAAGCATAAAAGGAATCAATTTTTCAGGATATTGATAGTAACCATAATTATTCGCACTATGCGTTACTAAAATCGGTAAACCATAAGTGCGATACCAGGCGCGCACGAAATGATCACTTGATGCTTTAGACGCTGAATAAGGGTTACTAGGATGATACGGGGACTGCTCTGTAAAAGCAGGGGCCGCATGTGCTAAGTCCCCAAACACTTCATCTGTGGAAACATGGTGAAAACGAAAGGTCGATTGTTGATTCTTAGGTAAGTGTGTCCAATAGTGACGTGCTGCTTCCAATAAAACATAAGTTCCCACAACATTCGTTTGAATAAATGCGGCTGCACCTGCAATTGAGCGATCCACATGGCTCTCTGCAGCCAAATGCAACACACAATCTGGCTGATATTGCGTAAAAATCTGCTCAATTTTTTCCGCATCAGTGATGTCGACCTGCTCAAAAATATAACGAGGGTTCTCTTTCACACTGTCTAAAGCAGAAGGATGGCTCGCATAAGTTAATTTATCAACATTTACCACCCTATCTGACGTCATTTCAAGAATATATCGGATGACTGCTGAGCCAATAAAACCTGCACCACCTGTAATTAAAATTGTTTTTATCATCGTTGTTCTACCTTAAGAGATGGTCACAAAACAAAATCGTTTTCATCGCCTATCTTACCTCGTTCTTGCATCCACCATAATAAAAACTTTGCTGAACAGCACAAAAACGGTATAATCCGCAAGTATTTTTTATTGAATCCCGCAAAACAACAAGCGGTCAAAATTTATCGTTATCCAGAGGAAACAATGGCAAAAGAAGATTGCATTGAAATGCAAGGAACAATTTTAGAAACCTTGCCAAACACGATGTTTCGTGTTGAATTAGAAAATGGTCACGTTGTGACAGCACATATTTCAGGTAAAATGCGTAAAAACTATATCCGTATTTTAACGGGTGACAAAGTCACGATTGAAATGACACCTTATGATTTAAATAAAGGTCGTATTATTTTCCGTAGTCGCTAATACCCTATTTAAAAAAGCACTGACCATTCAGTGCTTTTTTATTGCTTATTGTTTTGATGTACTTAATATCCGATGACGAAGTAAACGCCCTATGCCGCGCATCAAGAGCAATAAGCAAGAGAGGGCATAAATCGGCAGGTTTCCAAGTACTGAATAAGGGGTCTTCCCGACTGTCGCGATCACCTCATGAGTAAGCGTTGTTTCCACAAATTGTGGCGCTTTTGCCACCACTTGACCATGCTCATCAATAAATGCACTCACCCCCGTATTTGTTGCACGAATCACGGGCTTACCCAACTCTAACGCCCGCATTCTTGCCATTTGTAAATGTTGCCAAGGCCCGATTGAATCACCAAACCACGCATCATTTGAAATTGTCAGAATAACATCGGTATTTTGTCGCAGACTCTGACGTAACTGCTCCCCCAAAATAATTTCATAACAAATTGCAGCACTGAAATGCTTATTTTTCACGAGAAGTGGGGCTTGTTGTGATTCCCCCGACTGAAATGCCGACATCGGTAAATTAAATACGGTTCCTAACGGTCGTAACAGACTTTCCAATGGCACATATTCACCAAAAGGCACCAGATGATGTTTATTATAACGATGAGGTGTATCAAGTGAATAAGGCTGTGAAGGATGCCCTAATACGACGATCGAGTTAAATAATTTACCTGCCTGTTCATCTTGAAAAATTGTGCCAATCATCACTTCCGTTCCTGCTTGCTGGGCTGCAGACTGTAAGCTAGCAAAGAAAGGTTGAATATGATTTTCTAACACTGGTAAGGCTGATTCTGGCAAAATAATGACGTCAGTTTTTCCTAGGTGCTGCGCAATCAACTTTTGATAAATCGCTAACGTGCGGTAAAGGTATTCAGGAGCCCATTTCAGATCTTGTTCAATATTTCCTTGTGCTAAGGTCACATTTAACCGACTCTCTTCTCTTTTTTTCACATATGTTATTTGTGATGTATAAGCACTGAGCCCAACCACAATCACGAGTAACATGCTTTGTATAGCAGCAACATGAAACTGTCTTGGACGTGCAAATAGTGCCAAAACAATATTCAAGATAACCGCGCTAACCCACATGACAAAAAACGTCACGCCTGTTACGCCAAATAATTGTGCTAAATGTGAAAATGGACTATCGATTTGGCTGTAACCAAATTGTAACCAAGGAAAGCCCGTGAAGACCCAGCCACGAAGAAATTCAGTCCCCGTCCAAATAACAGGAAACAAGGCAGCGCTATGTACCTGAAAGCGATGTATTAAATAGGCAAAGAGTACGGGATAAAGCGCAAGATAAGCAGAAAGCAACACGACCAGTAAGTAACTGACCACAAGCGGAGCACCACCAAATTGATGAATACTCACATGTAACCAATTGACGCCCAAAGTAAAAAAGCTCAGTCCCCATAAAAATGCCCCGATCAGTGCGGTCTTTTTTTCTGAGGTTTTAATCACCAACAGCAATCCAATAAGAGAAACATAAGCTAATCCCCAATAGTCAAAGGGAGAAAAAGCCAGTACACCCAATGCACCAGAAAGTATCGCAATGATGTACATCCATATTGTCTTTTTTTTCATATTGCTCCAAATAATTAAGCACGAGTAAAGACTCGTGCTAATTGTTCTATTGATTTCCGTAAGATTACTCTTCTTTATTTTCTTCCGTTTTTTCAATTTCCGCTAATTGTTCATCCGTAACAGTGACTCGTAACTGGATTAAGCGACGGCTATCTGCGGACGTGACTTTAAAATTGATATTCTCAATAGTGATTTCTTCGCCTCGTTTTGGCAAATAACCAAAAGCCTGCATGACCACGCCACCAATAGTATCCACTTCTTCGTCTTCAAAATGCGTATTGAATTGTTGGTTAAAATCTTCAATGTCAGTTAATGCTCGTACAGCATAAGTGTGACGAGAAAGCTGACGAATATTGACGACTTCCTCTTCATCAAACTCATCTTCAATATCACCAACAATTTGTTCTAAGATATCTTCAATGGTCACAAGCCCTGATACTGCACCAAACTCATCAACCACAATTGCCATATGAAAACGTTCTGAACGGAAATCTTTTAACATACGATCGACCCGTTTACTTTCGGGGACGATCACCGCTGGGCGTAACAGCGGCATAAGATCAAACTCTTCCGCATTACTACGCAAAAATGTAAGCAGATCTTTAGCATGTAAAATGCCTGCAATATTGTCCCGTTCATCTGTAATCACAGGAAAACGCGAGTGAGCGGATTCAATAATTGTATCAAGACAAGAATCAAGATTTTGATCTGTTTGAATAAAAACAATTTGTGAGCGTGGAATCATGATATCACGGACTCGTAACTCAGCGATTTCCATCACGCCTTCGATCATTTCGCGCGTATCCTGATCAATCAAATCATTTTGTTCTGAATCACGAATCACTTCCACCAGCTCTTCGCGATTCTTTAATTCCCCTTGGAAAAATCGTCCAAATAAAGATTGAAAAAAACTTTTCTTGTGTGAAGCGTCAGTTTGATTCGTATTCGATGGTTCTTCGTTTAACATAAAAATTAGAATAAGTTTCCGTCAACATTGACCTTTGAAAATTAACATATTTCCTACATAATAGCAAAAAAAGCCCCTAGACAGCGGGGCAATATCACTACAATTCACATTTCTTATTATAAAAATTTAAATTGGGTCCAATGTTGATAGCTTTCATTGGCTCGAACCATCCCCCCCAACTGCCACCATTCTGGATGATTTGGGGTATCTGGCAAGGCTTGTGTTTCCAGCGCAACACCAGCATAGTCGGCATAAACTGCAGCTACTCTTGTGGGCGTCCCAGCTAAGAAATTACCCGTATAGACTTGTAATGCGGGTTGCGAAGTAGAAACATGCAGACTCAAGGAGCCATCACTGGCGGTTAACACCGCACTGGTCTGCCTCTTATCTTCATTAAGCAAAAAAGCATGGTCATAGCCTTTAACTAAAAGCTGTTCATCTTGTAGAAAATCCTGACCAATTTTTTTCATTCGGCGAAAATCAAAACTGGTCTGTTGTACCGATTTTAATGGACCATTCGGAATGCCTTCTGCATCAACAGGCAAATAATAGTCTGCATTTAATTGCAAATGATGAGTACGAATATCCGCCCCATAATCTGCATCATTTAAATTGAAGTACGCATGGTTAGTTAAATTGAGTGGACCGTCTTGGTCTGTTTCAGCATCAAACCTTACTTCGACACAGTTTTCTTCTGTCAATGTATAAGTTAATGTCACATTGAGATTACCTTGAAAGCCTTGATCCCCATCCGCAGAAAAAAGTGTAAAACGCACAAAATGATCACCGCACTGTGCAACACGCCAGCGCTTACCATTAAATCCTGTAGTCCCACCATGCAATTGGTGACGACCATGATTAATGTCCAGTTGAATCGTTTTACCATTCAGCACAAATTGTCCCTGTGCAATGCGGTTAGCATAACGCCCTACCGTTGCGCCTAAATAGGCTTGTTGAACAAGGTAGTCCTCAACTTGACATCCTAATAACACTTCACGTAATACTTGTTTAACTGGCACTTTGCATGACATCCATGTCGCACCCCAATCCATCACTTGGATGGTCATACCTTTCGTATTCGTGAGCGTAAATAACTGAAAGGGCAACCCATCTGGTGCGCGTCCTTGTGCCGTTTGCATCAGCATACCGTCACCCCTTGTGATGCGGTGCAAACATAAAAGTCCTCTTTTAATCCCGTTTGTTTCTCATAATTATCGGCAATAATTTGACGAACTGCTTCGACTTTTTCGATAGGCGCTACAGCGACAATACAGCCACCGAAACCGCCGCCTGTCATACGAGCACCACCCGTTTTACCAATTGCCACTTGTGCTAATTCAACTAAATAATCAATTTGTGGTACTGTGATTTCAAAGTCATCGCGCATCGAGTCATGAGATTGCCCCATTAGCTCACCTAATAATGCCAAGTTTCCACTTTGGAGTGCTTGCACAGCATCTAATACACGTTGGTTTTCTGTCACAACATGACGTGCGCGTTTGGCAACTTCTGCATCAAACGCGGTCAATTCGTCTTCTCGTTGTTTAAATTGTGCAAGTGACACATCACGTAGCGCTTTGACGCCAAAAAATTTCGCAGCGGCCTCACATTGCTGACGACGCGTATTATATTCCCCCGCCACCAAATCATGTTTCACATGTGAATTGACAATCATCACGGCAACATTGCTTGGAATCGGTGTTGGCACAGTTTCTAACGTACGGCAATCAATCATCAATAAATGATCTTTTTGACCTAATGCCGAAATAAGCTGATCCATATTGCCACACTGACAGCCAACAAATTGATTCTCTGCCTTTTGACCAATCAAGGCAATCTCAGTGTTTGTTAATGCCAAGTTCCCTAATTGTTGGCAGAATTTACCGACTGCCACTTCTAATGAAGCGGAAGAACTTAATCCCGCAGATAGCGGAACATTGCCCGAAATAACTAAATCAGCGCCTTGCTGAAATGCAGGATAACGTTCTTGAATAAATTTCACGACACCACGTACATAGCCAGTCCATTTTTTACGAGGTTCAGGCACAATTGGTTGCGCTAAATCAAATTCGTCCCACGCAGTTAAATCACCCGCAAAAACACGAAAAAGACTATCTTGGCGTGGTTTACCACTAATTGCTGTGCCATAATTAATTGCACAAGGCATCACAAAACCATCATTGTAATCGGTATGCTCACCAATAATATTCACACGTCCTGGCGCATAAACATTTAGCGTAGACTCAGTATGAAATTTTTGTTGGAATAAATTTTGAGCTGATTGCTGAGGGGTCATGTTATATTCCTTTTTATTTGTTTTTCTTATTCTTCACGCTATTTTGCATTGAGTCGACTCAATACATCATCACGCCTTTTATTTTTGCTTATAATGCACATCACTCAGTACACGAAGTCTTTCCGCCGCCTGCTCTGCGGTTAAATCACGTTGTGATTCCCCTAACATTTCATATCCGACCATGAACTTACGTACTGTCGCAGAACGTAACAGAGGAGGATAGAAATGTGCATGTAATTGCCAATGATCATGATTGTCTTGATTAAATGGCGCTGCGTGAAAACCCATAGAATAAGGGAATGAAATCTCAAATAAATTATCGTATTTTGTTGTGAGTTTTTTCAATGCTAATGCCAGATCTTGTGCTTGTGCATCGCTTAAATCAGTTAAGCGTTTCACCTGTACTTTAGGTAACAACAAAGTTTCAAATGGCCAAACTGCCCAATAAGGCACGACAGCTAACCAATGCTCTGTTTCAACGACAATACGTTCTTTTAATTCCAGCTCACGTTTTGCATAATCAACTAACATCACTGAACCGTATTTTTCAAAATATGCACGTTGAGTTTGATCTTCGCGAGCAACTTCATTTGGTAAAAAACTGTTTGCCCAAATTTGTCCGTGTGGATGTGGATTTGAACATCCCATCGCTGCACCTTTATTTTCAAAAATTTGTACCCACTGGTACGTTTTACCTAATTCGTGCAACTGGTCTTGCCAAACTTTCACCACTTCTGTGATTTCTTCGACTGTTAATAAAGGTAAGGTTTTGCTATGATCAGGTGAAAAGCAAATAACGCGACTTTCGCCTTGTGCTTTTGAAATTTGGAATAAAGGATCTGTCGTATTTTCTGGGTTAGGTGTATCTTCTAATAACGCAGAAAAGTCATTTTTGAACACGAAAGGCTTTTTATAATCTGGGTTTTGTTCGCCTGTAATACGTTTATTACTCGGGCAAAGATAACAGCTTGGATCATGACTTGGCTTTTCATCCTCAGCAACTTTCTCCTGTTGCCCTTGCCATGGTCGTTTTGCGCGATGTGGTGAGACAAGCACCCACTGGTCTGTTAATGGATTATATCGACGATGTGGATGTTCAGTTGGTTCAAATACTTGATGACTCATCTTTTATACTCCCGACGACTGAAAACGGTTACATTTTATGATTGGCATAAGATAGCAAATTACCAAAAATAAACTGTTAACTAGATCACAAAATCGATAAATCTGTCATAATTTGCCATTATTTTTGTGACCGAGTTGTCAAAATTAAAGGTAAGCGTTTTCAAATATCACAAAAATTTTATATGATGAGAGTAAGTTGTTCTCAAAGGAAAGGTCATATTAATTATGGTTACTATTCATGATGTAGCACAACACGCAGGCGTATCGGTTGCCACCGTGTCTCGTGTACTAAACAACCACCCTTCTGCTAGCGCGAAAGCACGCCTTGCAGTACAAACAGCAGTAGAAAAACTAGGCTATCAGCCCAATGCGAATGCTCAAGCACTTGCGATGAAGAATACCGATACCATCGGCGTTGTCGTCACTGATGTTACAGATGCCTTCTTTGCAATCTTAGTTAAAGCCGTTGATAAAGTCGCTGAAGAATATAAGAAAACTATTCTAATTGGCATTGGCTACCACAATGCAGAAAAAGAAAAAGAAGCAATTGATACCTTGTTACGTAAACGTTGTAGCTGTCTGGTGGTGCACGCGAAAGCATTAAGTGATGAAACCCTCGGTCAATATTTAGAAAAAGTGCCTGGCATGGTCATCATCAACCGCATTGTTGCTGGCTATGAGCATCGTTGTGTGAGTTTAGATAATGAAAAAGGCACCTTTGTTGCAACTGAAACTTTAATTAACCTAGGTCACAAAAAAATCGGTTATATTGGTTCTAACCACCATATTACAGATGAAATTGAAAGAAAACGTGGTTACCTTTCTGCACTAAAACAATACAATATCCCAGTGATTGAACATGCTATTACACACAGTACGCCAGATTTCGAGGGCGGAGAAGAAGCGATGATCAATCTATTAAGCTACAATTCGGATCTCACCGCTGTCGTCGCATACAATGACTCAATGGCTGCTGGCGCGATCTCTGTTTTGAGCGAAAATAATATTAATGTACCAAAACAATGTTCGATCATTGGGTTTGATGATATGCCTATTGCACGTTATTTAATTCCTAAATTGACGACAATCCGTTACCCTATTGATTTAATGGCAAACTATGCAGCCAAATTGGCGCTCAGTTTAGTGGATCAAGATGTGAAAACACCTGCGCATATTCAGTTTAATCCGACATTAGTAAGACGCTTTTCCACTGAACAAAGATAAGCAATCCAATAAATTGGAAACGTAAACATTTTTATTAATCCACACAAAGAGTACGGGGAAATTCAACCAAATTTCCCCGTACTTTTTTTACAAAAAGCAGAAAAAAACACCTAAAAATGTGATCTGGATAACATTTTCATTAGTCAATTGTAATCGTTTTCACAATTGTGAGTGAGATCACAGTCTTTAAGCCTATTTTCCAGTATTATGCCTGCCAGTTATCTAGGCAAAGTGGGTTAAAAAGCAAAAAGATAACACCATCCATTCGTTCCAAACAGGAGAGTTATTATGAAAAAAACCGTATTAAGCGCAGTCGCTTTAGCAGTAGGTCTAGGTGTTGCTGCCTCAGCAGCTCAAGCAGCAGATCGCATTGGTGTAACCATTTACAAATATGATGATAACTTCATGTCACTCATGCGCAAAGAAATTAATAAAGAAGCTGAACAATTCAAAAATATTGAGTTATTAATGAATGACTCACAAAACGCGCAAGCTGTACAAAATGACCAAGTTGATGGTTTGATTTCTAAAGGCGTGAAAGTATTAGCAATCAACTTAGTTGACCCTGCTGCGGCTCCAACTATTATCGGTAAAGCAAAACCAGATGACATTCCTGTAGTATTCTTCAATAAAGATCCAGGCGCAAAAGCAATTGGTAGCTATAAACACGCTTACTATGTTGGTACAGATCCGAAAGAATCAGGTTTAATCCAAGGCTCATTAATTGCGAAACACTGGAAAGCAAATGCAGCATACGACTTAAACAAAGACGGTAAAATCCAATATGTATTATTAAAAGGTGAACCAGGTCACCCAGATGCTGAAGCACGTACTAAATTCGTTATCGAAGAATTAAATAACAAAGGTATCCAAACTGAAGAATTATTCATTGATACAGGGATGTGGGATGCGGCTTTAGCAAAAGATAAAATGGATGCTTGGTTATCAAGCTCTAAAGCGGGTCAAATTGAAGTGATCATTGCAAACAACGACGGTATGGCAATGGGGGCATTGGAAGCCACTAAAGCACACGGTAAAAAATTACCAATCTTCGGTGTTGATGCATTACCAGAAGTATTACAGTTAATCAAAAAAGGTGAAATTGCAGGTACTGTATTAAACGATGGTGTTAACCAAGGTAAAGCTGTTGTTCAATTAAGTAACAACCTTGCAAAAGGCAAACCAGCAACAGAAGGCACAAAATGGGAATTAAAAGAACGTGTTGTTCGTATTCCTTACGTTGGTGTTGACGCTGATAACTTAGGCGACTTCTTAAAATAATAATCTATAACAATAAGTTGTAACTCTCGGGGGAGGTCAATCCTCCCCTCTTTTATGTGAGGTTGGATATGACCACTCAAATTCCAAATCAAGACAGTGAAATACTGCTCACAATGACCAATGTCTGCAAATCCTTCCCTGGTGTGAAAGCATTAGACAATGCTAACTTAACCGTCCGTTCCCATTCGGTGCATGCGTTGATGGGTGAAAACGGTGCAGGCAAATCAACATTATTAAAATGCTTGTTTGGTATTTATAGTAAAGACGAAGGCGATATTCTCTTCTTAGGCAACCCTGTTAACTTTAAAACCTCAAAAGAAGCCTTAGAAAATGGGATCTCAATGGTCCACCAAGAATTAAACTTAGTCAAACAAACTACCGTAATGGATAACCTCTGGCTTGGTCGCTATCCATTAAAAGCGGGGTTTGTTGATCACGGTAAAATGTATCGTGATACCAAAGCCATTTTTGAAGAATTAGATATTGATATCGATCCAAAAGAAAAAGTGGCAAAACTGTCCGTGTCACAAATGCAAATGATCGAGATCGCAAAAGCATTCTCTTATGATGCCAAAATTGTGATTATGGATGAACCGACTTCTTCTTTATCTGAAAAAGAAGTGGAACACCTTTTCAAAATCATCGCCAAACTGAAAGAACGCGGTTGTGGCATCATTTATATTTCGCACAAAATGGACGAAATCTTTAAGATTTGCGATGAAATTACAATTTTACGTGACGGTAAATGGATTAACACCGTTGAAGTGAAAAATACCACAATGGATCAAATTGTCTCCATGATGGTAGGGCGTGAACTGACTCAACGTTTCCCTCCTAAAACCAATACTCCAAAAGAGACGATCTTAACCGTAGAAAATCTGACCGCACTGAATCAACCTTCGATTCAAGACATAAGCTTTGAATTACGTAAAGGCGAAGTCTTAGGGATTGCGGGACTCGTTGGTGCAAAACGCACAGATATCGTTGAAACCATTTTCGGTGTACGTGAACGTAAGTCTGGTGTGATTACGCTACACGGTAAAGAAATGAAAAACCGCAATGCCTTTGAAGCAATTAATAATGGTTTTGCCCTTGTGACTGAAGAACGTCGCTCTACTGGGATTTACGCCAACTTAAGCATTGAATTTAACTCATTGATTTCAAATATGAAATCTTACATCAGTAAGTTAGGGTTATTGAGTAATGCCAAAATGAAAAGCGATACCCAATGGGTAATTGATTCGATGAATGTGAAAACGCCATCACATAAAACGAACATTGGTTCATTGTCTGGTGGTAACCAACAAAAAGTGATTATCGGTCGTTGGTTATTAACCCAACCTGAAATCTTAATGTTAGATGAGCCAACACGTGGTATCGACATTGGTGCGAAATACGAAATTTACCAACTCATTATGGAATTGGCGAAAAAAGATAAAGGCATCATTATGATTTCTTCTGAAATGCCAGAATTGTTAGGGGTAACTGACCGTATTCTGGTAATGAGTAACGGTAAAGTCGCAGGCATTGTGAATACCGCAGAAACCTCACAAGAAGAAATTCTCCAGCTCGCTGCAAAATATTTATAACACACAGAATTAAGGAAATAAATTATGGCTGCGTTACAACAAAACAAATCCCTTGATTTCTTTAAACAAAATGCAATCTACTTTGTATTATTAATTTTACTCGGGATCATCATTGTTCAAGACCCAACATTCTTGAACCTAAGAAACTTCAGTAACATCTTAACTCAATCATCTGTGCGCTTAATCATCGCATTAGGGGTGGCTGGCTTACTTGTGACACAAGGTACTGACTTATCGGCTGGTCGCCAAGTAGGTCTTGCTGCGGTGGTTTCAGCAACCTTGCTTCAAGCAATGGATAACTTTAACCGTGTCTTCCCTGATTTACCTGAATTACCAATTCCAGTTGTGATCTTAACCGTATGTGCAATCGGTGCGGTCATTGGTTTAGTCAATGGTCTGGTCATCGCTTACTTAAACGTTACACCATTTATTGCCACCATGGGAACCATGATTATCGTCTACGGTATCAACTCACTTTACTATGACGCCGTGGGGGGATCACCAATTGCAGGCTTTAATGAAACCTTCTCCACATTTGCACAAGGCTTCTTCAAATTTGGTTCATTCAAGCTCTCTTACATTACCATTTATGCGGCTATCGCAACCTTCTTAGTCTGGGTACTTTGGAACAAAACACGTTTTGGTAAAAATATCTTTGCTATCGGTGGTAACCCAGAAGCTGCACGTGTATCAGGTGTAAACGTCGCGCGTAACTTAGTCGTTATTTATATGATCGCAGGGATGTTCTACGGCTTCGGTGGGATGTTAGAAGCAGGTCGTATCGGTTCAGCAACCAACAACTTAGGTTTTATGTATGAGTTAGATGCGATCGCAGCCTGTGTGGTGGGTGGCGTATCATTCGCTGGTGGTGTGGGTACTGTTATCGGCGTAGTCACTGGGGTAATCATCTTCACGGTTATCAACTACGGCTTAACTTACATCGGGGTAAACCCATACTGGCAATACATTATCAAAGGTAGCATTATCATCTTAGCGGTGGCAATCGACTCCCTCAAATACGCGAAGAAAAAATAATAACGCGTATTGCACTAGCAACTCAAAGGCGATTCCAAGAATCGCCTTTATTTTTTATGTATTCAAACCTCATAACATGTTCGTGTTGCTTATTCTTGAAGCGTTTTCAGTAAATGTTCAACAAAATCCAACCGCGCTTTATGACTCGTGAAGGCTTTATTAAATCTGAATTTAGTTGGACCATCGAAACGATAGACCGTTGGTTCTGTTTGAATCAGTTGTAAGAATTTCATTGGGTCTAATTCAGCACGTGGTGAAAATTCAATAAATCCCCCTTGTGCATTGCCATCAATTTTATGGATTTGGATAGTTTTTGCCATTTGGCGAAGTTCGGCAATTTGGAATAAATTACGCGTCGCTTCTGGCAACGAACCAAAGCGGTCAATTAATTCCACTCTTAATTCATCTAACGCATGTTTATTTTCGGCGCTGGCAATACGTTTATAGAAAGACAAACGCATATTCACATCGCCTAAATAATCTTCTGGCAACAAGGCAGGTAAACGTAAATCAATTTCCACTTGCTGTTGCGTCAACTCATCTAAAGACGGCTCACGCCCCGCTTTTAAGGCATTCACTGCACTTTCTAATAAATCCATATACAGCGAGAAGCCCACCGACTCAATTTGTCCGCTTTGTTCAGAACCCAGTAATTCACCCGCACCGCGAATTTCCAAATCGTGAGTCGCAAGAATAAAACCTGCCCCTAAGTTATCTAAGCTTTCCAAGGCTTCAAGACGTTTTTGCGCATCTTTCGTCATGGCTTTTGGCGGTGGCGTTAACAAATAGGCGTATGCTTGGTGATGGGAACGACCAACACGTCCACGTAGCTGATGTAACTGAGCCAAACCAAAGTTATCCGCACGTTCGATAATGATCGTATTCGCGGTTGGTACATCAATCCCTGTTTCAATAATGGTCGAGCAAACCAATACGTTAAAACGTTGATGATAGAAATCTGACATCACACGTTCGAGTTCACGCTCACGCATTTGCCCATGCCCAACCGTAATGCGAGCTTCTGGTACAAGTGCGGTCAATTTTTCTGCACAATTTTCAATGCTTGCCACATCATTATGCAGATAGTAAACCTGTCCACCACGCAAGATTTCACGCAAAATCGCCTCACGAATCACTAAATCATCCGCTTGTTTCACAAAGGTTTTAATCGTTAAACGGCGTGCCGGCGGAGTAGAAATAATCGATAAGTCACGAATGCCATGCATTGCCATATTCAAAGTTCGAGGAATTGGCGTTGCCGTTAAGGTGAGAATATCAATATTGGCACGTAGCTGTTTAATACGCTCTTTTTGACGCACACCAAAGCGATGTTCTTCATCAATAATCAATAAACCTAGGTCGTGGAATTGCACATCTGATTGAATTAATTTATGTGTCCCAATCAGAATATCCACTTTGCCTTCCGCCAAGTTTTGTATCACTTGTTTTTGTTCTTTGGCGGTTTTAAAGCGTGAAAGCACTTCCACATTGACTGGCAAATTCGCAAAACGATCTTTAAAGTTTTCATAATGTTGTTGCGCAAGCAAGGTTGTTGGCACTAACACTGCGACTTGTTTATGATTCATCACCGCTAAAAATGCGGCACGCATCGCCACTTCCGTTTTCCCAAAGCCCACATCACCACACACCAAACGATCCATTGCTTTCGGCTGACACATATCCGAAATCACCGCATGAATTGCCATTTCTTGATCGACAGTTTCTTCAAATGGGAACGTGGCGGCAAATTGCTGAAATTCTTCACGATCATAATTAAAAGCAAAGCCTTTCTGCGCCTCACGTTGTGCATACACATCTAATAATTCTGCTGCGACATCACGAATTTTTTCTGCGGCTTTATGACGTGCTTTCACCCACGCATCACTGCCTAATTTGTGCAATGGCGCGGTTTCATCTGAACCGCCTACATAACGGCTGATCAAATGCAAAGAGGACACTGGCACATAAAGCTTGGATTCATTGGCATAATTTAACAGTAAATATTCTGCCGTAATGCCACCGTTTTCGAGCGTGACTAATCCCGCATAACGCCCTACGCCGTGCTCTAAATGCACTACTGGTTGCCCTATTTTTAATTCTGCAAGGTTACGAATTAAAGTGTCAGGATTAACAGATTTTCGCTTATCTCGACTACGTTGCTGAACACGTTCGCCCAATAATTCTGTTTCAGTAATGAGGGCTATGGGCTGATCTTGCTCGACAATAAAGCCGTTCTCTAAACCACTAATCAACAAGTTAAATTTATCTTTTGCCTGTGAAAGTGCGGTAATTTTTGTCGCCGTGATTTTCAATGGAGAAAGTAAATCACGTAAGGTTTCACGACGTCCTTCACTTTCCACAGAGAAAACAATATTGCCTTTAAATTGTTCCGTAAATTGACGTAATAGCTTTAACGGTTCTTTTTGTTGCGACTGAATCGTCAGTTCAGGCAATGCTTGTACGGCTAAATTTTTCTGACGCACTGAAGCACGTACTTTTTCTGCGTTGAAGCTGATTCTTGGATAACGTTTTAATTCACGATTAATTTCATCAATGCGTAACCATAAACGTTCTGGTGCTAACAACGGGCGCATCGGATCGACTTTACGGCTTTCGTAGCGTTGTTGTGCATCTTGGTAAAAACGTTCAGCTTGGGTTTGAATATCACCCACATCGAGCCACAAGCTGTTTTGCGGCAAATACGCAAACAGCGTTGCCATTTGCTCAAAAAAGAGAGGCTGCCAATATTCAATCCCCGAAATTAATGTGCCTTTGCTGACTTGTTGGTAAATATGTTCAGGGTCACGACGAATCTCGCCAAAGGTTTCTCGGAATTGGGAACGGAAAAATTCAATGCCTTTTTCATCGGTTGGAAACTCGTGAGCCGGCAATAAATTAATCGCTTTGATTTCTTCTAATGTACGCTGTGTATCCACATCAAATGTGCGAATAGTATCAATTTCATCATCAAAAAAATCTAAACGAAAAGGCACCACACTTCCCATCGGGAAAAGATCTAACAACGCGCCACGTACGGCGTATTCACCGTGTTCAAGCACTTGCTCTACGGCTCGATAACCTGAGCTGTCTAGTTGTAAACGCATTTTATTGATTTGTAAGCGATCACCTTTTTTAATTAACAACACATTATGCTGTAAAAATTCTGGTGGGCATAAACGCTGCATTAGTGTAGTAATCGGTAAAATCAGTATGCCTTTTTGACGCTGTTGCAACTGAAATAACGCACTTAAACGGGAGGAAATAATTTCTTGATGAGGAGAAAACGCATCATAAGGCAGCGTTTCCCAATCGGGAAAAAATGTAATTGGCTGTTGACTAAATTGTGCTAACACTTTTTCTAAACGCACCGCACTTCGTGTATCTGCCGTTAAGACCACCGTCAGCCCTGAATATTGGCTGGCAATTTCATTAATCGCTAACGCATCTGCGCCAGCTAGTACATTGCCTAAAATTTTATGATCATTGGCTTCTGTCGGAATGGCTAAATCGAAATATGTGGTTGTCATAACTGCGGTGTATATTGAGGTAAAATAAAGTGAAAAAGTAGTCGGTAGTATAGCGTAATCTCGCTTTTTTTCAATAAACCATCTGTATAAAAGCACAGTAAAAAAGCCAAGTTGAACTTGGCTTTTGTCGTGTTATTCTGCTTTCTTTTTCGCCTCTTGTGCTGCTTTTTCTTCAGGCGTCCAATTTTCATCAAACTTAACTACAGGCACACAGCAGCATCCTCTGCCACCACCACGCTCTACGCCGATGTCTTTACAAAACTTGCTATATTCATCCCACGCTCTGCGCAATAAGCCTTTTTTTGTTGCTTGTTCGGTCATGTTGCGTTCTCCTTTTTATTGAATGATCTAATGAATATCATAAAACGGCTGCATATTTTTGCAACACTTTCTTGACTTCATCACGACAAATTTTCAACCCGTTTCTTTTCCCGCCTACTATGGACATTGCCATTTTCTTGCTTGCTAGAACTTGTGTTAAAACAGGACAGTCGTCTTTCCCCACTTGCTTGAATAAACGCTGAATAGCGGGAATTGTGCTGGATAGAGGAGTATGAAAATCAGCGAAATCCTGTAAGCATTGTTTATCCTGTGCTAACAACGTCCAGTCTACACTCGATGTGTGGAACGCCTGTGTTAAAGGATGGGCGAATAAAGCCACATTTCGCTCAAAGTGTTGTTTAGCTTGTTGGCAAAAGTGTTTGCCTTGCGCAGTTAAGGGCTTCAATGCAATCACGGAATAACAACCACTGCTCGCTTCTTTTTGTTCACCTAAATGTACTACATCAAAACCGCACTTTTGCCAAAATTGAGCCAGTTGTCTGGTATAACCAAAACTCACAGAAAGAAAATCCACATCAGCGTGTCGGCTAATTTGCGCAATAAGTTGCAGCCCAATACCCCGCTGTTGCCAAACAGGTTGCACTGCAATACGAGAAATACGCAAAGAAGACAAGCGACATGCTTGTAATAAATGACTGTGATAACACAGTACCTGCGCAACCAAATTCCCTCTTGGACGACGCACACCACGCGCGATATCCAAAATGAGAGCGTCGGACTGCATATTTCCTTCTTCCACCAGCCATACGCCGCCCACTAAATCAGATTGCGTTTCTGCGAGATAAAATTGCTGTTTCGGTGCATCAAATAAACGGCGTAAATCGAGAGGTGAAGTTCGATAATGCGCTAAGGTGAGTAAACCATAAAATTCAGAAACTTTGTTTTTCTCTACTAGCTCACTCTGTGAATAAAACTGAATCTGAGTAGCACCTTGCAGATCATTTTGCTGTAAAAAAGCATCTTCCGCATCGAGCATTAAAAGATCATCAAGAAAGGCTTCTAATTTGTCGTTCGCTTGCCAACGCAGTGGCTGATGAAGCTCAAAGTGCGCAAAAGTGCGGTGCAAATTCGCCAAAAATTTGAGTAAAAAACCACGTCCTGTACCTTCATAACTTTGAATGGTGGTGGTGCAAAGAATACGCTTGAAAGCTGAAGTGATCTGCTCTAACAAAGTGAGCGGGATCATCGCCGCCTCATCGATCAACAACCATTTATCTGCAAATTGATTCGGATCTTGTGCAATTTGTTCACAGAGTAAATCAGGCGGCATAAACTCCAGTTCAACTTCTGCAAAATCTTGCAAAATAGTGACCGCACGTTTATTCGGTGCTGTTAAAACGAATGATTGATTGTGCTGCATGAGCTGCTTTGCCCAAAAACCCGCTAATGCGGATTTGCCCCGCCCACGCTTCGCTGTCACAATCAACACGTCTTCTGTTGTATCTTTTATCGCTCGTAATAACTGATGTTGCTCTGCGGTAGGAGGTTGCTGAAAATCCGTCTCATCTTCTACACTCTGTGGCAATACAATTTGTGGAAAAATTGAGTCATAAATTGGAAAACCGTACTCTTGCACCTTTTGTTGAAAATACTGAATAAAGTGCGGTGTTAATATCGGGTGATTTTCTCCCGACCAACGCAAAGAATCAGGATCTTGCCATTGCGCTAATTCACTCCAGCAATTCAACAACACAATGAGCGTTCCGCCTTGTCGTAAGGTACCACCCGCAATGGCTAACGCATCAAGGTTTAACCCCACGCTAGCATCATACACAATGAGGGCAAACTCTTGTCCTAAAAGATTTTTGGCATTACTGAAAGGGAAAAGCGGAAAAGACAAAAAAGGCGGTAAATTGTCGCCAATCCATACCGCACTTTTTGTTTCAGGCAACATCATCAGTTGGTGCGATAATTTGCCCTCGTCACCCACCCAGAATTGGATATGTCGTGGTTTCACTGTCTGCTTCATTACATCGTCTATGTGGATTTACCAACGGTCTAATGGGTGCTCCCAATCGATACTCACATCTTTTTTCGGCTGATAAAGTGGCTCAGGTCTACCACTGATTTTACGCTCAATCGCCTCTTGCTGATCACGGATTTTGCGTTCAATCGATTCTTGCTGATGACGAATTTTCTCTTCAATCGATTGTTGTTGCTCGTGAATACGGCGCTCAATTGAATTGCCTGATGGCGTATCTAAACCGCGTTGACGCTTACTGTCTTTAAAACGTTTATTATAATTTTCTTTCAAATGACGGCATTCTGATTCACGAATATTCACAAGCTCATGTTTCAACTGATGATATTTAAACTGAAAATAACGATAAGCCTCAGGATCATCATAGATCGTTCTTGCCGATGATTTACCCACAATTTTCTCTAATTGCTCGTGGATCATCTCTTTCACCAATTGTTTTTCTAACGCAGTTAAACGCTCATCACGTTGTTGCCCCAATTCTGGTAATAAACAATATTCCAAATTATTTTTTGCCAAAATAAAGCGGTTCATCTGGTCAGTCGAAATCTTATAATAACGGCTACGCTCACGTGTTTCATGAGGATACTCAGGCTTATGTTTGCGATCTAATCTTGGCTCAAGCGGTGGCTCATAAGGTGGCGTATAGGCAGGTTGCTCTGGTTCATATTGTGGGTGAGGATAATAGGTCACACACGCACTTAAACTCACAATCGATAACATCACCAGTAAATTTTTAAACATGATTCCTTCCTTTCTTTTTACTGCAATAAATATGTCATATTTTGAGCATTTACATGCTCATCCGAAAAAATAGAGTTTTCTTTGACCTTAATCGAAAAAAATAGTTTAAAAAAATGGCGAATCTTTACAATTTTTTATTCTTTTTCACTCAAATAGGGATCATCAAAACCGAGCGATTGCATAATTTCCGTTTCAAGATGTTCCATTTCTTCCGCTTCTGCGTCATCAATATGATCATAACCAAGTAAATGTAAACTACCATGCACCACCATATGCGCCCAATGCGCCATCAACGGTTTACCTTGTTCTTCCGCTTCTTTTTCTACGACTTGACGACAAATCACTAAATCGCCTAATAACCCGAGCTCCACTTCATCTGGACATTCAAATGGAAATGACAACACATTCGTTGGTTTATCCTTACCACGATAAGTTAAATTCAATTCATGACTTTCCGCTTCATCAACAAGGCGAACAGTCATTTCCACGTCTGATAATTCAGGTTGCACAGCACGATTTGCCCAAGCTTGAATTTGAGCTTCTGTGGGTAGGTTTTCTGTATTTTCAGTGGCAATTTGTAGATCAATAATCACTTGCTTCATTTATTCATTCTCATTTTTTGAATTTTCTGACTGCTCTTTTTCAGCACGTTCTTGACGACGTTGTTCCGCAATTGCCGCACGACGAATTTCATCTTGTGCTTCCCACGCATCATACGCTTGTACCACTTTCGCTACGACAGGATGACGCACAATGTCTTTACTTTCAAAATAGTTAAAACTTAACTCAGGCACATGTTCTAGCACTTCAATAGCATGACGTAAACCAGACTTTTGGCTACGAGGTAGGTCAATCTGAGTAATATCCCCCGTAATCACGGCTTTCGAGTTAAAACCAATACGGGTTAGGAACATTTTCATTTGTTCAACCGTGGTATTTTGGCTTTCGTCCAGAATAATAAAGCTGTCATTCAATGTACGACCACGCATATAAGCTAAAGGCGCAATTTCAATAACATTGCGCTCCATTAACTTTTGCACGCGTTCAAAACCTAACATTTCAAATAGGGCATCATAAAGTGGACGTAAATATGGCTCGATTTTCTGTCCTAAATCGCCAGGTAAGAAACCTAATTTTTCACCCGCTTCAACCGCAGGGCGCGTGAGCAAAATTCTACGCACTTCTTGCTTTTCAAGAGCCTCCACAGCTGCTGCAACGGCTAAAAAGGTTTTGCCAGTTCCTGCGGGACCAATCCCAAAACTGATATCATGACGGAAAATATTGTGCAAATATTGAACTTGATTAGGTCCACGCGGTTTAATTAAGCCACGTTTGGTTTTTATTGACGAAGCATAAACTTTACTTTCTTCACGTTCATCATCTTGTACGAGAATACGGCTTTCTTGGATTGCAATATGTACATCTTCCAAATCCAAGACTTTAATTTGTCCACGTACTGATGCCGTTTCTAAATACAACGTTTGAATCAATTTGACCGCACTTTTCAGCAATTTAGCATGATGAGGTTTATTGACTTCCTCATTTGACTGAACAGTAAAAGTGAAATTACGACGAGCAATCGTTAAATTTAATGATTTTTCAATCAGTTGTAGATTCCCTTCATATGCGCCACACAATGCTTGTAAACGTGCATTGTCTTGCGGCTCAAGGGTGACTGTTTCGGTGAGTAAATCGCTCAAAGCTAAACCTCAAAATAAAAGACAAGTGAGGGTATTGTAAAGCGATTAGGGCAAATTTGCTAGGTGAGTCACGGGATTTAGATACGAACAAAAATAAAGGCAAGCCTAAGCTTGCCTATATTGCTCATCATGATGGACTTATTTCACACGAGAAACGTATTCGCCTGAACGGGTATCCACTTTGATGACTTCACCAATTTGGACGAATAAAGGGACTTTCACGACAGCACCAGTGCTTAATGTTGCAGGTTTACCACCTGTACCAGCAGTATCCCCTTTCAAACCTGGATCTGTGTCGATAATTTCTAACTCAACAAAGTTTGGTGGAGTCACGCTGATTGGTGCACCATTCCATAATGTCACGATACAATCTGCTTGATCTAATAACCATTTATCTGCATCACCGATTGCTTTTGCATCTGCTGAATATTGTTCAAATGTTTCTGGGTGCATGAAATACCAGAATGCGTCGTCTTTGTAAGAGTAAGTTAAGTTCAGATCCATGACGTCTGCCGCTTCTACTGACGTACCAGATTTGAAGTTCACATCTAATACTTTACCAGAAATTAATTTACGAATACGTGTACGAGTAAAGGCTTGACCTTTACCTGGTTTAACAAATTCATTTTCAACGATCACGCAAGGCTCACCGTCTTGCATAAATTTTAGACCTGGTTTGAAATCACTGGTAGTATATGTAGCCATATTATCCTCAAGTTATAAAGAGATTGTTTTTAAAAGTGCATATTTTAACTCAAAACATAGCAATTAGAGAAGAACAAAGTTGGACAGATCATCTCGCAAATGCCATTTCTGATCCGAAAATATTACTCAAGACCTTAAATTTACCGATTCATGCCTTTGAAAAAGACATTGCCGCACGTCAATTATTCCCTATGCGTGTGCCATTGCCTTTTGTGGCAAAAATGGAAAAAGGCAATCCTAACGATCCTCTATTCTTACAAGTCATGACGGCTTATGATGAGTTTACACAAGTGGAAGGCTTTACAACAGATCCCTTAGAAGAACAAGAGGCAATCGTACCGAGTGTGTTACACAAATACCACAATCGTCTCTTGCTCATGGTAAAAGGGGGATGTGCTATCAACTGTCGTTATTGCTTTCGTCGTCACTTTCCCTATGCCGATAACAAAGGAAATAAAACCAATTGGCAAAAAGCATTGGACTATATTGCTGAACGTCCCGAGATTGAAGAAGTCATTTTTTCTGGTGGAGATCCCCTGATGGCAAAAGATCATGAACTGGCATGGCTCATTGAGCAGTTAGATCAAATACCACATATAAAACGTCTACGAATTCATACCCGTTTACCTGTTGTAATTCCACAACGGATCACAGATGCCCTATGCCAAATTCTCGCGGCGAGTCGCTTACAAAAAGTCTGTGTCACCCATATCAATCATCCAAATGAAATTGATGCATTGTTATCACAAGCACTGGCTAAACTTAAACACATTAACGTTACTCTGTTAAATCAGTCCGTTTTACTCAAAGGAATTAATGATAATGCACACACACTGAAACAGCTAAGTGATAAATTATTTCAAGCAAATATCTTGCCTTACTACTTGCACTTGCTTGATAAAGTGGAAGGGGCAAGTCATTTTTATCTGGAGGATCAACACGCCTTAAACATTTACAAAGAATTACAAAGCATCACATCGGGCTATCTAGTACCGAAATTAGCGCGTGAAATTGCCAAAGAGCCCAACAAAACGCTATATACAGCATAGGAAAATCAAAAAATATCCTTTAGAATAAGCCAAATTTTGACCGCACTTTTCAGTGTATATCCGTGAGCTATTGAGAATCGAGGTACTATCGTGGATTCAGACAAACAAAAAAATGACGTGGAACATCATCCAGAACAAAATGAATTAGATTTAGAATTTAACCAAGTTGAACCTATCACCCCTAAAAAAGTCATAAAAACGGAACCTTCTCTGTTTGACAAAGCAAAAAGCTTATTCGCGAAAAAAGAACAGGTTGATACGACGCTAAATACTCGTAAAGAACCGACGTTTGGTGAACCACTTGTGGCTGAACATGAAGAAAAGCATGAACATGAATCTCACGCGACATCACTTCATACAGAGGATACCATCGCACCTGTTAGCACTAACCAAAGCACACCCGCAGTACACTGGAAAAATCCAGAAACTTGGCCGATGCTACAAATGTTACCGCAACGTCATCGTCGCCTATTTGTTGTGTTGCTCGGGTTAATTCTCTTGTTAATGATTTTCTTTGCCTTAAAACCAAGTTCGGAGACAGTACAGTCTTTTGAGCAACAACATGGTCAAGCTGTACCTATTCAGTTCCAGCCATTAGATAAACAACAAGTCGTTGAACCAACGGTCTTAGATAATCCTGTGACGCAACCACAAGATATGACGGAAAACCAAGCTGTCGTCAATCCGCCAGTACAAGATAATATGAGCGATCGCAGTACGTTACCACACACAACGACTGCGCCAGACCCAATGGAAATGCCTCAACCTTCACACGCTGGACAAACGAAAGTTGAACAAACCGAAAACAAACCGCAACTAAACAAGCCCCAATCTGTCGTGACAGAACCGAAAAACGATAAAATTGTGAGCACTGAAAAGCACAAAGCCGCTGAAAAACCAAAAGCAATAGACAAACCAAAACCTTCCGAAAAACCTGTTGAAAAAGCGAAAGTCGAGAAAAAAGGCGCGCCTGTTGTTGAAGCTGAGCCTGCGAAAACCACAAAAGGTAAAACCTTAACGGTTCCACAGGGGGTCAGCTTGATGCAAGTCTTCCGTAACCATAATCTTAACATTTCAGATGTCAACGCGATGACAAAAGCTTCTGGTGCGGGAAATGCGTTAAGTAATTTTAAAGCGGGTGATAAAGTACAGGTTTCTGTCAATAGCCAAGGACGTGTCACTGAATTGCGCTTAGAAAATGGTGCAAAATTTATTCGTCAAGCCGACGGAAGTTATATTTATAAAAAATAACGCGCGCTATTCAATATAAAAAAAGAAAGCCTGTTACTCACACTAACAGGCTTTCTTCTGTTCCTATTTAACTCAAAAGAAGTTATAAACGCGCTTTTTCACCGCCAAAATCAGCAAGCAAATTCTCAATTAATTTGCTCAATACTCCAGTCATCAATACAAAATCAGCATCAAAGCGCTGGGCATAATCTTCCTTCAAAATATCATCGTTTTTCTCACGGATTTGATCCGCAAATTTTAACCGTTTTAATGAACCATCCTCATGCAAGATAAAGCTGACGTGTTCTTCCCACAGTAATGACAATTTTGTTACAACTTTTCCTGCGCTTAATAAGCTTTGAATTTCTTCAGACTCGAGATTTTGTTGTTTACAACGGATAATCCCCGTATCGCTGCTTCCTGTTAGCTCAGCCTCTTCTAATGGGAATAACCATTGTGGTACCCTCTCATTGCGCAACCAATCTGTCATTAATAAACTCGGGGTATTCGCAAAAGTTAAAGGCACAACAGGTAAAGAACCTAATGATTTACGTAACAACGCTAATACGTCTTCCGCTCGTTTACTTGATGCGGCATCAACATAAATCAAGTGTGCTTCTGCATCAATCCATAGTGCTGTGTGTTGATGTTTACTGAATGCACGCGGTAATAATCCTGCAATGACATCATCCTTTAATGCCTGTTTTTCAACTTTCTTCAATTTACGATTTTCTTTTTGTTCTACGTATTGAATACGCTCCTCTAGTTCTGTTTTCACAACATGTGCTGGTAAGATTTTTTCTTCTTTATGCGCCACTAATAAAATGTGTTTTCCCACTGAAAAATGCAACATTTCACTATCACGTAAAGGGTTAGTCCAGCCAAATTTACTCATATCTGATTGATGACAAGGATGATATTGGCATTGTTGCAAATGAGTCTGTAATACCGCAGAAGACCAATCTAACTCCTTTGTTAAACGATAAATCATGGCGTTTTTAAACCAAAACATAGTTTGTTCCTTATATTTTTCAGGTAAAATAGATCCATTACAATGTCGCATTCGCGACAAAATTTCTCATATTGTAACGTACTTCGAGATAAAATATGCAAACTAAATCTATTTGCTTTATTGGTGGCGGAAATATGGCACAAGCGATTATTTTCGGCCTACTCAAGCAACATTACCCAACTGAACAGATCACTGTCTGTGACCCCAACCCAGAAAAACGCGCCTTATTCCTCGAAAAAGGTATCCGCGCTTTTGAGAATACGCCAGCGCAAATTCAATCCGCAGTTCAACATGCGGAGGTAATCTTACTCGCGGTGAAACCACAAGTGATGGCTGAGGTTTGCCAGTCCTTTCAGGCAATCGATTTCAACCACAAGCTCGTCATTTCCATTGCGGCGGGTATTGCCATCGCTCGTTTACATACCTTACTCCCGACTGCTCGCCATATTGTGCGTGTCATGCCGAATACACCAGCCCTCGTATCAGAAGGGATGTCTGGTTTATTTGCTCCCGCCAATGTGCCCATTCCGCTCAAACAATTTGCTCAAGATTTATTAAGTGCGGTAGGAAAAACCTGTTGGGTGACAGATGAAGCCGCTATGCACAGCATCACGGCGGGATCTGGCAGCAGTCCTGCCTATTTTTTCTTCTTTATGGAAGCCATGCAACGCACTTTAATCAAGATGAATTTGGATCCCCATACAGCAAGATTATTAGTACAACAATCTGCGCTAGGAGCCGCAAAAATGGTCGCAGACAATCCTGATTTGTCTCTCACGACATTACGTGAAAATGTGACATCAAAAGGCGGTACTACTGCTGCAGCGTTGGATATTTTTACTCAACACGACTTATCAAAAACTGTGCAACAAGCGATGGAGGCTTGTGTCGCACGTTCTCAACAAATGGAAAAATTATTTTAATGACTAGTTCAGCATTTAATTGGCTTGCATTCAGCTTTTTCGGATATTTTTGTGCTTATGGCGTTTTTGTACCGTTTTTCCCCGTTTGGTTAAAATCACAGTCTTATGGTGAAGAATTGATCGGTTTAGTCATTGCCAGTTCTTATGTATTTCGTTTTATGGGCGGTATCTTTTTCTCCAGTTTAGTCAAAAAAGCCTCTCAATTGATTTATGCGCTACGCTATTTAGCGTGGATAAGCTGTGTTATTGCATTTTGTATCAGCTTTGTTGCAGAAAGCTTCTGGTTACTGTTTATTGCCATTGCGCTCTTTTCAATGGTCAATGCTGCAGGTATGCCTCTCAGTGATACACTCGCAAGTGTCTGGCAACAACAAATCCAGCTCGACTATGGAAAGGCACGGTTGATTGGTTCGCTCGCATTCGTTATTGGTGTCGTCGTTTTTGGTTACCTCATTGGTGCATTAGGAGATGGCAGTATTGTGTGGATTCTAACCGCTCTTTTAGTGTGTTATGCCACAATACAAATGACCACCCCAACCCCCTTACCAGAAGATCAACAGAGCAATATTGCCAGTCAAGTTAGCTTTGCTGGCTTATTAAAAAATAAAACCACATTACGTTTACTGATTGCGATCTCCCTCATTCAAGGTTCACATGCAGCATATTATGCTTACAGCGTGTTATATTGGACCAGTTTAGGTATTTCTGTCCAAACCACCAGTTTACTGTGGGGATTAAGTGTCATTGCAGAAATGCTCTTATTCTTTTTCTCCACTAAACTCTTCCGCACTTGGAAAGTCAGTTCATTATTTTATTTATCTGCTATTGCCACAGTAATACGTTGGGGAGCATTAAGTATCGCGGAAGATGTGTGGTCATTGGCACTCATTCAAACATTACATAGTCTCACCTATGCTGTTAGTCACTATGCAATCATTCGCTATTTTACTACGCAACCTATTTCTCATATTGCGAAATTACAGGGACTTTATAATGGTCTCTCTGGCTGTGGTGCAGTTGCATTGTTAACCGCACTTTCTGGCGTACTCTACCCAATCTCACCAACAGCCTCTTTCCTAGCGATGATGGGTTTTGCTATGTTGTCATTACTTGCCATCCCACGAAAAATCGATGCATTCTTACTTAAACGGTGCTAAGCATGAAAGATCTTGCGTTAATTGATATTTTTCTCAATGAAGTCTGGATAGAAAAAAACCTATCCGATAACACAGTGCAATCCTATCGTTTAGATTTAACGACATTATTACATTGGTTAGAGAAGAAGGAATTAACGCTCTTAACTTTAGATACTATTGATCTGCAAACCTTTTTAGGTGAACGTTTAACACAAGGTTATAAAGCGACCAGTACCGCTCGTCTCCTCAGCGCTATACGCAAATTATTCCAATATTTATATCGTGAAAAATATCGGCATGATGATCCAAGCGCCATCTTAAGTTCACCTAAATTACCTGTGCGTTTACCCAAATATTTGACAGAACAACAGGTCACCGATTTACTGAATGCACCTGATGTCGATGTCCCATTAGAACTACGCGATAAAGCCATGATGGAATTGTTGTATGCCACGGGATTACGTGTCACCGAGCTGGTGTCTTTAACAATTGAAAATATTGATATTAATCAGGGCGTTGTACGTGTTATTGGTAAAGGAAACAAAGAACGCATAGTACCGATTGGTGAAGAGGCAACACATTGGATTCGTCAATTTGTCCGCTACGGCAGACCTTTTTTACTCAATGGACAAACATCAGATATCGTCTTTCCAAGCAAAAGAGCGGTCAAAATGACCCGACAAACATTTTGGCACCGCATCAAGCATTATGCCATCTTGGCTGAAATTGATGTAGACAGCTTATCTCCGCATGTGTTGCGTCATGCCTTTGCGACCCATTTAGTTAATCATGGAGCGGATTTACGTGTCGTACAAATGTTATTAGGGCATAGCGATCTTTCTACCACACAAATCTATACTCATGTCGCCAAAGAACGTTTAAGACATTTACACCAACGTTATCACCCTAGAGGATAAAACACGCATAAAAAAACTGCATCGTCACAATGCAGTTTTTTAATTTAACCGATCACGTTAAAATGAATCTTTTAATCGCTCATCTGCCCGACGAGCCTCACTTTTATGTTGTAATTTATTGAGCTGTCGTTCTAATTTTTCTTCCACATCATTGATCGCTTTATACATATCTTCTGACTCTGCTTTTGCAAACAAATCACCAAGTGGCGTACCCATTGATGCTTCTACTGAGAAACCTTTTGGTATTTTGTTTAAAATAAAATGGGGATTAATTAACTGAGTTTGCCATTTTCCTAATTTAGCAAGTCTATCTTCGACGTGAGCACGGATTGCAGGGGTGATTTCCATTTGTTTGCTTGTGATATTTAGAGTCATAGCATTTACCTCTCTGTTGAAAAGGGGACCTAATGTCCCTTGTTATTAATAATCCTTAGTTACAACATAGTCCCCTTGCTCTAAGTTTTCAAGTCTTTTTACAGAATTTTTTGGGAAAAAATGAAAAGTATGATCTAAGTAGAAAAATGATGATTTAATACTGGATTATTAGAGGAAAGTTGTTATGATTGAGGGGATAGCATATCGGCACCCCCTCATTATTTTCGCTTAAATTTCAATCAATTATAAATTAAGCCAATTCATCTGCATCCACTTTATTGAGTTTTAAACGTTCAAAGTAATCTTTTGTTTCACTCACGATCACATGACGTAAACCAATTAGTGCGACTAAATTTGGAAATGCCATTAATCCATTTACAATATCTGCCAGAATCCAGATTAAATCTAAATGAATAAATGCACCACACCCCACTAACACAATAAAAACAAAACGATAAAATTTTATGCCTCGTGTTCCAACAAGATAAACAAAGCAACGTTCGCCATAATAGCACCAACCTAAAATGGTCGTAAACGCAAAAAAGAGCAGACCAACAGTCACGATTGTACCACCTAAATTCGATCCTAACCCTTCAGAAAAAGCATAATTCGTTAGCGCTGCACCAGCCATATCAGTCGACTGCCAAGCGCCTGTTAACACTAAAACGATTCCTGTCATTGAACAAACAATAATGGTATCTAAGAATGTTCCTGTCATAGAAATCAGCCCTTGGCGGACAGGTTCTTTCGTTTGAGCTGCTGCTGCGGCAATAGGAGCACTCCCCAAACCAGATTCATTGGAGAAAATCCCCCTCGCAACACCAGATTGAATTGCTTTCATTACGGTATAGCCCAATGTCCCCCCTAAGGCAGCTGTCGGGTTAAATGCACTATGAACGATCAACGCAATCGCTTGTGGGACATGTTGCCAGTTCAGTAACAAAATCACTAAGGATGTCGCAACATACAACAGTGCCATAAATGGCACAATATAGGAAGAAACAATCGCAATACGTCGTACTCCGCCTAAAATAATTAATGCGACTAATCCCGTAATCACGGATGCCGTCAGAGGAATAGGCACACTAAATGTATCCTGCATCGCGTGTGTAATTGCATTGACTTGTGGGAATGTACCAATGCCGAAGAACGCGACTAAAATACCAAATAATGCAAATAGTTTGGCTAACCACTTCACACCAAGTCCACGCTCAATATAATACATTGGACCACCCGCCATAAATCCTTGTTTATCCCGTACACGATATTTAACTGCGAGTAGGCATTCAGCATATTTTGTCGCCATCCCAAGTAAAGCGACTAACCACATCCAAAAAACAGCGCCAGGACCTCCTGCTTGTACTGCCGTTGCAACCCCGACAATATTTCCTGTACCAATCGTTGCCGCTAATGCCGTACAAAGCGCAGCGAAAGAAGAAACATCACCTTTTTTACCTGTTCCTTTTTCTTTTTTAAACAAATAAGACAATGCTCGTGGCAAATATCTAAATTGAATAAAACCTAGACGAAATGTTAAATAAAGCCCTGTTCCTGAAAGTAAAATCAATAAGGGCGGTCCCCAAACAAAACTGTTGAGTGATGATAAAAATGATTCTAATGACATGAAAAGATCCTCGTAAAAAATAACGAATTACAAGGAGGCAAAAGCATTTTGCGGAAGAGTTAAAATAGAAAGACACACAAAAGAGGTGTGTAAAACATCAAACCGACTTTGTCTTCTTGCCCCTGTCCTTTTGCCTGAGCGTTTGAAAAATGGATAGTCATCCATTCTTTTTGCGCCTTCGGCGGCTGTTCATATCGTTGTAATATCACAGCTCTCTCCAAGGGTTCGTCCAGTAACAGTCCCTGCTTAGTATCAGCGCCTGAAAGATTTTACCTCGTCGGCGTAGGGTCGATTCCCTACTCTCCAGCTACCTTCATCCGAACTTACTTTTGTTGAAATTTTCAAAAAAAGTGTGCTAAATTTTAGCAGATAAAATGCAAAAAACAAGAAGTGGCAATACGTGTTTGGAAGGAAAAATAAAATGACAAGGCAGAGACTACCTTCCCTTAAAACATCATGAACGATTATCCCGCTGCCATTTTCTGACAATATAGCTACAAGTTGGAATCAACCTGAGTTGATTATCGCGAACAAAACTGACTAATGCCTGATAAAGTTTATCTGCAACACCTTGACCACGTAACGATTCTGAAACATAAGTATGATTGGCGTTAATTGTCTTTTCATCAACAAAAAAATACGTCAACTCTGCCACTTTATTTCCTGACTCATCTTGTAAGAAAAATTCACCATGTGTTTGATTTTGCTGATGTTGAATGTGCATTAATGTGTTCTCCAATCCTCGCTTTCCTCATTCATCGCAAAATCTGCCGTCTCACAAGGAATCGTTTTTTCTTCCGCAGCCCATTCCCCTAAATCAATTAATTGACAACGTTTACTACAGAACGGACGATAAGGACTCTTCTCTGACCATTCTACTTTTTTTTGACAAATTGGGCATGGAACATCAAATACTTCTGACATACATTTCTCACTCTGCTTTGTGTGCTTTTGCTAAGGCTAAATAGTGTTGATGTAATTCTAACACTTTTTGCTTTAATCCACTCAAGGTTTGCGCCAAATCTCCATCATTATTAATGACGTCATCCGCATAACGCAATCTCGTCATACGATCCACTTGTGCCGCCATGATCTGTTGAATTAACTCAGCTTGACTCTTATCACGTAAAGTCGCACGTTTAATTTGTGTTTCAGGCATCACATCAACAACTAATACCCTTTGGCATAACGAAACCAAATCATTTTCAATTAATAACGGTACAACCCAAAGTACATAAGGGGATGATTGCGCATAAAGCTGCGCTAACATTTCTTGACGAATAGCTGGATGGAGCAAGGCATTAAGCCATGTTTTTTCTTTTGGATGCTGAAAAATATATTCACGTAATGCACTACGATTCAACTCACCGTTTTCAAGCAGAACATGTTCGCCAAAATGATCTACTATTTTCATAAGTAACGGTGATCCTTTTTCAACGACTTGTCTTGCTACTGTGTCTGCATCAATGACTGGTACACCTTGCTCAGCAAATAAATCAGCAACCGTACTTTTGCCACTTCCTATTCCACCCGTTAATCCTACAATATAGGTCATCGCTTTTCCTTCAACTCATATCACACTGAGATCATCATACTTCCCGCATACCAATTAAGCAATATAACAAGCAATGCGGCAATACACAGAAAAGGCGCAAAAGGGAGAGATAAACACATTTTATGATTAAATTTAAGCCAGACCGCATAACTGATGGCACACAAACAAGCGAGTAACACGAAAAGAGGGAGTAAAGACCAATGCAACATGCTACTTAACCCTAACATTAACCAATAATCGCCTCTCCCTAACGCTTCTTTTTTGTATCCCCATTTTGCTAAATGATAAACAATATAAAAGCTACCGAAACCAATAAGCCCGCTATGTATGCTCTGAGAAAGTGTTAACGGACTGATTTCCCAATAGGCTGCTGCCATGCCTAATACTGTTAACAATAAACAGAGTTGCACTGAAATTAACTGATAAACCCAATCAATGATGGAAATACAAATTAAGATTGTGATATAACTCGCGATTAACAGTGCCTCGTCAGGCGACGGGAGCAGTATATAACACCCAATAAATAGAGTAGAAAAACCGAAACAAAAAATAAAAATATGCTCACATGTTAATGGACTAAAACGAGAAACAGATTGCTGAAAGGAAGGCACATTTCCATGAAACATGTATTGATAGGCTTGATGTACATCTTCCTCTACCCAGAGAATAAAATGAGATAAGTAATATCGAACGGCTAATCCCACTCCTCCTCCAACTAGCCCAAATAGTAATAAAATCATTGGATAACCGTGCTCATGTTAAAGAGGGGTAAATACATTCCCAATATAATCATCCCAATGAGTCCGCCAATGCTTAACATTAATAGGGGTTCTAACAATTGCGCCAATAAATCAAGTTGATGTTCTAATTGCTGTTGAGCATTATCCGCAACATAGTGTAATACCATCGGTAATTTTCCGCTTTTTTCCGCCACTTGTAACATTTGTTGTGCTGAGTCAGTAAACAAGACACCGCTCACAGAATCAGAGAAAGCATAACCCGCTTTGATTTGGCTTAAAATAAAACGCACTTCGGCCGCTAACACAGGATCGGCGTCTTCATTCTGTTTTACCTGCCAGCTTTTTCGATTTGGTAAAAAACAATGTAGTGCTTGTTCTAAAGGAATCCCCGCATTCAACATCAAAGAAACATGACGAGTGAAATACACTAAACGATGTAGTTGAACAACGTGACTCAGTAAAGGTAAAGAAGAAATAAAAGAGACTTTTTTCTGACGCAGCCATGAAGAACGCGTCAACTGTAAACGTATCAATAACATCACTAACCCAGATATCAACATTATTTGTAATCCGTATTGATGTAACCCATCCGATAACACAAATAATATGGAAGTAAATAGCGGTAAAGGTTGTGTGCCATAAATTTCAGCGAACTGGGGCACAATAAACAGTAATAACAAAACCGTTAAAAGTACTGAAATACTGAGTACTAACATAGGATAAAGCAATATCTTTTGTACTTTACGTTGTAAAGCAAGTGTTTTTTGGCGTTGTTGAGCAATTTGCTTACACGTTTGTGCCAGGGTTCCTGTCAGTTGACTCATCGCGATCATCTGTTTTTCTTGCTTTGTGACACCATATGGAGAGTGCTCTAACGCTTCAGGAAAAGATAGCCCAGATTCCAGCCCCGCTAATAAACTGATTAACCATTGGTATAACGTAAGATTCATGCAACGTTGTTGAAGAATTTGTAAACTTTCTTTTAGTGGAACCGCAGCATGTAAAAGTAAAGAAAGCTGGATCCAAAAATCACACAGCTCAACATGATTAGCCTTCCTCCAAAGCACCCAATTTCGTTGTAAAGTGAGTTCACGAAAACCACGCTGAAACAATCTCTGCCGAGCTAAATCCCTATTTTCTGCAATAATCATGCCTTTTTGCTTCTGATTTAATCGATTTAAACCATGCCAGCGAAACAATTTTAATTTAGGCATACGTCCCCCAAAACACGCCGTACTTCTTGTTCGTTGGTCATACCTAAGCGCACTTTTTCCATAGCACTCTCATACAGGGTCGAATAGTCAAGGGTAAACTGACCAACTGCATCTTTTTGTAAAAACTGATAGACACCGATTCTACCTGAATAACCTTGGTAACATTCACATCCTATCGTTGTCTTTCCTCCACACTTGCTACAAAGCTGTCTTACTAACCGTTGTGCAACTACCAGTAATAAACTGTGTTCAATTTCATGTGGCTGCACACCTAATTGCTGTAAGCGAGACAGCGCAGATTGCGCATCATTGGTATGCAAAGTGGACAGCACTAAATGCCCTGTTTGCGCAGCGCGTAAAGCAATTGCAGCCGTTTCTTCATCACGAATTTCACCCAGCATAATAATGTCAGGGTCTTGACGTAAAAAAGCACGTAATAGCCGACAAAAATCTAATCCAATCGATGAATTAACTTGTGTTTGAATAATGCCCTCTAGCTCTATTTCAATCGGATCTTCTGCCGTTAGAATATGTTTATCCGTTTTATTTAGCCAATTCAGTGCAGTATAAAGTGAAATGCTTTTTCCACTTCCCGTAGGACCCGTCACTAAAATGAGCCCCTGTGGTTGCGTCAAAATACTTTCAAAATACTGATGCTGATGTGAAGTCATCCCTAAAGTAGTGAAATCGGCATGAATAGGTTGGTTTTGTTGTAAACGTAATACCGCTTTCTCTCCCCAATGCGTCGCTAAGGTAGCAAGGCGGAAATCTAACACATCAGAAAACGGCGTTTTAAATTGGAAACGTCCGTCTTGTGGTAAACGTGTTTCACTGATATCAAGCTTGGCAAGTAATTTAAGGCGAGACAACAAGCGACTTGATAACGAAAGCGCAAGATGAGGCTGAACTTGTAATACACCATCAATCCGAAAGCGCAATTGTAATACATGAGATTGTGGCTCGATGTGAATATCTGACGCATTTTTCTGGCGTGCACTTTCAAAAATTTGATTCAGTAATTGGATAATCGGGTCATCTAACGAAATGTCTTCCTCCACTGTAGGACTGTGGTAGGACACCTGTGTCATATCTTCTATTTGTAATAATGATGGCACAAGACGCTGTAAAGCCGTTTTAAGTTCATCGACATCCAATAAAACAGGTTCTACAAATTTACTACTTAAAAAAGCAAATAATTCACACGCCGAAACATTTGCTAGCGAATCCACGCCTAACCAAAGTGTTTTCTCATCCTCTTTCAATGGTACGGCAAAATAACGTAATAAAATATGCTGTTTTTGTTGATTTTTTTGCCATAATTGAGGGCAAACCGTTATGACGTCCCCCTCTTGTGTTGTAATTGAGATACGAGCTGACATCATGAACAAAATCCCGCAGGAAACCACTCCGTATTCCCATTACACGTTGCTTTCCAAGTAATTCCTTGAGAGATATCTTCATTTGGCATCAATGTATAACTGATACCAGCTAATAAATCTTTTCCAGATACTTGTATAGTTCCATTATTCACAGTCAATGTTGATAAATATTTAGCCTCCTTTTTAATTTCAGCCCTAATACCATTATTACCAGAAGCACACCCCTCCTTTTTCCCCGTATTATAAATACACAATTCAACTTCTGCTCGATAAGGGGCTGCAGCTTGTAATAATTCGGAGATTGCGGCTTTTTTTGTATAATTCTGATAGGAAGGAATCGCGATAGTCGCTAAAATAGCAACGATTGCAACGACAATCATTAACTCAATTAATGTAAATCCTTTTTGTACTGACAAAATAATATGGTTTTTCATCACATCACCTTTAATTGAAAAAAGAACCAACATAGCACCTTACCAGATGGAAAGAGCTAAAAAATGGCTTATGACAGAGTTAGCAAGGACAGTTTGTCAGAAAAAGGAAAAGAGAAAAAAAGTAACCGCACTTTTTTCCGATCTTGATCGCAAAACGAGTATTTATAATGAAAAAATTACAAAACACAATTCAATCAGGCTGGTTAAATGGTGTAGAAAAAATCCTATCTCCACATTTTGATCAACGCCCTGATCCACAAGATATTTCTTTGTTAATTATTCATTATATTAGTTTGCCGCCAGAACAATTTGGTGGACAAGCAATTCATGATTTTTTTCAAGGAAAATTAGATCCGCATGCTCACCCGTATTTTGCCGAAATCTATCAAATGCGTGTGTCTGCCCATTGCTTAATTGATCGCCAAGGCAAAATTACACAATACGTTAATTTTAATGATCGAGCTTGGCATGCGGGACAATCTGAATTTCAAGGACGAGAGAAATGTAATGATTTTGCTATTGGTATTGAACTCGAAGGTAGCAATGCACACCCTTTTACAGAAAAACAATATCAGGCATTAATTCAATTAACACAACAGATTATGGTTGCTTATCCACGCATCACTCCAGAACGTATTGTTGGACATTGCGATGTCTCACCTGGTCGGAAAATCGATCCTGGTCAGTACTTTCACTGGGACAAGTACCTGATGCACTTAAAACATGATTAAAAATCAAGCAATAATAATACTATGAGAAAAAATGTCCGAAAATACGGTAAATATTATTTATCCATTTGATTTATAAAGATATTTACCAATTTTCCTCTGTATAAAAAACAACCTTTTTGAGTTATTAAATACAATTCATCAATTCAGCCACAATTTTATCCACAGAAAAAGTGAATAACTTGATCAATACAAGAAAGTGAGTTGATCCTAAACAAATCTGTTTATAAAAAGTAGCAAGGCGCAGCAGGACTTTTACCGTGAAATCAGCCTCCTCAATATGTCAAGCGTCAACTTGGTTAAAAAATGAAAGATCGTATCGTTTGCTATCCTAAGTCGCCGTTCTATATCGTTTTTTTCAGACCATGATTTTATTTATCTCGCGGTTATTGATAGGTTATCAACAAAATTATCCACATATAAAAAAATGATATAACGCCAAGCTTCTCAAAAAGCGCTGAATTTCACATAACATGTGAAAGAAAAGCGGTACTAACCTTGATTACCAGTTGAGAAAATCGCAATTATATGAAACAATCGATAGATTATTTACAATAAAGACAATCAAAATTTTTAAGGTGAAACGCGAGTGATCGACTTCGATGGCTACCGTCCAAATGTGGGGATCGTGATTTGCAATAACAACGGTCAAGTACTCTGGGCAAAAAGGTACGGACAAAATTCTTGGCAATTTCCTCAAGGCGGCATTAATGATAATGAAAGCGCTGAGCAAGCCATGTATCGAGAATTATTTGAGGAAGTCGGTTTATCACCAAAAGATGTGAAAATTTTATATGTATCAAAGCATTGGTTACGCTATAAACTACCTAAACGTTTATTACGCTATGATACCAAGCCAATCTGTATTGGTCAGAAACAACGTTGGTTTTTACTGCAACTTGTATCAGATGAAAAAAACATCAATATGCAATCCAGTAAATCCCCTGAATTTGACGGGTGGCGTTGGGTAAGCTTCTGGTATCCTGTCCGTCAAGTTGTCTCCTTTAAAAAAGAAGTCTATCGTAAAGCAATGAAAGAATTTGCAACGGTACTCTTTGAGCAAAATAAAGAAAATACTACGTTAACAAAAAATACAGAAGTTGAGACCAAACCTACACACTCAACAAAAAAATCCTCATTTTCATCAAAATATTCAAAGCGACAACATCATAAATATAGGGGTTGATTATGCTCACCTTTTTTCTCATATGCCTTGCAGTTGGTGCATTCGCAGGCTTTTTAGCTGGCCTATTTGGTATTGGTGGTGGTTTAATTATTGTTCCTGTGCTCGTGTACTTGATGCCGAAATATATTGGCGTGCCTGACTCAATGTTAATGGCTTGTGCATTGGGTACCTCTTTCGCGACGATTATTATTACCAGTTTTTCCTCGGCACAACGACACCATAAGCTTGGTAACGTCGTCTGGGATGTAGTTAAGATCCTTGCCCCAGTGATTATGGTAACCACATTTATTTCTGGATTTTTTATCAGCTACTTACCAAAAGACATTTCAGCCAAACTCTTTGCCTGCCTTGTTGTTTACTTATCTATAAAAATGTTTCTTTCTGTCAAACCCAAACCTGTGACAAAAACATTAACCAAAGCATCTACAGTGATTGCTGGTATTTTTATTGGCATGGCATCTAGTGCTGCTGGGATTGGTGGGGGTGGCTTTATTGTGCCATTCTTAAACTCACGCGGGATTGAAATGAAAAAAGCAATTGGTTCCTCGGCAGTTTGCGGTAGTTTACTCGCACTAGCGGGTATGTTCAGTTTTATTATTGCAGGTTGGGGAGCTGAAGGTCTACCTGACTATTTTGTTGGCTATGTCTATTTACCTGCATTATTAGGGATTACACTCACCTCTATTTTCACATCAAAAATTGGGGCGACTGTCACTTCTATTCTACCTGTTCCAATCTTAAAAAAGGCATTTGCAATCATGCTACTGATTTTAGCGATAAACATGATTTTTAAATAAAGGAATTATATGCAATCAAATTATTTCTCTTTTCCACAATTTGATCCCGTCATTTTTGAAATGGGTCCAATTGGCTTACGCTGGTACGGTTTAATGTATCTTATTGGCTTTATTTTTGCACGATGGTTAGCTGTACGTCGAGCCCGCCGCCCAAATAGCAATTGGACAACAGAACAAGTAGACAGTTTGTTATTTAACGGCTTTATGGGGGTATTTCTAGGCGGACGAATTGGCTATGTGTTTTTCTACCAATTCGATTATTTCCTAGAAGATCCAATGTATTTATTTAGAATGTGGGAAGGGGGGATGTCATTCCACGGTGGCTTAATCGGGGTAATTTTAGCGATGATTTTAACCGCGAAAAACCAAAAACGTCACTTTTGGGCAACGGCTGATTTTGTCGCCCCGTTAATTCCTTTTGGTCTGGGAATGGGAAGAATTGGCAACTTTATTAATGACGAACTGTGGGGACGTGTCACGGATGTCCCTTGGGCAGTATTATTTCCTTCTGGCGGTTATTTACCACGCCATCCTTCCCAACTCTATGAGTCTTTCTTAGAAGGGCTTGTATTATTTTTTATCTTAAACTGGTTTATTCAAAAATCACGCCCAACAGGCTCTGTAGCGGGATTATTCCTTGTTTTATATGGAGCATTCCGCTTCATTGTCGAATTCTTTCGTGAACCCGATCCTCAGCTTGGTCTCTACTTTGGTCAACACATTTCAATGGGGCAAATTTTATCGATGCCGATGATTATCATTGGAGCAATGATTATTGCTATAGCTTACAACCATGCAGCAAAAAAAGAGGAAACGTTATGAAAACATATCTCGCGCTCTGCCAACGTATCGTTGATGAAGGAGTATGGGTAGAAAATGCCCGTACAGGAAAACGTTGTTTAACCGTGATTGATGCAGACCTCACTTACGATGTTGCTAACAACCAATTTCCATTGATCACAACTCGAAAAAGCTATTGGAAAGCTGCAATTGCAGAGTTTCTTGGTTATATTCGCGGCTATGATAATGCAGCGGACTTCCGAAAACTTGGCACGAAAACGTGGGATGCGAACGCTAATGAAAATGAAGCTTGGCTAAATAATCCACACCGTAAAGGACCTGACGATATGGGACGAGTTTATGGCGTACAAGGGCGAGCTTGGCGTAAACCTAACGGGGAAACGATCGATCAGCTACGCAAAATCGTGAATAATTTGAGTAAAGGCATTGATGACCGCGGCGAGATCATGACGTTTTTCAATCCAGGGGAATTTGATCTTGGTTGCTTACGTCCTTGTATGCACACCCACACGTTCTCGTTATTAGGTGATACACTGTATCTCACCAGTTATCAACGTTCTTGTGATGTACCGCTTGGACTCAATTTTAACCAAATTCAAGTATTTACGTTCTTGGCCCTGATGGCACAGATAACTGGCAAGAAACCTGGTCAGGCTTATCATAAAATTATTAACGCACATATTTATGAAGATCAGCTTGATTTAATGAAAAATGTGCAGTTAAAACGCGATCCTTTTCCTCTGCCACAACTGGAAATTAACCCAGATATTAAAACATTAGAAGACTTAGAAACTTGGGTTACGATGGATGATTTCAAGGTCACGGGTTACCAGTGCCACGAACCAATTAAATATCCGTTTTCTGTTTAATCTTTGAGGTAAATGTGCGGTCAGACTCAGACGAAAAATGGATGCGTTACGCTCTTGAATTAGCAGACAAAGCAGAAGCCTTAGGTGAAATTCCAGTCGGTGCAGTACTTGTCGATAACGAGGGGAATATTCTCGGCGAAGGCTGGAACTTATCGATTATTGACTCTGATCCTACTGCCCATGCTGAAATCGTTGCCTTACGCCAAGGTGGTAAAACCTTACATAACTACCGTCTACTGAATACGACCCTTTATGTCACCCTTGAGCCTTGCACGATGTGTGCGGGTGCAATTTTACATAGTCGTATTAAACGCTTGGTCTTTGGCGCCTCCGATTATAAAACGGGGGCAGTCGGCTCACGTTTTCACTTTTTCGATGACTATAAAATGAATCATCATGTTGAGATCACCGCGGGTGTACTGCAAGAAGAATGTAGTCAAAAACTGAGTGCTTTTTTTCAAAAACGGCGTGAACAGAAAAAAGCGCATAAATTCAAGACAGATTAAAAAACGATATCCTAAATAAAAGGCTAATCAATTGATTAGCCTTTTCTCTATGTATGGAAATACATTTAATATTTCACAATATGCCCGTATCCTTCCAAAATCGTTTTAATGTGTTCTAGGGATTCTTTAGTAGGTGGTGCAACATCTTCGAGTTCGTATTTTTCCCCCATTGCTTCCCATTTATGCGCACCTAAACGATGGTAAGGCAAGAGCTCAACTTTCTCGATATTTTTCATCTCTTTAATAAAGTTACCCAGTAAATGAATATCTTCATCTGCATCAGTATAACCTGGCACTACGACATAACGAACCCAAACAGGCTGATTACGTTTTGCTAAATATTGTGCAAATTCAAGGGTACGCTTATTCGGAACACCAATTAAGTGTTGGTGAATCGTATCATTAAGTTGTTTGAGATCTAACAAAACCAGATCAGTAACATCCATTAATTCGTCAATAACATGATCATAATTGCGCACAAAACCATTTGTATCAAGACAAGTATGGATCCCTTGTTCTTTACACGCTCGGAACCAATCTCGAACAAACTCAGCTTGTAAAACCGCCTCGCCACCAGAAGCAGTCACACCACCGCCAGAGGCTTTCATGAAGTGGCGATACGTGACCACTTCTTTCATCAATTCTTCAACAGTAATTTCTTTGCCATCATGTAAATCCCATGTATCTCGGTTATGGCAATATTTACAGCGCATCAAGCAGCCTTGTAAAAATAAAATAAAACGAATCCCTGGTCCATCGACCGTTCCACAAGACTCAAATGAGTGAATTCTTCCCACAGTAGACATAATCAATCCTTCAAAAAATTTTGCTTATTATAATCGAAATTTAAGCAGATTGTTGTGAATTCTTTGACAAGATCCACTGGCTTTTTACATAAAAAACTCGGTATTTGTGTTAGCAAACACCGAGTACTATCCTCAGGAGCAATTATTTATAATGATAACTAAAAGGCTAATCCTATACTTGCTTGAAAGCGTGTATTTGAGAGAGCATCTTTTCGTCCCAGATCACGACTTAAACCAATATTGGCATAAACATTACTGTCCATTGGTTTAAACTGCAAACCTGCTACGAGATTCAGCCAAGCCTTATCTTGCTGTTCAAGTTGAGTACTAAACAAACTTCCATTTAAGCCTGCCTTAAGCATAGGAATCGCATTATTCCATTCTTTCACCCAACGGACTGTGACATAAGGTTGCCATGCGGCTGCATCATAACGCAAATCGATACCTACTCCACTTCTTACACTATGGACACGACGACTTGCAAATTGCATTTTAGTCATCCCCTGATTACGTTCACTAAATGCCGCAATATCTGTTTTAGTCTTATAGATATCTGCAATCAACGCTAGCGCCACATCCTGTAATGCCCATTCATAGCCCGCGAATAAGCCCATACTTAGACTCTCAGCCTCTGTTTCACCAGATTGATGATGCGTCGACTGCCCAATACGCGCAATACGATTAGTAGTAAATTGGCTCGTATTTGATTGGAGAGCGCCACCGATCCACCACGTCGTTGCATCATAACGAAGTGCGGTACTTAACACACGATTTTTACTCGCAACGTTAATCAACCCTTGTTGTACATCTTGTTTTTGTTGACTGGCGACCACAGTAAGTTGCCACTGAGGGTTAAATTGGACCTTCGTCCCAATATGCAAGCTCTTTCCTCCCGCTTGTGTTTGATATGCCACTAGCGTATCAACGGTTTCGGCTTCTTGTATGTTGAAACGATTACGGTTACTTTCTGTACGCGTAAAATCCAAGGCAAGATCTGTTTGTTGCTGAGCCAATTGGGCAAGTACGCCCATCTGTTTTGGTGTCTGTAAAACATTCATCATATAATCAGACATCGCTTGATGTGCCGTTGGACCAGGGTGGAAACTATCGGCAAATAAACGTTGATTTGCGACTGTTTGGTCAGCGGGTTGGCAGGCGGCTTGGTTAGGATCTGCCGTACTCCCTGCACAAGCAACGGTTGTCGTATTCGTAATCCCATATTCTGCAGGGCGAGCAATCATATCTTTTAATAAACTGTCCGTATCGATACGTACCACATTTTCTCCCGCGTGATTCAGTGCAGAAGTAATACTTGCATTTAAGAGGGCTGTTGCTTGTGCGGCTTGTTGAACAATCTCTTGATATTCTTTAATTAGCGTATTGGCAATGCTTTCTGCATTATAGCCTTTAGCAGACAGTGCTAGCTTTGTTAACGTCCAACGGCTATTATAAAAATCCGTTGCTGCTTTCTTTAATACTGCAATACGATGTTGTTCAAATTCATCCGCATTTTGTGTTGGTTGAACCAAAATTTGCTCGACTGCCCCTTTAAAACTGGCAATAAAATCCCCTTTTTTGATAAAACCATAAGAACTAGATTGGATTTGCTCCCCTGCTGCCTCACCTAATTTATCAAAAAACTCAGGAGTATAGGTGACATTTGGGATGGTGGGGGCAATAATCTGAGTTACGCCCGCTTGCTGTAACACTGCCCATTGTTGCGCCATGGTTTGCGCCATCGCATTAATACTGCTTAACACATAAGCTTGCTTCTCTTCTGGTGTTTTCTTAGTGACTGCTGTTGCAAGCACTGTTGCTAGATCATTCCCCCCCGCCCAAAGAATATGTAATGCCTCTTTTTTCACGGGTGTTTGCAAATAGGTAGTTACTTGATTTGCCAACGCTAAATTTGCTTGCTGCGTAGTTTTAGTATTGTTACTTCCAACAATCACACCACCACTGTAAGCATAACTTGATCCACCTTGGGTAGAAGGAGTGAGTTTTCCGCCTAATGCTTGAGCAAGATACTCATCATAAAGATAATGATATTGTCCATTTGTATTTAAATAAGACGCTTTTTTATTCCAATTTGTTTGCCCCATATCACTCAAACTGTCACCGAATACCACCACCTCTTGCGCAGAGATCACAGAACTGAATGAACACAATAATGCCAATGAAAGTGTCTTAATTTTCACAATAAAATCCTTTAATAATTAAGTAGTAAGTAAAATTTGGCAAGATAATACGGTGGTCACTCAGGAATGCCTAGACAGACCAGTACTGGTATGAACAGGTAAAAATAAGTAGAGGTCAGAGCTCAGAACAAAAAAGCCTCTGTGCTTTACACAGAGGCTTATGTTTTGAATGAATATTAAGCGTGATTACATCGCTTGAGTGAATGTACGAGTAATGACGTCTTGTTGTTGCTCTTTCGTTAATGAGTTGAAACGTACGGCGTAACCAGAAACGCGGATAGTTAATTGAGGATATTTCTCTGGATTTTCCATCGCATCTAATAACATTTCACGGTTCATGACGTTCACGTTTAAGTGTTGACCACCTTCAATTGTTGCTTCGTGGTGGAAGTAACCGTCCATTAAGCCTGCAAGGTTACGTTTTTGCGCTTCGTAATCTTTACCTAATGCATTTGGTACGATTGAGAAAGTGTATGAAATACCGTCTTTCGCATACGCAAATGGTAATTTAGCAACAGAGGTTAATGAAGCTACCGCACCTTTTTGGTCACGACCGTGCATTGGGTTCGCACCTGGTCCGAATGGCGCACCTGAGCGACGACCATCTGGGGTGTTACCTGTTTTCTTACCATATACCACGTTAGAAGTGATAGTAAGAACAGATTGAGTTGGAACCGCGTTACGATATGTACCCAATTTTTGGATTTTCTTCATAAAGCGTTCAACTAAGTCACACGCGATTTCGTCTACACGGTTATCGTTGTTACCGAATTGAGGATATTCCCCTTCAATTTCAAAATCGATTGCCACATTTTTCGCGATACCAGTCACTTCACCTGCTTTGTTTTTGATTTCAATATCGCCACGAACAGGTTTCACTTTCGCATATTTAATTGCAGATAATGAGTCAGCTGCCACAGAAAGACCTGCGATACCGCACGCCATCGTTCTGAACACATCACGATCGTGAAGTGCCATTAACGCGGCTTCATATGCATATTTATCGTGCATAAAGTGAATGATGTTTAACGCAGTCACATATTGTTTTGCCAACCAGTCCATGAAGCTGTCTAAGCGAGTCATGACATCATCATAATCTAAGTATTCGCTTGTGATTGGCTCTGATTTCGGTCCAACTTGGTCACCCGATTTCTCATCCACACCGCCGTTGATTGCATATAATAACGTTTTCGCTAAGTTTGCACGCGCACCGAAGAATTGCATCATTTTACCCACGATCATTGGTGATACGCAGCAAGCGATCGCATAGTCATCGTTTTGGAAGTCAGGGCGCATTAAGTCATCGTTTTCATACTGAACAGATGACGTATCGATAGAGACTTTCGCGGCATAGCGTTTGAAGCCTTCTGGTAATTTTTCAGACCAAAGAATAGTTAAGTTTGGTTCTGGAGAAGGACCCATTGTGTAAAGGGTATGTAAGATACGGAAACTGTTTTTGGTGACTAATGTACGACCATCTAAGCCCATACCAGCTAAGGTTTCAGTTGCCCACATTGGGTCACCAGAGAATAATTGATCGTATTCTGGCGTACGTAAGAAACGTACCATACGTAATTTCATGACTAAATGGTCAATTAACTCTTGAGCTTCTTGTTCTGTGATTTTGCCTGCTTTTAAGTCACGTTCGATATAGATATCTAAGAATGTCGAAACACGACCGAATGACATTGCAGCACCGTTTTGAGATTTTACAGCTGCTAGGTATGCAAAGTAAGTCCATTGCACTGCTTCGTGTGCGTTAGTTGCTGGACCAGAAATGTCATAACCGTAAGATGCTGCCATTTCTTTCATTTTGCCTAAAGCGCGGTGTTGTTCTGCGATTTCCTCACGTAATTGAATGGTCGCTTGGATATCTTCGCCACGCTCTAATTTGTCTTGTAATGAAGTAAATTGTTTGAATTTATCTTTCATTAAGAAGTCTGCACCGTAAAGTGCCATACGACGATAGTCACCGATGATACGACCACGACCATAAGCATCTGGAAGACCAGTGATTACGCCTGATTTACGGCAACGTAAGATATCTGGCGTGTAAACATCGAATACACCTTGGTTGTGTGTTTTACGGTATTCAGTAAAGATTTGTTCAACTTCAGGTTTTAATTCGCGACGGTAAACTTTACAAGAACCTTTCACCATATTGATACCACCAAACGGCATAATTGCACGTTTTAATGGGGCATCCGTTTGTAAACCAACGATTTTTTCTAAGCTTTTATCAATATAACCTGGTGCGTGAGAAGTGATTGTTGATGGGGTATCACAGTCGATGTCATATGGCTCGTGCGTTTTGTTCTCAACTTTGATTTTCTCCATTACGTCATTCCATAATTTTGTGGTGGCTTCCGTTGCACCCGCTAAGAATGACTCATCGCCTTCATATGGTGTATAGTTTTTTTGGATAAAATCGCGTACGTTCACTTCAGTTTGCCATTCACCTGCTGCAAACCCTTCCCAAGCTTTTTGTTGCGCTTCCGTTAATTGACTCATATTGAATTACCTTCTATTAAATGAAATAAAAAAATCTGTTATACCTACACAAAGCGAATCAAACTCACATCGAAACTGACCGCACTTTGCAACCTCAATGATTTAATGTGGACGATTAATGTACCACTGTGCTAATGCCACACAGCAAGCGCCACCCACAATATTCCCCAACGTCACGGGAATTAAATTTTTTACAACAAAATGATAGACATCTAAATCAGCAAATTGGGTCGGCTCCAGTGCAATCGCTTGCCAAAATTCAGGAGAAGCGAATTGTGCCACCATCATTCCCATTGGGATCATAAACATATTTGCCACACTGTGTTCAAATCCTGATGCCACAAACATGGAAATCGGCAAAATCATAATGATCGCTTTATCTAATAGTGTTTTCCCTGCATAAGTCATCCACACTGCAATACACACCATAATGTTACAGAAAATGCCTAGTGCAAAGGCTTCTATCCATGTGTGATGAATTTTATGTTGTGCCGTTTTTAAAATCGTTAATCCCCATTGCCCATTGGCTGCCATGATTTGCCCCGCAAACCAAGTCAATAACACAATAAACATCGCTCCAACAAAATTACCCAAATACACTACGATCCAGTTACGTAACATTTGAGTCGTCGTAATACGCCCGCTTACACGTGCAACTGCAGTCATGGTAGATGAAGTAAATAATTCTGAACCACAGACAACGACCATAATTACACCAAGAGAGAAAACGATTCCACCCACTAACTTAGTTAACCCCCAAGGTGCATCACCGTTTCCAGTTTGAGTTGTTGCGTAAAAGACAAAGGCTATCGCAATAAATGCGCCTGCAGGAATGGCAGAGAAGAAAGAATAGCGTTGTTTTTTGGTCGCTTTATAAACACCAACATCTTCGCCAATCTGTGCCATTTTTGCAGGTGGCACAATGCAGGTTGACGTTGAATCTTCACTTTTCATTCTCACTCTCCCTTGATATGAATCTCATTATGATCGCGTACACTTCTCATCATGTGAAATGACGAATAATTTAAAAAAATTTTATTTTTTATAAGATTTGTTAATTATAGGGAGTTTTACACCAAAATAAAAGCATTTTACCGCTTAAAAAACAATCAAAACAAAAATTCCTTACGCCAGATCAATTTATCCAATAAATTCATTATAAATCAAATAATTAACATTAAAATAAAATCTTTACAACAAGCTATTAACATTCATTTTTTAAGCTTGTTTAAATTAAATTTTAAACAAAAAAAGCCCTAAATAAAACAGGTGCAAAAAATTGCTATTTTGCGCTTTTTCTGTTAAAAAATGCAGATAATTTTGTCTCATAGAAGAAAGGATAAGGGTCATGGCTGAAGAAACCATTTTTAGTAAAATTATTCGTCGAGAAATCCCAGCAAATATTGTTTATCAAGACGATTTAGTCACGGCATTTCGTGATATCTCTCCGCAAGCCCAAACGCACATATTAATTATCCCAAATAAATTAATTCCGACCGTGAATGATGTCTGTGAACAAGACGAATTAACACTAGGTCGTTTATTTACTGTCGCCGCCAAACTGGCTAAACAAGAAGGGATTGCCGAAGACGGTTATCGTTTGATCGTAAACTGTAATAAACACGGTGGACAGGAAGTTTTCCATCTCCATATGCACCTTGTCGGTGGTGAACCATTAGGCAGAATGTTAGCAAAATAATGAAAAAACGCACCGCACTTTTTCTCACTGGTTTTCTTATGGTTGGTTGTAGTAGCCATAAACCAACCAGTTTATTACACACAACTCAACCGATTCTCAACATCGAAGCGGATGCTGAGCCTATCATAGAAGCTCAGGTATCCCCTCATTCAGCCTGGATTAAAAATAAGAGTAAGCAACCTCATGATCTCACTTATCGTCTGTTCTGGTATGACGAACAAGGTGTTTCACAGCAAGAGCTTGCACCCTCGTACAGATTACGGTTGAATGCTGATGAGAAACAGCGCATCGAACTTAACAAACCAACTGAAAAAAGTGCGAATTATCGTTTATACATCCGCTTAAAATAAAAGGCATCCCTATTATGTCAACCTTGCTGATCGATCTGAAAAATCAAGAACTTTCATCTGAAGAAGTTGAACTTTTACACCACCCGCTTGTTGCGGGTTTAATTTTGTTCACGCGAAATTTTTATGACCGCCAACAAATTCAAGCATTAATTCAATCCGTACGGCAACGTGTAAAAAAAGACCTGTTAATTACAGTAGACCAAGAAGGCGGACGAGTACAACGCTTTCGCCCAGATTTTACTCAATTACCTGCTATGCAGGCGTTCGCAGAATTGCTGTCTGATCCACAGCAACGCTTAGATATGGCACAACAAGCAGGCTGGCAAATGGCGGCGGAAATGGTAGCCTTGGATATTGATCTTAGCTTTGCACCAGTGTTAGATCTTGGGCATCAATGTCGAGCCATTGGTGACCGCAGTTTTCATCAAGACGCAGAGATGACCACGGAGCTCGCTACAGCATTTATTCAAGGAATGCAACAAGCAGGTATGGTGGCAACGGGCAAGCATTTTCCTGGACATGGTCATGTCATCGCTGATTCACATTTAGAAACGCCTTATGATGAGCGTACAAAAGCAGACATTTTTTCCCAAGATCTCGTCCCATTTCAACAGCTTATTCAGCAAAATTTACTCCATGCGGTGATGCCAGCCCATGTCATTTATAGCCAATGTGATGCGCAGCCTGCGAGTGGATCACATTACTGGTTAAAAGAGGTCTTACGCCAGCAACTTGGCTTCCAAGGTGCGATTTTTTCTGATGATTTAGGCATGAAAGGCGCGGGGTTTATGGGCAACTTCGTAGAACGTTGTGAGCAATCACTCCATGCAGGTTGTGATTTACTACTCCTTTGTAATGAACGAGAAGGCGTGATTCAAGTATTAGACAATTTAATGCTCTCAGAAAGCCAAGCTGACTTTAGACAGCGTCAGAATCGTTTACGCCAATTATTTAAACGTCGGTCGTTCACCTGGGCAACATTAGAATCTACATCCCGTTGGCTTGAAAACCATAAAAAACTGAGCGCACTTCAGCAAGCATGGCTTGATAAGAAAGCAACATAACAATTCGCCTATGCAACTCACCATTCCTTGTCCGCATTACCAATTAAATCAATGTCGCTCATGCCAATGGCTAAGTCTACCTTATGCCAAACAGCTTGAGCGTAAAATGGCACATTTAACACAGCAGCTAACTCAATTAGACTGTGCGAAAACCACATGGGTCGCCCCGTATACCTCACCGCTCACCGCATTTCGCAATAAAGCCAAAATGGCGGTCAGTGGCGTAGTAGAACGCCCTATTTTGAGCCACCCACAAAGCACGACGGATTTAACAGACTGCCCACTTTATCCAGCCCATTTTGCTCAAATTTTTACCGTGTTAAAAGATTTTATCGCGCGTGCAGGCTTAGTGCCTTACAACATTGCAAAACAAAAAGGGGAGCTCAAATATATTCTATTGACTGAAAGCCAAATGGACGGCGGTTTAATGCTCCGATTTGTGCTACGTTCAGAAATCAAATTGCCCTTAATTCAACGTGAATTGGCGGGCTTAATGGCAAAATTGCCACAATTAAATGTGGTCAGTGTGAATATTCAGCCGCAACACGCGGCTATTTTGGAAGGGGAAAAAGAAATTTTTCTCACGCAACAACACACGTTACCCGAATCATTTAATCACATTCCACTTTTTATTCGTCCACAAGGTTTTTTCCAAACCAATCCTAAAGTAGCAGAAGGGTTATATGGCACAGCACAACAATGGATTAAAGATTTACCCATCACTCACCTGTGGGATTTATTCTGTGGCGTGGGGGGTTTTGGTCTACATTGTGCAGCCGTGTTGCAACAAACTCATCCAGATAAAGACATTGAATTGACGGGGATTGAAATTTCGGCGTCTGCCATTGCAGCAGCAACGCAATCTGCTCAACAATTAGGCTTAAAGAATGTGAATTTCCAAGCACTTGATGCTAAAAATTTTGCATTTGAACAAAACCAAACGCCTGATTTAGTGATTGTGAATCCACCTCGCCGTGGCATTGGTGTAGAACTGGCGCAATTTCTGAATCAACTTGCACCGCACTTTATTCTGTATTCCAGTTGCAATGCCGAGACTATGGGGAAAGACCTGCTGTCTCTCACTGATTATGACTTACAAAAAGTTCAATTATTTGATATGTTCCCACACTCACATCATTATGAAGTGCTGTGTTTGCTAGTCCGAAAAACTAAATAGCGTTTTCAAGTTATAAAAAAACGGTGGATAATTTCCACCGTTCTTTTTCTCTCATCTACGTCGAATTAGTCTAAACGTTTAGAAAGTGCTAACCAATCTGCCTTAAATTCACGACGCATATTATTGATTGCATCAATGATATCATGGTGAACTAACTGCTCATTTTGAATACCAACGCAGTATCCCCCTTTGCCTTGTAGTAAGAGATCCACCGCATAAACGCCCATACGAGAGCCTAAAATACGGTCAAATGCGCAAGGTGTACCACCCCGTTGGATATGTCCTAAAATCGTCGCACGTGTTTCATGATGAACACGTTCCTCGATCTCACGTGCCAATTCATTCACATCACAGATCAACTCTGTAATAGCAATAATCGCATGACGTTTACCTTTGATGATACTACGTTCGATTTGCTGAATGAGCTCTTCACGATTAAAGGCCACTTCTGAAGCGACAATATATTCACAACCACCTGCGATACCTGCCGAAATGGCTAAATCACTACAATGACGACCCATAATTTCTACGATAGAAATACGTTGGTGTGAACTTGATGTATCACGTAAACGGTCAATCGCTTCTACCGCAGTCTCAAGGGCAGTTTGATAACCGATCGTATAATCTGTCCCTGCCACATCATTATCAATCGTACCTGGAATCCCAACACATGGAAAACCGTGCTCTTCGGTTAACAATTTGGCGCCCATATACGAACCGTCCCCACCGATTACAACTAACGCATCAATACCATGTGAACGTAAGATCTCTGCACATTTAGCGCGTACTTCAGGGTTTTTAAATTCAGGGAAACGTGCCGAACCTAAGAATGTCCCCCCCCGGTTAATCACATCTGACACACTGTAACGTGTCATTTGTTTAATTTTATTGTGATATAAACCGTAGTAACCTTCATAAATACCATAGACCTCTAACCCTTCTGATAGCGCTGAGCGTACAACACCACGAATGGCGGCATTCATACCCGGTGCATCACCACCGCTAGTTAACACTGCTATTTTTTTTATCATAATTCCAGCCTTTCTCACTAAAAAATCAATTCAAAATCGTCGCTAAGATTACACTATTCACTAACAGGGCTCTAGCAAAATTTATCAAAAAACTCATTACATTTGATCTAGTTTCGCATTTTCTAATTTTTCTGCTTGTACGACACTCGTGGGCTCATGATGAATGACGATATCCACTAATGAAAACGCTTTTCGCAAACGCTGCTCAAGTTGCTCTGTAATATCATGAGCGTCTAAGAACGACAAATGATCATCCAATTCCAAATCAAATTGAATAAAACGCACCGCACCTGATTGACGTGTACGCAAATCGTGAAAGCCGAGAATACGGGGATCGGACATAATGATCTGTTCAATTTGTTGAATTTCCTCATCTGGTAAGGCACGATCTAACAACAACTGTACTGCATCAAATAGCATCTTAAGTGCGCTCACTAAAATATAGATGGCAATCACAATTGCCCCGATGGCATCGGCAATCACCACATCCCACAAGGTCAAAATCAACGAAAGCAAAATTGCCACATTCATAAACAAGTCAGTTTGATAATGTAATTGATCTGCCTTAATCGCAGGGCTGTCGGTTTTCTTCACGATACAGCTTTGATAATAAACCAATGCTGACGTCATCAGAATAGAAAAACAAATCACGCCGATGCCTAATGTCGTATTTTCCAACGGCTGTGGATCATTAAAACGGTGAATCCCCTGTAATAACAAAAAAACAGCAGAACCAGAAATAAAGGCACTTTGAATCAGCGAAGCAAGTGATTCTGCTTTACCGTGCCCAAAAGAATGATTTTCATCCGCAGGCATCAACGCAAAACGTAAGATCAACATATTTAAGAAAGACGCAGCCAAATCTAAGGTCGAATCCACAACGGATGCTAACATACTGACCGACCCTGTTTCCCACCACGCAAAGCCTTTCACTAAAATCAACATCAATGCAGTATAAACCGCACAATTCGCTGCCTTTTTAACCTGTGCGGAGTAAAGCTTTTCTTCCATCTATTTACAAGTCCATTGCCAATCATGCGCTTTCACATGTTTCATCTCTTTTTCGACCACATATTTTTTTAAATAACGTACGACTTTTTCATTGGTCATGTGACGCAATTTTTTCGTTTTAGGAACTTTTAAAGAATATTGATATTGCACAAAACCACAATTTTGTATAGTTTTCCCTTTAGCCACATCTACTTGCCAATCATTATTTTTCACCGTAGGTTCATAAATCACATAAGCATATAAGCTATCTTCTTCATTCTGCAATTTGAAGTGTTTCACTCCCGTATTTTGATAAACACGTGAACGCAATGCGGCTCGCTCATCCAAAGTCAGCTTCGCCTGATTGCGATCGAGCAATAACTCCACCGCACTTTTCCACGTTTCTAACTGTTCACCGTTTTCAAGGTAGAAAAAACGCGCCATCGAACCTAAATCTTGCTGTGCAACCAGCCGATAGGTGTGCTTATTATGAGTCAATTGGGGTGGAACAAGAAGTTGTGAATTTGAGGCACAGCCGCTTAATAACAAAGCGACAAGTGCGGTTAACATTAAGCGACTTTTTTGCATATTATTCCGCCAAATCACGTTTAAATACCCATTCTGTTTTACTTGAGCTCATGGGATCAAAACGGTAACCCGCTAAATCAAATCCCTTAAGCTGCTCGGCTTCAGTGACACGCTGTTGAATCATATAACGGCACATTAAGCCACGTGCTTTTTTCGCATAAAAGCTAATCACTTTATAACGCCCATTTTTGTTATCTAAAAAAACAGGTTTAATGATAGTGGTTTTTAATGTGTTTTCGTTCACTGCTTTATAGTATTCATCTGATGCAAGATTAATTAAGACATCATCCCCCTGTTCATCGATAGCTTGTTGCAATGCCGTCGTAATCACATTGCCCCAAAAAGCATATAAATCTTTCCCGCGCTGATTTGCCAATTTCGTTCCCATTTCTAAACGATAAGGCTGCATCAAATCTAAGGGTTTTAATAAACCATATAATCCCGACAACATACGCAAATGTTGTTGTGCAAATTGCACATCTTGTACTGATAAAGATTCTACATCCAGCCCCGTATATACATCGCCTTTAAAAGCATAAATCGCTGCTCGTGCATTGTGTTCATCGTGCGTTTTTTGCCACTCGGCAAAGCGTGCTACATTCAACCCCGCAAGTTTGTCACTAATCGACATTAGTGAGGCAAGTTGCGCGGGAGAAAATTGACGACAAATTGCAACCAACTGCTCGCTGTAATCGGTCAACGTAGGTTGAGAAAATGGGAATTTGGGCGTATCACTCTCAAAATCTAACGTTTTTGCAGGTGAAATAATGGCTAACATAATATGATATTCCTGTTTTTTAACGTGAACTTAATTGCCATTGAATTGGCGATAATCCTTGTTGAATTAAGTATTCATTGGCTTTAGAAAAATGGCGACATCCAAAAAAACCACGATGCGCAGACAAAGGAGAAGGGTGGGGAGCGGTCAAAACACAATGTTTGTGACGATCAATGAACTGCCCTTTCTTTTGAGCATGGCTGCCCCACAGTAAAAAAACAAGATGCTCTCGCTGTTCATTTAATACAGAGATCACACGATCTGTAAACGTCTCCCAACCAAAATTAGCATGAGAATGGGCTTGCCCTTGTTCGACAGTCAACACCGTGTTAAGCATTAATACCCCTTGTTGTGCCCAAGGAATTAAATACCCATGGTTTGGAATCTGAAAACCAGCGACATCTTGTGACAATTCTTTATACATATTCATCAAAGAAGGAGGGGGAGCGACACCTGGTTTGACGGAAAACGCCAGACCATGTGCTTGATGAGGACCATGATAAGGATCCTGTCCCAAAATCACGACTTTTACCTGATCAAATTCAGTGAGTTGGAATGCACTAAAAACCTCCTGTGCAGGAGGATAAATCACCTTGCCAGATGCTCTTGCTTGATGAACCAACGCTAAAATTCGTTTAAAATACGGCTGTTCTTTTTCTATCCCAATCACATCTTTCCACGTTTTCATTTTTATCTCCTTTCAATGACAAATTGATTATAAATAACTTCGCATAAAATTGACAGTTACAGACCATCAAATGTTAAATACTTGTTTGATTTTTGTTAAAATAAAGTGCATATAAATCAAAAAGTTACAAATAATTTTGACTTAAATCAAAATTTAAAAATTACATGATAAAAATACTTTGTTCTATGTCAAAACAATTTGAAATCATCAAAATTTTTGATAAAATCGCGAACAATTTAAAATGATTAACAAATCGCCAATTTAGGAGGCATACCATGATTAAAGGTATTCAAATTACCCAAGCAGCTAATGACAATTTATTAAATTCATTCTGGCTATTAGATAGCGACAAAGGTGAAGCGCGTTGTTTATGTGCTAAAGGTGAATTCGTTGAAGATCAAATTGTTGCAGTCAGCGAATTAGGTCAAATCGAATATCGTGAATTGCCAGTTGATGTTGCACCAACAGTGAAAGTTGAAGGTGGTCAACACTTAAACGTAAACGTATTACGTCGTGAAACATTAGAAGATGCGGTAAATCACCCTGAAAAATACCCACAATTAACTATCCGTGTTTCTGGTTATGCTGTACGTTTCAACTCATTAACACCAGAACAACAACGTGATGTGATTACTCGTACTTTCACAGAAAGTTTATAATCCATTCCACCTATTCATCACGATGCCCCAACATGTTTGGGGCATTTTTCTTCCCTACGTACTGCTCCACGGCTTATTTCGCTGCACTTTTCAGCTATTGCTAGCGAACAAGTGAATATTCAGGTAAAATCGTCCAGTTTAACTTTATCAAATTTTTACACTTAAATTGATTTTTTAATATGAAGAATATACGTAACTTTTCTATTATTGCGCACATTGACCACGGTAAATCCACTTTATCTGACCGTTTAATCCAAACTTGTGGTGGATTATCCGATCGTGAAATGGAAGCGCAAGTCCTTGACTCGATGGATCTTGAACGTGAGCGCGGTATCACGATCAAAGCACAAAGTGTAACCTTAAATTACACCGCAAAAGATGGCGAAACCTATCAATTAAACTTCATTGATACACCAGGGCACGTTGACTTCTCTTATGAAGTCTCACGTTCATTAGCTGCGTGTGAAGGCGCCTTATTAGTCGTCGACGCAGGACAAGGGGTAGAAGCCCAAACCCTAGCAAACTGTTATACTGCAATCGAAATGAATCTCGAAGTGGTACCGATCTTAAATAAAATTGACTTGCCTGCGGCAGACCCTGAACGTGTTGCCGAAGAAATCGAAGACATCGTCGGTATTGACGCAATGGAAGCGGTACGCTGCTCAGCGAAAACTGGTCTTGGTATTGAGGATGTACTAGAAGAAATCGTCCACAAAATTCCCGCCCCAGAAGGCGATCCAGAAGCGCCATTACAAGCATTGATCATTGACTCATGGTTTGACAACTACCTCGGCGTCGTCTCGTTAGTACGTATCAAAAATGGTACTTTACGCAAAGGCGATAAAATCAAAGTGATGTCAACTGGACAATCTTACAACGTTGATCGTCTTGGTATCTTTACGCCAAAACAAGTGGATACGACAGTATTGAACTGTGGTGAAGTAGGTTGGGTCGTGTGTGCCATCAAAGACATTTTGGGCGCACCTGTGGGGGATACCCTCACCTTACACAACAACCCTGCCTCTTCTGTATTACCGGGCTTTAAAAAAGTCAAACCTCAAGTTTATGCAGGATTATTCCCGATCAGTTCAGACGACTATGAAGCCTTTCGTGACGCATTAGGCAAATTAAGCCTTAACGATGCGTCATTGTTCTATGAACCAGAAAATTCGACCGCACTTGGTTTTGGCTTCCGCTGTGGTTTCTTAGGTCTTTTACATATGGAAATCATTCAAGAACGTTTAGAACGCGAATACGATCTTGATCTGATTACGACTGCACCTACCGTAGTGTACGAAGTAGAAAAAACCGATGGCGAAGTGATTTATGTGGATAGCCCATCAAAATTACCCCCACTCAATAACATTGCGGAAATTCGCGAGCCGATTGCTGAATGTAATATGTTATTGCCACAATCTTACTTAGGTAACGTGATCACGCTTTGTGTGGAAAAACGCGGTGTACAAACTCATATGGTATATCATGGTAACCAAGTGGCACTGACTTATGAAATCCCAATGGGAGAAGTGGTTCTCGACTTCTTCGACCGCTTAAAATCCACATCACGTGGGTATGCCTCACTGGATTACGGTTTTAAACGTTTCCAAACGGCAGACATGGTACGTGTTGATATTATGATTAACGGCGAACGTGTTGATGCCCTTGCATTAATCGTACACAAAGACAATGCGCCTTACCGCGGTCGTGAATTAGTGGAAAAAATGCGTGAATTGATTCCACGTCAACAATTCGATATTGCCATTCAAGCCGCTATCGGTAACCACATTATTGCGCGTTCAACCGTAAAACAATTACGTAAAAACGTCTTAGCAAAATGTTATGGTGGGGACGTCAGCCGTAAGAAAAAACTGTTACAGAAACAGAAAGAAGGGAAAAAACGCATGAAGTCTTTAGGTAACGTAGAAGTACCACAAGAAGCATTCTTAGCGATTTTACACGTTGGAAAAGATAAATAAGGAACGCCCATGTCAAACTTATTTCTCGTGATTTTATTAGCCGTCGGATTTGGTATGTGGAAGGCATTAGATTATTTTGCCTTACCCAATACATTTTCTATTTTACTGATTATTTTAACGGTAATTTCTGGCGTGTTATGGTGTTACCACCGCTTCACTGTTCTACCAAAGCGTGCCCGCCAAATCGTGCGTGCAGAACAACGCTCAGGTCAACCACTCAGCGAAGAAGAAAAAGCCAAGATTGAGCCCATTTCAGAGGGCTCTGCGTTTCTCTCATCGCTGTTCCCTGTGCTTGCCTTTGTGCTGATCTTGCGTTCATTTTTGTTTGAACCGTTTCAAATTCCCTCTTCCTCAATGGAGCCGACATTACGCATTGGCGATTTCTTAGTAGTAAAAAAATATGCGTATGGTATTAAAGATCCTGTTTTTCAAAATACGTTGATTGAAACAGGCAAACCAGAACGAGGGGATATCATCGTCTTCAAAGCACCACCACAACCTAATGTGGATTATATTAAACGGATCGTCGGAACACCGGGAGACAAAATTCAATATAATGAATATACTCGCCAGTTAACACTTACTTACGCAAAAGATGGAAAAGAATGTACAGTAAACTGCATCACTAAACCATTTACCTACAGTGAACCAGTTGAAAATCCAGATTTCCAGTATCTCATTGGTCGTAATCATAAAGGTGAATACTTATATGGACCAAGCCCATTAGAAACCACGGAAACAGGCGACATCTCTCATAAAATTCACTGGTACCCAAATCCTGAAGATCTGGCAAATGAAGGATTTCGCTATAAAGCCTATCGTTCAAAAGACAATGGGGTGACCGAATGGGTCGTCCCCGAAGGTGAATATTTTGTGATGGGTGATAATCGCAATAATAGTGAAGACAGTCGTTTCTGGGGATTTGTACCAGAAAAGAACATTGTTGGAAAAGCGACTTACATCTGGTTGAGTTTAGATAAAAAACAAGATCAATGGCCGACAGGTATTCGCCTCGAACGCTTTTTTACAGAAATTAAGTAAAGATAATGACCTCAAATTTAGAACGTTTACAACGCAAACTTGGTTATTGTTTCAAACAAGAGACCCTGCTCAAACAAGCCTTAACTCATCGTAGTGCCGCGGTTAAACACAATGAGCGTCTTGAGTTTCTTGGTGATTCAATTTTGAATTTCACCATTGCTGAAGCCTTGTACCATCAATTCCCTAAATCGAATGAAGGGGAATTAAGTCGAATGCGAGCGTCGCTCGTCAGAGAACCTACGCTCGCGATCTTAGCGCGTGAATTTGAGCTAGGGGATTATATGGCATTAGGCCCTGGAGAATTAAAGAGCGGCGGATTTCGCCGCGAATCTATCCTCGCCGATTGTGTAGAGGCGATTATCGGTGCCATCTCACTTGATAGCAATTTTGACACGGCCAATCAAGTCATAAAAACCTGGTACCAAACGCTACTTAGCCAAATTAAACCTGGCGAAAATCAAAAAGATCCTAAAACTCGCTTACAAGAATATTTACAGGGCAAGCGTTTACCCCTACCCACTTATCATGTTGTCGACATCAAAGGGGAAGCGCATTGTCAAACCTTTACGGTGGAATGTAATATTCAAACGATCGACCGCACTTTTGTTGGCATCGGCTCAAGTCGCCGAAAAGCAGAACAAGCGGCAGCAGAAAAACTTTTACAAGAATTGGAAAACAAATGACAGAAACCATGTTAACAGACAATAGCACGACTTATTGTGGCTTTATCGCCATCGTCGGTCGTCCCAATGTTGGCAAATCAACGTTGCTCAATAAAATCTTAGGGCAAAAAATTTCCATCACCTCGCGCAAAGCACAAACAACACGACATCGCATTGTTGGAATCCAAACCGAAGGTCCTTACCAAGCCATTTACGTGGATACACCAGGGCTTCACATTGAAGAAAAGCGTGCAATTAACCGCTTAATGAATCGTGCGGCAAGCAGCGCAATCGGCGATGTGGATTTAATTATTTTTGTTGTAGATGGCACACATTGGAACGATGATGATGAAATGGTGCTGAATAAACTACGTGCCGCTAAAGCGCCCGTTGTATTAGCTATTAACAAAATTGATAACATTAAAAATAAAGAAGAGATGTTGCCTTTCATCTCGACGTTAACTGAAAAATTTGATTTTGCGCATGTCATACCCATTTCTGCGGAAAAAGGGAAAAACGTCGATGAACTAGAAAAAATTGTACGCCAATCCCTACGTGAAGGAGTACATCATTTCCCTGAGGAATATGTTACCGACCGCTCCCAACGTTTTATGGCCTCCGAAATTATTCGAGAAAAACTCATGCGTTTTACTGGCGAAGAATTGCCTTATTCCGTGACGGTAGAAATTGAACAATTTAAAGTCAATGAGCGCGGCACTTATGAAATCAATGGACTCATTCTTGTCGAACGAGAAGGTCAAAAGAAAATGGTCATTGGAAACAAAGGTCAGAAGATTAAACAAATTGGTTCCGAAGCGCGTGCAGATATGGAACGCTTATTTGATAATAAAGTACACCTAGAACTCTGGGTAAAAGTCAAATCTGGTTGGGCAGACGATGAGCGCGCATTGCGTAGCTTAGGTTATATGGACGAGTAAGCTTTTCTTCCCTCGAATACGCTGCACGATTGCAGCACTCATCTTTCTATAATAGGCAGCACTCAGTACGCTGCCTTTTCTCTTTTTATACTGTATAAACACCCTCACTATGCAGCCATCACAATACTCACTCGCTGCGTCTATCGTCTATGTTACTGATACCTAACACACGCTTGCCAATACATCATATCCGATACCTTGCTCGCATAAGCAATAACACACTTATTGACTCATACAATATAAAAAAATAGGGCCTCATAATGAGACCCTATTTTGTTGACAACGCTATATTATTAGCAAGTTTCGTTTATCATTTCGCATTTTTTCTAATCACGTTTTGATAAATCGGTTCTTCCTGCGTTTTTGTCCCAACTTTCTCATAAATCGTTTCTTCGTGAGAAGAAATCACATTTTGATTCTTACCCGCTGGACGGAATTGCACGTCAGCATAGACGGGTTCAGTCGTCGGTGCATGACTCACTTGTTCTACAATTCGATCACTTCTGGTTTTCAGTTGTGACTCAGGAATAATCCCTTTGCTAAGTGGTTGAGCGGCGCGAGGCTTTTGCACTTTCTGCGGTTTTTCTGGCTTTTTAGGCGCAGGTTTGCTCGGTGCTTTAGGCGTCAGCGTTTCATATACCACCTCATTTGAATCACGGCGCGGTGCGTGTTTCCCTTGATTTTGGAACTGCAACTCAGCATACGTTGGTTCCGTTGTTGGTACATGACTCACCTGCTCCACAAGACGATCACTTCTGGTTTTCAGTTGTGATTCTGGAATAATCCCATGACTTAATGCCTGTGGTTTCTGAGGTTTTTGCGCTGTTTTTGGTTTCTCTGGCTTTTTCGCACCATTGCGTTGTGCCGCAGATGCCACTTCATCATAAATCACCGCATCTGAGCCATGTGCCTGAGAACGCGTTGCGTTGCGAGGGAATTGTAAGTCCGCATAAGTTGGCTCCGTTGTCGGTGCATGGCTCACTTGTTCTACAATTCGATCACTTCTGGTTCTCAATTGAGACTCAGGATAGAAACCGTCTACTTGCGCCGCTTTTCTATTTTTATTCACTTGTGCATAAATAGCGCTTGGATCAGCCGCTTGCTCCGCTTTTGGCTTCGGCGGTTGCACAGGTTTTCTTGGGTTAGTATGAGATGGTTTTTGTAAAGCGTCTTCTTTACCTGCCACCGCTTTAGTCGGTACCGCTGGTAATGGTTTTGCTTTCTTCGCAACTGGCTCGTTCACATGATGTTTCTTAATGTAATCTTGTAACTCAGGTGATTTAAATGGATTTTCAATCACTTGGTTACCGATCACAAATCGAGTAGAAGACATCGTTGGATCTTGTTCATACAACGCTCTTAGATTTCTCGCTTCCGAACTCTCATAATGGCTATCTTTCGGGTTGAATGCTTTCTTAATATTATCAAGATTCACTTTCATATCTTTAGAAATACCATTATTTTTCGTCACGATCTTATCTAATGGGAAATAGAACGCGTCTTTATCTGTTGTTCCACCAAGATGCTCGATTTTTGGACCTTCTGATTCTGATTTTGCTTTACGCTTGAACAAGTTAGGCAACAATTGTTTTTTGTATGCCGTACTTTGTTCACCAGAAGAAACCGCACTTTCCGTAGTTGGAATCTCTAATGTTTTTAGCGGATTCTCAATAACATGATCCTTAATCGTAAATTTCAAGTTTGGATGATCTTTGTAGTTTTCATACAAGTATCTTAACTCTCTCGATGTCACAGAATCATAGAACGGATTTGCAGGATCAAACACCTCTTTCAAACGAGCTAAATCAATTTTTGAATTTTCTCGATAAGTTGGTGTATCTGTCGCCAAGCCATCTAACGCGAAATATAATTGTCCACCACGTTCTAACGTTTCTTTCGCAATAAACTTCGTTTTTTCTGCAAAGAAATCCATTCGGGCGTCATTTAAAGCCGTTTGTGTCGTTTGATAGTCACGAATGGCTTTATTTTCTTCCGTAGTGTAGTTAGCTGACTCTTGTAGCTCTTCCATATCGAATTTTGGATTTTTTCTCAAGGCATCGTACATGTCTTGTTCTTGATCGCTCAAGGTCGCAATACGTTTCAAGGCATCCACTGCATTTTCATTCTTGATTAACTCACGAATAATACGTTGGTTATCTTCAACATTTGCTTCATTGATACGGTTTCTCGAATCATCACGACGCGCCATTTTTGCCATAGAATCAGTAAATGAAGCGATCTCTTGAATATCTTGCTCGCTCACATTGCCTGCTTTCACTTGTTTTGCAAATGAACTCAATTGAGCAAACTCAAATCCAAGATTCAATTTACCGACATAGCTATCCGCTAGAATCGCGTTATTCCCTTCTGTATCTGCCGCATTTGCTCGCGCGATCAGTTCTTTTCTGCCTTGTTTTAATCCATAGATTAAGGCATTTTCACCTAATTCTGCGTGCGCAGCTCGTGGTGACTCAAGGTTATTCAGTTTATTCGGTAAATGTTCAATCGTTTCAATTTCTTGAACTTTACCTTGATAACCGCGAGCAACCAACTTACTAAGCTCTTCACTCAGATTATGACCAGAACTAAAGGCTTCTCTTTCTAACGGCTGTTTTTTATAAGCCGAGAAATTTGAAAGATCCGCATCAATATAATAGTTTTCATTTAACGCCAAGACATTTGCATCGGTTTTCAACGTCTCTGGCAAACTATTGTCATAGCGGTGTTTCGTGATCTGCGCTTGATCATGGTGTGTTAACTCATGAACAATCGTATCCAAAATCTCTTGGTTATTGCGTTGTTTACTTCTTAAGAAACTCGCAATTGGTTTTGCATTCATATGCACTTCATCATTAGCGTAATACCCTTGACCCATTGATAATGGTCCATTTTTGGTATTCAGTTCTAATGTTGCTTTTGTGCCTTCAATGCCAGTGACCTCTTTAAGCGATTCACGTTTTGCAGTTTCGACAATATCAAACAATTTACGGATACCTTCTTCATTACCAGAAAGTTTTTTGTTCATCAAATCATGGAATTCTTTGTTTGAGTCTAATTTCTCAACAATTTTCTCATTGATTTGTTTTCTTGTTTCAACATAGCCGTCTTCAAATTGGATATTTTTCAGAATTTTACCCATGCTCTTGACGTTTTCGCCATCAAAACCTTGAATCACATCTTTGCTCGGCAACACTGCACCTTTTTTATGCTCTTGTCTTAATGCACGAATTTCTTCAGTACTCATGCCATTAACCAAGTCATTTGTTGCTTTCAATAAATGTTCTTTTGGTAGGTTTTTCGACTCCTTCGCAATCAACGCTAATTTTTTCTCTGCTTCTTTTGCACTATCTGCTGATTTCGCTTTTTGTCTTGCTTTCTCAAACAGTGCTTCCGCTTCTGTGACAGGTTTCGGAATATAGTTAGTATTCGTAATCGCCGTTACGACATCGTCTTTCGTCACATAGCTTTCGCCACGTGCTGCATCGCGTTTGATTTGAATTGAACTTTCCGTTGCACTTCCTTCTGTATTTGAAGGTGCTCTGGTTTTTAAATTCACATCAGACGGTGACGCCGTAGTCGGTTTCACTTGACCACCATGATTATTCTCAGCAGCTTTCGCAGGTAATTCATAGTTCACGACATTAAAGAAACGTTTGCCTTCGTTCTTACCTGCGTAACCACTCTTATTCCAGAACGCTTCTTTTAACCATGCCTCAAATTTTTGATGGCTTGGGAACGTCATTTCACCAAAGTTTGGATCAAAGAAGACGACTTTTTGTCCCTGAATAGCCGCAGAAACGGTATGTGAACCACCCTCGAGGTTAATCGAGATTTTTTTCACACCAGAGGTTTCATTACCTGTGTCTAAGATCGCTTTTGATAACGCTGAAACATCCGTTTTGGATACCGTACCCGCCACTTCATCACGACGACTTAAGCTACCGAATGTTTTCTCTTTCGGTACGACGCCTTGTTCTTGTAACCAGCTATCTGTCAATTTGAATTGCTGTGTCGCACTACCACTATTAATAAACTCAGTTTGGAGTTTCTTAATTGAATCGATAGTTTCTTGTTTCAAGTGACCTTTCTTACCTCCTTCATATAGGCTATTCCAGAAGTTGTCATCTTGTGGATCCACTTTCTTCGCAATCCAGTGTGCACAAGTCGATTCACACACACCATTTTGGGTTTCTAAGTGTTTAACGATTTCTTTATACACTTCCCCTTTAGATTGCGCGAACTTGAAGCTGACTTCACCGCCGTATTCTTCCACTGATGAGCGAACTGCATCAATTTTGTTTTTCACTTTCAATGGTTGGAATTGGTCTTGAACTTGCTTCAATACACCACGTGACTGCTCAACCAATTCTTTTTGTTGAATACGATCGCTGACTGGCGTTGCTTTAGTTTGAGCAGGTGCCGTTGTCGCCTCGTTTTCATCCAAATCAATTGGTAAGCTTCTGAATTTCGGTTCTGTCGCGCCAGCTTCACTTGCTGCATCATCCACACTCAAATCAGCCGCACGTTTCGGTAACGCTGGTGCGTCTTCTTCCACTTGAACTTTTCTCGTTGATGCTTGTGCTGCAGCAGCTTCATCGCCTCGTGCTTTCGCTCTCGCTAACGCTTCAGGGCTCTTATCTACTGTTGCATATAAACCATCATCTACTTTAAGTTTATTCGGCGTTGCTGCCTCTTCTGCGAGACGCGCTTTCACAATAGGTTGTGTTTGCACGACCCCGTCTACGATGTCTGCATAATCGCTTTCAACGGTTTGAGGTGCTTTGCTTCTTGGTTGTAGTTGCGGTACACCGTCTACCACTTCCGCATAATCACTGTTACCTATTGGACGCGTGCGTACTTGCGGTGCTTCTGCTATTTCTGGTTGAACAACAACACGTGTTCTCGCAACACCATCAGCATCATTTTCCACCACCACTTTCACTTTTGGTTTTGGTGCAACAGGTGGTTTTTCTTTCGTAGCTGCTTTTGGTGTCACACTGCCTTCTGCGCTAGAGGTCGCCTCGCTCGAACGTGGAGGTAACGCAGGTGGAACATCCGATTCAAGATCAGTTTTCACTTTCACCGTGTTCGCTGCTGCTTCATCACCGCGTGCTTTCGCTCTCGCTAACGCTTCAGGGCTCTTATCGATTTTCGCATAGATTGGCTCTTCACCACTTACTTTGGCTTTTGTGACCGCACTATTCACTTCTGGTAACGGTTTGTGACTTAATTCAGTTAAGAATTCTTTCACCACTTCTGCACTGGTCGCCGATTTCGC